>MVPZ01000121.1 GCA_002067045.1 Methanomassiliicoccales archaeon PtaB.Bin134 | reverse complement strand
CATCTGCCTTAATACCTGACCTTGACACCTAGCTAGGTCGGGTTATGGTGAAAATGTTGATATTTTCAATGCTGGACGCTGCCGCGTCCAGCATTAACTCATCATCGAACCCGACCCAATTTCGACTGAATCAACTGTCGAACTCAGGATAAAAGACCTCCACGACCTCGCTCCCCCTCTCCAGCACTACGATCTTCGATGGTCACCCAATCCGGCAAAGGTCAATGACATTGAAAATTATCATTAAATATCATTAATTTTCGTTAATTATCCAATTATCTATTGTCTTGGCCGCTCTTGCATATCTGGTCGAGGGTCCTCTCCCCTTTTTTATCAGTATTCCCAGGGTGCATAGCTCGTTCAGCTCTTTAACCGCAGTAGGCCTGGATATACTGAATCTTTCGGCATATTGACCCGATGTAAAATAGTCCGCCACCCCCAATTCCTTAATGAACGAGCCTTGTCGCTCGTTCAATCCTTCCACTCTTTCCACGTTCCGACCGCGATTGTATACGGTCAGCCGAAACAGCGGTCCGATCTGTTCTAGAACCGGGTCAGGAAAGCCACCACGTTTCAGGGAAGCCCGAATTCTAGGCAACCCCGTTCCCAAACCTTCGATATAACCGAGGTCACGGAGATATCGATATACCAACGGGTTACGAGGAATAGATACTGAATTTAAATTTTCCACGGTCATTCCATCTGGGAGTACTATTGGATTGACCCATTCTATACGATCGTCGAAGACGTTAATCTGTATCGAGGCTGCGCTGAAATAATCCCTGTGGGCGAATGCATTGACCGTGGCCTCTCGCAGAACATCCTCCGGGTATTCTGGAAGGTCCTTGCGCCTCATACCCTCTATCTTCATGCCGGTCATCGTATGTCTCGAAATGAAATCTTGGCAAAATTCAATGGACTCGGGAACAGTGTCATTGATGATCTTTTGATCGATAATATCAATCGGGGCAATCCCTCTAAATCTCACGCATCGAGCCTCGTTCTGAGGGATATGATCCCCTGGTCGTTTGATAAAGAACAGTGCCCCAGCATTATTCAGGTGGAACACGCCATCCTCATATGCTGCCTCAAGCTTGACAAGATACTGCGATATTGTTCCTTCATCGAACGTCAGGTTGGGGGATCGGACCCTGAGGAAAGACCGGACCTTATCAGGGGCAACATCATCTATCCCGGCTCCTGTAGGCCCCTTATCAAATTCCATCACTCTGCGCTTCACTAGGAAATCATGAAGGCTCGTTCCTTCGAGTTTAAGATTCGAACTGCCGGATCGGTAATAGATCAATCCTTTAAAGGAGCAAAATCGATCGTCACTTAACGGGAAGATACGCGCGTGGACGATGTGCTTTCCATCCTTGTTCTCTACGGTGATCTCATGATGCGGGATGGGTTGAACCATCCTTATCCCATTTGATAACCTCAGTTGACATCGATCAAGACCCTCTTTCTCAATCCCTACGACATTCCCATCGTCAGTGAGGCCTATCCATATGTCGCCCCCTTTGGTATTCGCGAATGAGCATACGGTCTTCGCTATGCTCGCTGGATCATCGATATCCCTCTTCATCTCCGAGGTCTGATCCTCACTGTTCATCATTAAATTCAATAGTTTAATGATATTTAATGATATTTAATGATATTTAATGATTGGACATTGCAGGAAGAATGACCGCGACTCCACCAATTCATGATTGAAATCTGGACGCCTTCCTCCAAGCCTCCTCTAGGTCCGACCTGGCCACGGTCTCCAGGACGTATCTGCCGAACTCCTCCCCGGTGGCACCGTCGGAGCGCCCGGTCATCCTGATCCTCTTCTCGAACTGGGTGCACAGGTCCAGGGCCATCTCCAGCCTCCGGCCCTTTTCCACATATCCCACGTGGTTCAGCAGCATGGCCGCGGCCTTGATCATGGAGCTGGGGTCGGCGTATTGCGCCCGTCCCTCCTCCACCATGCGCGGGGCGGAGCCGTGTATGGCCTCGAACATGGCGTAGCGCATTCCTATGTTCGCTGAACCGGCCGTGCCCACTCCGCCCTGCACCTGCGCCGCCTCGTCCGTAAGAATGTCGCCGTACAGGTTCGGCAGGACCATGACCTTGAACTCCGAGCGGCGGTAGGGGTCGATGAGCTTGGCGGTCATGATGTCGATGAACCAGTCGTCCCATTTGACCTCCGGGTACTCCTTGGCCATGCGCTCGGCTATGCTCAGGAACTTCCCGTCGGTCTTCTTGATGACATTGGCCTTGGTGACCACCGTCACGCGGTTGACGCCGGTCTTCCGGGCGTGGTCGAAGGCCAGCCGGATGATGCGCTCGCTGCCCTGGGTGGTGGCCACGGTGAAGTCGATGGAGATGTCATCGTTCACGTCCACGCCCTTGCTTCCCAGGACGTACGCTCCCTCGGTGTTCTCACGGAAGAAGGTCCAGTCGATCCCCTGCTCCGGCATTCTCACCGGGCGAACGTTGGCGAAGAGGTCCAGCTCGCGGCGCATGGCCACGTTCGCGGACTCGATGTTGGGCATGCCGTCGCCCTTCTTGGGGGTGGTGGTCGGCCCTTTGAGTATAACATGGCAGGACTTCAGCTCGACCAGCACCTCGTCCGGTATGGCCTTGAGCTGCCGGCAGCGGTTCTCGATGGTCAGGCCGTCAATGGTCCTGACCTCCACCTTTCCCGCGGAGATCTCTTCCTTCAGCAGCTCCTTGAGCACGTTCTCGGCGTGCTTGGAGATGAAGGGGCCGATGCCGTCCCCTCCCACCACGCCGATGATCAGCTTGTCCAGCTTGGAGTAGTCCAGCCAGCCGGAGGAGGCCTTCATGTCCTCCACTCTCTTGAGCTGCTCCCTCAGTATCTTCCCGAAATGCTCCTTGGCGGCGTTTATCTCGGCATCGTTCATTTTGACCGGAGGGAGGCAAACGATGGGCGCTTATTACTTTTTTCCAATCATAATATCTACGGAGCATCGCTGCTAATCGTTAGTCGAGCATAATCAATATAAAATCATTAATAATCATTAAATAATCACTAAAAACAATTCTGACCAGGTGCTCCTACGGATATGCAAGAAGGGGAAGGGCTCGAGCTCAAGAAATCGGTCAGCAACTACAACGACCTGGGTCAGTGCGTCTGTGCTTTCGCCAACACCGCAGGAGGGACATTGATCGTAGGAGTGGGCGATGATGGCGAGGTCAATGGAATAGACGAGACCAAGCTTGACGAGGTCCAGTTGCGTATTTCCGGTGCGGTCCAATGCGTTTCACCAGTTCCGCTGCATAAAATCCTGATAGATGACATGGAAGGGAAGAAGATCATCAAGATCGAGGTCAGTTTGATGGCTCCGGACTCATTTTGCACTCATCACGGCCTGATATACGTCCGGTCCGGTAGCGCCAACCTCCGTATGGAAGGCGCGGCCATGATGCAGTTCCTGACGGATCGAGAGGTGCTGAGATACGATTCTAGGCTGAGCCATGAGTTAATGGATGACCTAGATGAGGTCAAGATACGGGAGTACATGAGACAGCGTTCACCGTTGGCCGATCTTTCGAACGTCTCAATTGCCGACCTGCTTTTCAACATTGGCGTGGCGGACCGGGATGGCCGGATAAGGAACGCGGCGGTCCTTATGTTCAGCAAATGCCCGAAAAGGGCCGTTCCGCAGTGCGAAGTACGCCTGGCCAGATTTGCTGGACGCGAAAGGGTGATGGTTCTCGATTCTCAATTCGTCAATGGGACCGTCCTCGAGAACCTCGCGGCGGCCGAATCCTTCATAATGCGCAACATTAGGATCGGCCACCGGATCGAGGGGATGATTCGCAAGGATGTCCCCGAGTATCCGGTGTCTGCGGTTCGGGAATTGCTGATTAACGCCCTGGTGCATAGGGACTATTTCGACTGCAACGCCGTTCAGGTCAGCATATTCGAAGACCGCTTGGAGATTATGAACCCCGGAAAGCTCCTTCCCGGCTTGTCCCTCGAGGATATCGGTTCTTTGTCCAAGCAGCGGAACCCCCTTTTATACGGCCTACTACGCGAGCTGAGATTGTTGGAGGGCATGGCCACAGGGATACCAAAGGTCAGGGCCAGCATGATAGATGCCGGGCTCCCTGAACCATCTTTCCAGGAGATCGGAGGTTTCTTCAAGGTCACGCTCGTTGGCCCCTCCTCCCGGGAGCTCCATGTCATTACCGAGAGGCAGAAAAAGGTCCTCAGGATGGTCGAGGAGAAGGGCGAGATAACCACAGGCGAGGTCTCTTCCGCCCTCGATGTCTCCTCGCCTACTGCCTACAATGACCTTCAGGCATTGGATAGGGCAGGATACCTCTTACGGCAGGGAAAGGGCCGCGGATCTCATTATGTTCTGATCAGATGATCGGGGGCCCCCTAAACAAAATATCAGCGTCCGGCGGGGATAGGCGGAGGATCTTACGACAATTCAGGGAGAGGGTTAGTTGGGATGGGCCTTCTTCCGGACGCCTTAGCCTACAAGGCGTAAGATAAGTTGTAGTTCCCCGCTTATAAATACTTCCTTCACATCATCGGTACGTCAGAACGAAATGTCATTTCGGCATTTGCGGATGCCTTGGACCGACGTCCGCTAGCGTCACATCGCGCTGGCGCACTGATGGTGGGATGGGAACGGAGGAAAGGAACTGAGTATCAAGTCTGATACCCACTACCGCACGGTTATAAAGCCGGCGGAACCTGAACGATCTAAGATGGTCCGCTCCTTCCTTCCGAGGACGGTTATCGCACTGGTCATTCTCCTGTTCCTTCTGAGCTCGCTTCCTGGCCTGGGGGCCTCCGCTTCCGAAACTTCCACACCCCTGGACACCGAAACGCGCTATCGCCTGGTCACCGCGGAGGACCTCCCTGCGCTGATGGCCGCCACGGGGATCCGCGATCCGGGGGTGGACTACAACGTCATCATTGGGGGCTTGGGCACCGGCCTGGCTCCTCCCTCCGAGGAGGAGTGGGAGCGGGCCATAGGCAACATGTACCTGGACCTGGGGACGGACGGGTACGAGGTGCCCACCGCCTCCTCGCTGGACCTTTCCGTGGAACCGTACTTCCCGGAGGTCCGGAGCCAGGGTTCGGAGGGCTCCTGCGCGGCCTTCTCGCTCACCTACTACAACTACGGCTACATCGAGGCCAAGGACCAGGGCTGGACCTCGGCCAATACAGGGAACAACTCCCAGCTGCTCTCCCCCTCCTGGACCTACAACAAGGTCAACGGGCCCGGGCATGAGGGGTCCAACTTCCAGGAGAACGCCCGGATCATAAAGCAGCTGGGGGCGGCCACCTGGGCCTCCTATCCCTACCTGGCATCGGACGACGAGGGGCTGGGTCCGGAGGCCGCCTGGCGATCCGCCCCCCTGCATCGCATCTCCGCCTACACCTCCGTGTTCAACCCATCGCCAAGCACCGTCGTCTCCCTGATCAAGGAACAGCTGGGCCTGGGCCGCCCCATCAGCTTCGCCATGGACGCCAATCAGTACTCCAGCGCCTTCGCCGACGGCAACAAGATCATGTCCGCGCAGGAGTACGTCCACGCCTCCTACAACCACGGTCAGACCATCGTGGGTTACGACGATGCCATCTCGGACGACGGGGACGTCGGGGCGTTCAAGGTGGTCAACTCCTGGGGCAAGTCCTGGGGTCAGGGCGGTTACTACTACATCACCTACGGGGCCATCAAGGAGATGCTCGGGTACCCACTGGTCTACCTGGCCGATCTTCCCGACCACCGGCCCACCATGCTGGCCACATGGACCTTCTCCTCCGCGCCCTCCGTCGAGGCGTCCCTGGAGGTGGGGGTCGGAAGCAGCGCCTCCCCCCAGGACAAGGTAAGCACGTACTTCACCACCGGAAGCAGCAACCTGATGTGCCCGTTCATGGCCATGGACGTCAGCACCTTCAGCGACGAATACTCCTCCGGGGCCACCAACTTCTATCTCAAGGTGGGCAGCGCCAGCACGACCGGCACGGTCTCCTCCTTCCAGCTGGAGCTTCATCAGGGTTCGTACTCCACCGCTCCCGGGGCCGTGGTGGCCCGCTCAACGGAGGTGCCCAGGTCCGTCCCCGGAACGGTGAACGCCGGCCTGGTGCAGACCGACGTCATACCCCCCACATCCCAGCTGGAGGCCCTCCCGGATCACACGAACTCCGCAGTCTTCCAGGTCAGCTGTCAGGCCAGCGACGCCGGGGGCAGCGGCCTGGCCCACTGGGAGCTGTACTACCGCTTCAACTCCTCCGGCTCGTACGCTCTGTATGCGCCCTCGGTCAACCCCTCCGGGGCCTGGACCTCCCCGGAGATATCGTTCGATGCATATGAGGCCTCCGGCCAGGGGGCCTATCATTTCTACTCGATTGGCGAGGACGGGGAGGGCAACCGGGAGCAGGCCCCGGGGTCTCCAGACGCCCGAACCACCGTGGACCTTGATGCGCCCATCACCTCCGCGGTTCCCAGCGGAATTGCCGGTCTGAACGGCTGGTACATCTCCACCGTATCGGTGTCCCTCTCCGCAGAGGATCGCATCAGCGGCGTGGAGCGGACAGAATACCGCCTCAACGGCGGCAGCTGGACCGTTCACTCCGCGGCGCTGCAGCTGGGCCAGGGCGTACACCTACTGGAGTTCAGGTCCCTGGACCGGGCGGGCAATCTGGAGGGCACGCAGGACCTGGAGATTAGGGTGGACACCGCTCCGCCGACCATCTCCGCCCAGGCCAACGCCACCGCGGTGAATGGGTGGTTCCGGAACGCGGTGGGCGTCACCCTATCGGTCATCGATGCCCTGGACCCCTCCTGCGGCCTGCTATACCGTCTGGACGGGGGCGGATGGACGGAGTACGCGGGAGCCGTAACCGTCGCTGGGGAAGGAGAGCATCTCCTGGAGTTCGAGGCCCAGGACGACGCGGGCAACCTGGGACAGGGGTCGATGGTCATCAGGATAGATTCCACGGTCCCCTCGTCCCAGGCCTCTGCGGAAGGGGTCCTCGGCAGCGGAGGCCGCCATCTTGGCGCGGTCTCACTGACCCTCCAAGGCGACGACGTCGGCAGCGGGGTTGACCTCCTGCGCTACCGCCTGAATGGCGGGGCATGGTCGGTCTACTCGTCCCCTGTACAGCTGACCGAGGACGGCCACTACGTGCTGGAGCATTACGCATCGGACCGCGCGGGAAATATAGAGGGCGTGAGAAGCCTGGAGGTCACCATCGATTCCCGCGCGCCGGTCATTTCCGTGCGGACGGACAGCGTTCCGGAGAACGGCTGGTACCGGTCGGCGGTCAACGTCAGCCTGACGGCCACTGACGCCATGGACGGCGCACGAGCGGTCCAATTCAGCCTGGACGGCGGGCCCTGGCAGACCGCCTCGGGAACGGTCACGGTCACCGGGGAGGGGCAGCACACCCTGGAGTACAGATCGACCGATCTGGCCGGAAACCAGGCCACGAGATCGTTGTCCTTGGACCTCGACACGACAGCCCCGGGATCCGAACACCAGGTACAGGGTGAACTGGGCGAGGAGGGCCGCTACACCTCCGCTGTTCTGGTCTCCATCTCCGCCATCGACGCGGGCAGCGGGGTGCAGGAGATACGCTTCCGCCTGAACGGGGGCGCCTGGACCGCATACTCGTCGGCCGTGGCATTGGCCGAGGATGGCGTGCATCTGCTGGAATATTACGCCGCAGACAGGGCCGGGAACGCCGGGCCGGTGACCCGGGTGGAGGTGCTCATCGATTCGCATGGCCCTGGGGTATCCATCATTCCGGACCGTCAGCCCTCGAGCCACGATTGGTTCGACGGGCCGGTGGTCATCACCCTGGGGTCGGTGGACCACTTCGATCAGGGCTGTCCGGTCTACTTCCGCTGGGAGGGTGACGCCTGGGGCGAGTACTCCTCCCCCCTGGAGATATCCGCGGAAGGAACGCATCTCCTGGAATGCTACGCCGTGGACCTCGCCGGCAATCAGGGGGAGGTG
>MVPZ01000120.1 GCA_002067045.1 Methanomassiliicoccales archaeon PtaB.Bin134 | reverse complement strand
CGTCGGAGAGCTCGGCGATCTGCTCCGGGGACAGCCGCTCCACCCTCTCATCGAGGTACGGGATCCCCTGACGGTCCTCGGGGAGCATGCGTTTCTGCTTCAGCACGGTGCCGATCTTCTTCCTGCGCTGCTGGAAGAGGATGTCGACCAGTCGGAGGAAATGCCTCTCCTCGATAACGGGGAAGGGGGCTGGGCGGGGGGTGAGCAGCACCACGGTGGAATCCACCTCCGGCTCCGGCCAGAAGCGGGAGCGGGGGACGTTCTCCAGCAGCCTGCATTCCGCCCGGTAGTAGACGTTCACGGAGAGGCGGGAGTACTCCTTGTCCTTGTTGGTGGCGGCCATGCGCTCGGCGAACTCCCTCTGCACCATGACCACCGCCCGCCGGAAGTCCAGGTCCAGGAGTCGGAAGAGCAGGGGGGAGGAGATGCTGTACGGAACGTTAGATATGAACAGATCGAAGTGCGGCGGCCGTACCTCCAGGAAGTCCCCGTGTATGACCTCCATCTGCGGGAAGGCGTCACGGAGATAGTTCACCGCGCCCTCCTCTAGCTCGATGGCCGTGACCTGGGACGTGCGTTCCAGAAGGGCCGAGGTCAATATCCCGAAGC
Organism: Methanomassiliicoccales archaeon PtaB.Bin134; assembly: GCA_002067045.1. Next base: position 3,969 of record MVPZ01000120.1, on the reverse strand, counting down.
CTGGGCCGACCTCCAGAACGCTGTCCTCGGCGGTGATCCCCAGGTACTCCACCTCCCGCTCGGCCACCCGGCGGTCGATGAGATAGTTCTGCCCCTTGAACTTGGATGGCCGCACGCCGTACCGTTCCAGGAGGGAGCGCAGCTCCCCTAGGCTTATCATCTCAGCGGGAAACGAACACGCGGTACTTCTGCGAGGGATCGGAGAGCTCGACCTCGATGCGCTTGGCCACGACCTTCTCGGGGTGCTTGAAGGTGGGTATCCTGGCGGCGATGTCCGCGAAGGACTTGAAGGGCCCCTTCTTCCTCTCCTCCAGTATGGCCCACATGGTCTTCTTGCCCAGTCCGGGCAGCAGCTCCAGCACATGGTAGCGGGTGGTGATGGACTCGGCCTCGTTGAAGAACTTGACGAAGAGGTCCTCGTTCTCCTTGACTATCTCCATGACCACGTAGGGCATCTCGCTCTGGGCCCCGGCGGTGAGCTCCTCATAGCCCACCCGGCGCTTGACATGCATGATCTTGTCGCGCTTGTCCATGTCCTTTCCGATGTAGACCACTTCGCCCAGGTTGATGATCACGTTCAGCTTGGGCACCAGCTCGAACAGCTTGAACTCGGTGCTGCCCAGGGCGTACGCTACCGGTTCTTTCCTGAAGCCTCTCTCCGTAGGTAGCCCTTGCGGTAGATAATCTAGGATATGTGCGTAGTCCTCCAAAGCAACACCCGCCTAAAGGTATTCGTTCACCAGATTAATAATCTGCTCGCCCTGCTTCTTGTCAAGGACGCGCCTCTCCTTCTGGAATATCAGGCGGACATCGTCGAAATGGGTGGGCAAGGTGTCCGTGATCTTGACCGCCACGGCCTCGGCGTTGTTGAGGTCGGATATGAACTCCAGCTCCAACAGCTTGTCGGCGAGTTCCCTGGACTGCTCGGAATTGAGCTGGGCGGTCTTGGCGTGCTCCAGGGCCAGCTTCTGCTCGGGGGTGAACTCCCTCGTTTCAGCCTCGGCCTCCAGCATCTCCTTGACCTCGGCCAGGGTGACGTAGCGATCCTTGCTCATTTGCATCACCGTCAGTTCTTGACCTTGCGCATGTGCTCAGGCCGGGAGATGACGGTCTTGTATTTGTTGCCGTCCCTGACGGACAGCACATAGGCGCGTCCCTGGGCGGCCAGGACCGTGCCGGTCTTGCCGTGGAAGCGCAGGTGCGGGGCACCCTTTATGATGCTGGGGTCCAGGTGGATGTGGGCCTGCTCCCCTACGTCGAACTGGACGAACTCATGGGTGATCGGGGAAAGACCGCGGGCCCTGGGGCTCCTCCTCAGAATGTTCCTGCCTCTCCGCCTCAATCCGTGCGATGCTTTGACCATATCTATACCTCGCTGCTGTCGATGATCCCGATGACGTCCAGGGCGTCCACGGTGCAGGGCACCCCCAGCATCTCCGAGAGATTGGGTTCGGTTCGGCCCTCGTCGCCGTGCACGAACTCCTTGACATATGTGCCGGACTCGGTGCGCAGGCGCAGCGTCATCCTGTCATCCTGGAATTCCTCCAGGACCACATAGACGATGTACCGTTCGCGCTTCAAATCCGCGCGTCTGTGGGATACCCTAACGGGCGTCCGCTGGACTATACGGGTTCGGTTGAACGTGCGAAGGACCTCATCGACTCTACCCTTATTAACTTTACCGTGAATGGACACCTGCACCCGGTACTCCTTTTCCGGTGTGGCGTCCTTGATCTTTCGGACCTCTTCGCGAGTGGACGGCCGCAGGCCCTCCACCTCCACCAGGCCCTTGCCTTTGTCGTTTATCTCCTGCCCGATGGCCGCGAGGTCCAGGTCCCTGACCACCGGATGGCTGATCTCGATGACGAAGGGCCTCCCATTCCCCAGCATCAGGGCGTCTATGTCCTCCCTGCCCATGCCGTGGAAGAAGTGCTCCCTGGCCTTGGCGTACGGAAGTATGACATCGCCCACCTGCTCCTGCACGCTGGTGGCGTACATCTTGCCGGTGTCGCCGCAGCGCTGGCAGCCCTTCCCCTGGCACACCCGGCAGGGCCACTTGGTCTGCGGGATCTCCCTGGACAGCTTGCGGTACCGCCCGTAGAAGAACAGGGGGGCCACATCCAGCTCCACGTGGGCGAAGCGGGTGTCCACCAGGGCCACCACCTGCGGGTTCTTGAACTCCACGTCCTTGCCGTTTATGGCGTAGACCGCCTTCCCGATCTCCCGGTTCAGCTCGGACTTGATGGGCTCGGCGTGCTCCTGGCCGACCACGGACCACAGTTCCTCCTCCCGGGCCTGGATGACCGGGTCCACCCTGGTCCCTACCAAAAAGTTATCGAACTGCACCTCCTGCAGCTTTTCGGCCACGGCCTCGGCGAAGCGCGGCACCTGGTCGAATATCTCGTCGCAGAGCCAGCACCTCTCGTGCTTCATGCCCTCCAGCCCCTGGGCGGAACGCTCCAGGTCGATCAGGGCGCGCAGCTCCTCTCCCCTCTTGAGGTTGGTGGTGCCGGTGCCCACGTGGGCGAACAGCCTTCCCAGGCAATGGTCGCACAGGTCACGGTCCTGCGCCTTCAGGGCTTGCTCGAGAACTTCCTTCATGTCCGGGCGGCCTACTAATTCACCCCTAGATAAATTGTTGTTCTTATTCACAAGTGCGTGATATCATTTTCAACGAGCCTGGGGAAATTCCTATGCCTTGGTTCATGGTACATTCCTTTTGATGAACCGCCATCCAGACCAGGTATTACATTACCTCGGATATGCGGACATCAGGAGCCGGGCGCACAGGAACGGTTGCATTGACCTGGGTGACGTGAGCTTCCTGACACCGACCACCCTTCTGCCGCTGTCCATAACCCTGAGGAAGCTGGGTGATGACGTGACCATCGTTCCCCCACCAGACCCGAACGTGGCTTCGTACCTGCGGATAATGGTAGGTGAGCATGGATTCAATGCCCTTAACCGTTCGACATATCTTCCAGTGGTTGGACTGCCTAAGGATGAGAACAGGAGCCATCCGATACTGAGAAAGATCTATGAGCTATCGGGAGACCCAGGAGGGAGGAATGCGTTCAGATACCTAGTCGGGGAGATGGTCGACAATATTTACCAGCACTCCGGTTTCCATGATTCGCTGGTCATGGCCCAACAATATCGAAAGAGCGGCGAGATGCATCTGTGCATCGTCGATGACGGAATAACCATCCCTGGTAGCCTTAGAAGTTCTGGGATATCGCTGGAGGATGATCAGGCAATAATCGATGCGATCGAGGGGGCGTCGGCTAAAAGGGAACCCGAACGGGGAAGGGGGTTGGGGACATCCCTTCACCTCACAGTCGCCGGATATGGCGGTTCAGCTCTGGTGGTATCGGGATATGGTGCCGTGTATTGCGACCGGGATCGTTGTCAGAGATATAGATTATCTGATAAGAATAAATTCGAGGGAACCTTGATAAGCATGAAGATCCCATTGACAACTGAGGAGATCGACCTATATGAGCATGTCGTCCTGTGAAATATCGATAGCTCATACGCTTTCCCGGGACCTCGCATTACGAGATGTTGCATCCTCGTTCATGGACCGCATCGAGGCGCGAAACCATACAGAGGTCACTATCGATTTTGCCGGTGTGGAGACCATCACTCGTTCGTTCGCGCATGAGTACCTTACCCGTAAGGCCAGATCATCACTGATCATAAGAGAGGTCAATGTCCCTAATGACGTGGCAAGGATGTTCAAGGTGATCGAGCACTCGGAGCGGAACCCGAGATTCGAGGGCCTTAGAACATCGAAGGCGATTTTGCTCTGAGGGATGAAATTCAGGTAAAAAACGGACCTTGACGTTGGGAAAAGTGCTTAATGCCATGGGCTACATTGACCCTGCCGTAAATGCCCATGGCCGAGAGCGAGGATATTCTGGGGCTTCTGCGCGAGCGGGGATACGAGGCCAGGTCCATGTCCGTCTC
>MVPZ01000119.1 GCA_002067045.1 Methanomassiliicoccales archaeon PtaB.Bin134 | reverse complement strand
TTTCTTAATTGGCCTATGAGCGACAGCTTCCCTTTTCCAGATCCTCGCCTCTTAGGATGGGGGGGATCGGTTTGAACAGAGCGATGGCAATGACGGTGATCGCTCTGCTGTTCTTGGCCCTTCTCCTAACCGCCACCTCCAACGCCGAGGCCAAGGAGGGTTATGAGCTGGAGAGCGTGTGGTTCTACGGGGAGACGCAGTTCAACAGACCGACGGGCATTGCTGTCGACGTTTGGGGATACATCTATGTCGTCGATTCCAGCAACAACCGCATCCAGATCTTTGATGGCAGCGGTGTCCTCCTGACCATGTGGGGGCGCCAGGGGTCGGAGGAAGGGGAGCTCAACGGCCCCATGGGGGTCGCCGTAGACGCATCGGGAAACGTGTTCGTTACCGACGCCAACAGGGTTCAAAAGTTCACCAGGAGCGGGGACCTGGTGGCCTCGTGGGGAGGCATGGGTGCTGGCGACGGTGAGTTCAACGGACCGTGGGGGATCGCCGTCGACCCGAGCGGAGATGTCTATGTGGCCGATACCTGGAACCACCGCGTTCAGAAGTTCGATGGGAACGGCAGCTTTATCTCTCAATTGAGCGGCTGGGGCCGGGGAGGGGTGGCCGAGTACCCCACGGGGGTGGCCGTGGACAGCATGGGGAACGTGTATGTGACCGACCTGAGCCTCGATCTCGTCACCAAGTTCGATCCCAACGGGACCCTCCTGTCGGCATGGGGCGGTGCGAGCTATGAGGAAACGCAGCTGTGGGGGCCCCAGGGAGTGTCCGTGGACTGGTCTGGAAACGTTTTCGTGGCCGATACCCACAACGGCAGGGTGCTGGAGCTGGATGGAAAAGGTGAGCTTGTCAGGTCGTTCGGTGGGCAGGGGCAGGGCTTGGGCGAGCTCAACCGGCCGGGCGCAGTAGCGGTCGACATCTCTGGCAACTTGTACGTTGCCGATACCTGGAACCATCGCGTGCAGAAGTTCAGTGGGAACGCCACTCTCCTTACGAGCTGGGGGAGCCAGGGAAGCGGTGAGAGACGGCTGCACGGGCCAACCGGCCTCGCCGTGGACACCAACGGCAATGTTCTCGTCGCGGACTCGAAGAACGACCGCATACAGAAGTTCGATGCCAGCGGGAGGTTCTTGGAGGACTGGGGCGTCAGCGGCAAGGGGGAGGGGGAGCTGGATGCACCCTGGGGGATCGCCGTGGACCGCTCCGGCAATGTCTACGTTGCCGATTCCAGCCATGTCCAGAAGTTCACGTCCAAGGGGGTGTTCCTGACCAATTTCGCATTGGGCGACGGGGACGGTTCCTCTCGTCCCGCAGGTGTGGCCGTGGACTCGATGGGGTACGTCTACGTCACCGACCACCATAACAACTGCATCTACAAGTTCGACGGGCAGGGAGAGCCTGTGGCTGTGTGGAGGGATAAAGGCGGTGATGCGATGTTCCAATGCCCCTGGGGCGTGGTGGTGGATGCATCAGGTAACGTGTTCGTTACCGACTACTTCGCCAATTCCATCATAAAGCTGGATGCCAAAGGGGACCGCATAGCTGTGTTCGACCGTCACGGCCCATATGATGTGGAGCTCAACGGGCCTGCGGGCATCGCCCTGGATGACAGGGGAAATATCTACGTAACAGACTACCGCAACAACCGCGTCCAAAAGCTGGACCCTGACGGAGAGGTGGTCGCAGTATGGGGCCACTACGGCTATGAAGGAGGGCGGTTCAGGAGCCCGACGGGGATAGCTGTGGATCCGGCCGGCAATGTGTACGTCGGGGATTACCTGAACGACCGCATACAAAAGTTCGGTCCGGACATCACGCCACCATCCATCCTGGGGATCGGTCCTGCGGACGGGGAGGAGGAGGTCGACCCTGCCTCATCGATCGACCTGATTTTCGGGGAGGCTATGGACACGGCTTCAGTGGAGGGAGCGCTCAGGGTGAGCACCGCAGATGGTGGGGAGGTAAAGGGCAATATCGTATGGGGCGAGGGGGGCACCAGGTGCACCTTCAGTCCCTTGACGAGGCTGGAGCATAACGTCACCTACGTCGTTCATTTGCTGGAGGGTGCGACGGACGCTGCTGGTAATGCGATGGCCTCGGGAATGGAGGCCATGTTCCGCACAGCGGCAGGGAACGCCACGACCATCACGGTGATGGGGTCCCAGCTCACAGGGTCCTATTACAACGCGGTCGCCCCTAAGGTGGACATCGCCGGTTCCATCCTTGACAGTTCCGAGGTGGTGAACGTGACCTGGAGCAATGATCGAGGCGGATCGGGGGTTGCGACCGGCACCTCAGAGTGGAGCATCCCGGAGGTGAAGCTGTCCTCGGGTGTGAACAACATCACCATCTTCATCCAGTATGCATCAGGGAAGACCAACTCCCAAGCCATCTCGGTGGCCTATCATCCCTCGGAGCTACCAGGACAGAACGGGTTCGGCGTTACATCTGCCGAGGCGCTCATGGGTCTGGGCGCGGCGGTGGTCGCCGGAGCCGGAGGGCTATACTTATGGCGCCGCCGGAGGATAGGGATCGAGTGAGCCGATGATTCGCTCTCTGAGGCTCGGGCCCCGTTCAGGTTCCCTTCTTCTGGGAGCCTCTGTTCCTGCGCACCAGCAGCACGATACCTGTGGCCCCAACGATGGAGATCCCTGCAATGGTGAGGAGCTCATATCCGGAGTCGGTCAGGGATGCTCTTGGGATGGAAGCGTTAACTGCGGGAGCGTGGGGACCCTCGCCCGCCTCGTTGATCGCCGTGATGGTATAGTAGTATATTGTCCCTGGCTTGCGGTCGGCGTCCTCGAACGAGGGCGTGGTCACCACGGTGATGTAGCTGAGGGCATCAGGGGCGGTGCCACGGTAGATGATGTATCCTGTGATGGCAGCTCCGCCGGATCTGCTCGGCGTCTTCCATGTGAGGATTATCTTCCCGTCCCTCGCTATTGCTGTGAGGTCTAGGGGTTCGGAGGGTACGGAGTAAGGTGAGATGGTGACGTTCAGCTCGCTGCTTCGAGCGCTCTCCCCCTGGGAGTTGATCGCCGTGATGGCATAGTAATATGTCATACCCTTGACCGCGGTGGTGTCCAGGTACCATAGGTCCGTGGTATTGGCAAAGGGGATGAGGACCGACGAACTGACCCCGCGGTAGATATTGTACCCTGATACAGGGGAGCCGCCGTCCGCCGCAGGCGCTGACCAGTTGAGGAGCACGTTCCCGTCGTTCACCAGGGCCACCAGGTCCTGTGGGACCGAGGGTGCCGAGAGCGTTCCGTTAGAGGTGATGGATGCCGTGGAAGAGCGGTCGCTCTCACCAACCTCGTTCACGGCGGTGACGGCGTAGGTGTAGGTGACGCCAGTGGCCACATCCAGGTCGGTGAAGGACGTATCGTCTGTGACCCCCCATACGGACATGGAGTCGATGGTCAGCCCTCTGTAAACGTTGTATCTTGTAACGGGGGACCCTCCGTCGCTGCCCGGCGCCGACCATGTCAGGCTGATGAATCCGTTGCCGCCGGTAGCCGTCAGGTCCGTGGGGGCGGAAGGCCGGACCATGAAGACCGCGGAGACCGTGGAGCTCCTGTCCCCTTCAGCAGGGTTCAACGCACTGACCTGGTAGTAGTACTGGACGCCGTTGGTGATCGTCCTGTCTGAGAAGGTGGTGCCGGTGGTGGTCGCGAGGTAACCAAGGGAGGTCGCACTTGTGCCTCTATACAGCTTATAGCCGGTGATGTCCCTCCCACCGTTGTCCGTTGGGGCCGCCCAGGAGAGGTCTATCCTGCCATCGCTGGCAGTGGCGCGGAGACCGCTCGGTGCTCCCGGTGCGGTCGCCGGTGCTTGGGGCAGTGCGGAAAGCTCGTTGGACCTTGCCCCCTCGCCCACATCGTTGACGGCGGCGACCTGGTAATAATAGGTGAGACCATTGGTCACCGTAGAATCGACGAAGGAGAGGCCGTTCTCGACCCCCTCCAGGTATGCTCCTTCGCCCGGCACGGTCCCGCGATAGATGGCGTACACCGTAATGGGGCTGCCGCCGTTGCTGCTGGGCGCTGACCAGGATAAGGTCACCTGGCCGTTGCCCGCCGTCGCCGTATTCAGGGTGGGTGCGCCGGG
>MVPZ01000118.1 GCA_002067045.1 Methanomassiliicoccales archaeon PtaB.Bin134 | reverse complement strand
ACATGCGCACCGTGCCGGTCCTGGGAGGTGATTGTTCGGTGTTGCAGATGGTACACTTGCTCATATGATCACTTCGATGATGAGGTGGTTCCTGATGGCCCTCAGCCGTAACGGCGCTTGTATTCCCCGAGCAGGGCGGGCAGGTAATGCTTCTCCACCGATGACGGTACGTAGTCCCGGCGCTTGACCTCGTCCAGCAGCGCCTTGCCCAGCTCCTCCTCGGGCAATCCACGGGAACGGACGTCCTTCATTATGTCGTCCAGGGCGTGTATGCCCACCTCCCTGCCGTTCACCAGCAACTTGGGGGTCTCGTCCATCTGGAACGATTCCAGGCTGTTGTCGCACTTCTTGCAGTCGGCCACGGTCACACCTGAGCTAACGTTTGTGCACGATAGATAAAAAACTTTGCATTCTCGCATCAAAAGGGAAGGAGAAGGGGGGCCAGATCCAGGCTGTGCATGACGTAGTCCACCGCCCCGCGCATGATGAACTCCACGGCTATGGCCGCCAGCAGCATGCCGATTATCTTGGAGAACACGTCTATGGCGTTGTTCCCCACCTTCTGGGATATGACCAGGGAGTTCCTCATGATGCCCCAGGTGATGGCCAGGCTGATGACCCCGGCGATGATGACCGTGAAGTGCCCATACAGATGCACCAGCAGAATGGCCGTGGTGATGACCCCCGGGCCGCTGAGCAATGGGGTGGCGATGATGACCCAGGCCACGCTGGTGTCCTCCTTCTTGCTGAGCTGCAGTGAGAAGATGATCTCCATGGCCATGAGAAGAAGCACGATGCCGCCGGCGATGCGGAAGGCGTCGGTGGTTATGCTGAACAGCGAGAGCAGCTGCGAGCCGATCAGGGCGAAAATGAAGAAAAGTATTCCGGCCACTAGGATGGCCTTGTTGGCGCTGGCCATTTGCTCCTTCTCTGTCTGCCCCCGGGTGAGGGTGATGAACATGGGCACGGTGGCGAAGGGATCGAAGATGAAGAACAGCAGCGTGGTGGCGTAGAACAGCTCATCGAACCCGGGCATGGCCCTCAGTTAGCCCGAGGAACGATATCCACTTTTCGCACCACCTCGATAATTATATCTTGCACGCGCTCTCATCTTCCTAGCGATGAGAAAGGACCCGGTCCTGGAAAGGAGGAGCATCCGCCGGTACACCGGCAAGGATGTGGATGAGAAAGATGTGAAAAAGGTCCTGGAGGCGGCCATGGCCGCTCCCTCCGCCGGCAACGAGCGCCCCTGGCATTTCGTGGTCCTGCGGGAACGCAGACTTCTGGACGGAGTGATGGAAGTGCACCCCTATGCCCAGATGCTCGAACAGAGCCCGGTGGCGGTGCTGGTGTGCGGCGATCCCTCCCTGGAGAAGTACAAGGGGTTCTGGGTGCAGGATTGCGCGGCTGCCACCGAGAACATGCTGATCATGGCCACCCAGCTGGGACTGGGCGCGGTGTGGCTCGGCATCCATCCCATCGAGGAGCGGGTGCATGGACTGCGCCTTCTGCTGGGCATCCCCCAGGACATCGTTCCCTTCGCCCTGGTCCCCCTGGGCCATCCTGACGAGTTAAAGAGGCCAGTGGACCGCTACGACGACTCGCGGGTGCACCGGGACGGCTGGTGACCTTCAATCTATATACCGGCTGCTACCATTATCGCCAAGGGATCCCATGAAGAAGCTGTGGAGATGCCATGTCTGCAACGACATCCACCTGGGGAACAAGCCGCCGGAGGTGTGCCCCACCTGCGGGGCCAAGCACGCCTTCGTGCTCTCGGACCTGGGGGAGGCGATGGAGATCATAGGAAGGGACCACCCGGCCATAGTCGAGCCGGTCAACGTGGTCGCGGCCTGGAAGCAGTTCTCGGACCAGAGCCCCACAGTGCGCCTGACCGACAAGGCCGACGAGGTGGAGCTGCTGTCCAAGGGGGTGGTGGAGAACCTGGCCAACAAGGGGCAGCGCTACTGTCCCTGCCGCATCACCACCGGCGACAGAAAGAAGGACCTTGACCTGATATGCCCCTGCAACTTCCTGAAGCAGCCCACCTACAAGGAGGACGGGGAGTGCTGGTGCGGATTGTTCGTTAAGAGGGAGAAGCGATGAGCGAGAAGAGGTTGATCTGGTTCCATGGAAAGGAGTGCCCGCATTGCCGAAAGCTAGCCCCGCTGGTCGACCAGTTCGAGGCGGAGACCGGGATAGCCCTCACCAAGCTGGAGGTCTGGCACAGCGAGGAGAACGCCAACCTGATGCGTTCGCTCGCCGAGGCCATCGCCCCGGCCTGCGGTGGGGACCTGGGGGTCCCGGCCTTCTACAACGAGAACACCGGAAAGGCCATCTGCGGCCGCATTGACATGGAGAGGCTGCTCACCTGGGCCAGGGGGTGATCCCCTGGAAAGGAGGGCCCGGGTGCCCGGCGGGAAGACGGTGGCGCTCAAGTACGAATGCCAGGGCGACCAGGTGGTGAGCCTGAGGCTGAGCGGGGACTTCTTCTTCCACCCCGAGGAGGGGCTGGAGCTCCTGGAGGAGTTCATGCTCCGGGAGCGTCTTTGGGAGTCCACGGACGCCGAGGCGGCCATCGTCCGCTTTATGGAAGAACAGGGCTTCCGTCCCGTGGGCTTCGGGCCGGCCGACCTGGCCTATCTGTTGAGGGGTTTGAGATGCTGAGGAAGAGGTGGAGGATACTGAGGTACGAGCAGAACGACGCGGCCATGAACATGGCCCTGGACGACGCCATCGCCGAGGCCGTGGCCTACCGGGTGGCCGGTCCGACCATGCGCTTCTACGGATGGGAGCCGTCCGCGGTCAGCATAGGCCGCTTCCAGGACATCGAGGAGGTGGTGGACCTGGAGCAGTGCCGGAAGCTGGGCGTGGAGGTCGTTCGACGCAGCACCGGCGGAGGGGCGGTGTTCCACGACCAGGGGAAGGAGCTCACATACAGCGTCATCTGCCCGGAGGACATGATGCCCAAGGACATTAATGAGGCCTACCGGGAGGTGGGCGGCTGGATCGTCAACGCCCTCAAGTTCCTGGGCATCGAGGGGGCCTTCGAACCGATCAACGATGTGCTGGTGAACGGCAAGAAGATCAGCGGCAGTTCCCAGTCCCGGCGCAAGGGCATATTCATGCAGCACGGCACCCTGCTCTACGACCTGGACAGGGCGCGCATGTTCTCGGTGCTAAGGGTGCCCAGGGACAAAATGGAGGCGCACGACCTGGACCGGGCGGCCGAACGGGTGACCAGCGTCCGCGAGCAGAAGAAGGTGCCCTGGGAGTACGTGGCCGCGGCCATGGCCAACGCCTTCATCATGAACCGGGAATGGTACGCCGGAGACCTGACCCAGGACGAGCTGGCCCGGGCCGAGGTCATCGCCAGGATGCGCTACGCCAACGAAGAGTGGACGCTCGAGCGCTAGTCCATCACCAGCAGCAGCTCGGGATTCTCCAGCAGGTGCACCAGGTCCCGCAGGAACTTGGCGGCCACCGCCCCGTCGTAGGCCCGGTGGTCGAAGGTGAGGGAGAGCGGGAGCACCTTCCTGGGCTTGACCTCCCCGTCCACCACCAGGGGCATGTCCATTATGCGCCCTATGCCCAGTATGGCCGTCTCCGGGTAGTTGATGATCGGCGTTCCGTAGGTGCCCCCGAACACCCCGTAATTGGTGATGCTGAACGTACCCCCTTTCAGGTCCGCCAGGTCCACCTTGCGCTCCTGGGCGCTCTTGGCCAGGGCGGCGACCTCCTCCGCCAGCTCCCGGATGCTCTTCTGATCGGCGGCCTTGACCACCGGCACCATGAGCCCGTCGTCGATGGCCACGGCCACCCCGATGTTGTAGTACTTCTTGACCACGATCTCCTCGCGTTCGTCGTCGATGGTGGAGTTCAGCAGGGGATGGGCCTTCAGCGCCTGCACCAGGGCCTTGATTATGAAGGGTATGTAGGTTATGTTCACCCCCATGCGTTCCCTGGCCTCGGCCTTGATGCCCTCCCTTAGCTGCACCATGCGGGTCACGTCGGCCTGCTCCATGCTGGTCACCGCCGCGGTGCGCTCCTGCGACTCCAGCATGCGCTTGGCGGTGGTGCGCCTTATGCCTCGGACCGGGATCCGGTCCACGTAGCCGTACAGATCGAACTTGGGCACCGTCTTGGCTTTCTGCTTGGACCCAAGGTCATCGGCCAGCACCTGCCCGCTGGGGCCGGACGGCCGAGCCTCGGAGATGTCCACGCCCTTCTCCCGGGCCAGCTTGCGCACCGCGGGCGTGGCCAGCACCTCGCCCTTCCCCCGTTTCACCGGGGCGGAGGAGACCAGCACCTCCTCGGTGGGAAGCTCGCCGACCACCGATACGGAGGCTGGGCGCTCTTCCTCCTGGGCCTCCGGGGCGGCCTTGGCCGCCGGGGCCTCGCCCTCTTCACCGATCACGGCCAGCACCTCGCCGACCTGCACCAGCTCGCCCTCCTTGTGGTCCAGCCTGAGCACCTTTCCGGCCACGGGGGAGGGTATCTCCACCACGGCCTTGTCCGTCTCCACCTCGGCCAGGGATTGGTCCTTTTCCACCGTGTCCCCCACCTTCACCAGCCACTTCTTCACCTCGCCCTCGGCGATCCCTTCGCCGAGGTCCGGGAACCTGAATTCGGTCGCCATGAAATCACCTAGAACCTCAGGACCTTCTCCAGGCCCTCCTGTATCATCCTCTCGTTCACGTAGTAATGGTCCTCGCCCTTGGGCAGCGGGATGGTTATGTCCGGGGCGGTGACGCGCTCGACCGGCGCCTCCAGCTTCAGTATGGCACCCTCGTAGATCCGGGAAGCGATCTCCGCCCCCGGCCCGAACGATCTCGGAGCCTCGTGAACCACCATCGCCCGGCCGGTCCGTTTCACCGATTCGAGTACCGTCTCCGTGTCCATGGGGGAGATGGTGCGCAGGTCGATGACCTCCACGGAGGCCTTCACCTCGGCCAGGGCCTTCTGGACCAAGGGTATCATGGCCCCCCAGGCGATGACCGTGGCGTCATCGCCCTCCTGCACCGTCCGGGCCTTTCCCAGGGGCACCAGGTATTCGCCCTCCGGCACCTCCTCCTTGAGCATGCGGTAGGAGCGCGTGGGCTCCAGGAACACCACCGGGTCCGGGTCGCGGATGGAGGAGGCCAGCAGCCCCTTGGCCTCCAGTGGCGTGGACGGGACCACCACCTTCATCCCGGGTATCTGGGCGTACAGGGCCTCGGTGCTCTCGGAGTGGTGTTCCAGGGCCTTGACCCCAGCTCCGTAGGGCATGCGCAGGACCATGGGCACGGTGAGGCGCCCCCTGGTGCGGTTGCGCATGCGCGCGGCGTGGTTGATCATCTGGTTCAGGGTGAGATAGGAGAAGCCCATGAACTGCATCTCCGCCACCGGGCGCAGTCCGTTGAAGGCCATGCCGATGGCCACCCCGGCGATGCCCGCCTCGGCCAGGGGGGTGTCCATGACCCTCTCGGCCCCGAAGCGGTCCAACAGCCCGTCGGTGACCCTGAAGACCCCTCCGTCCACGCCCACGTCCTCGCCCAGTATGACCACCGATGGATCCCTCTCCATCTCGATGGCCAGGGCATCGTTTATGGCCTGGACCATGTTCATAATCATGCCCCGTCACCTCCCAGCTGCCCCCGGAGGTAGGGGGGCATCTCGGCGTAGGTGTGCTCGAAGACGTCCCGGCGTGAAGGCGCGGGAACGGCCTCGGCCTCCGCAGCGGCCCTCTCCACCATATCGATGACTTCGGCCTGCAGGGCCTCCTCGTCCTTCAGGATGCCCTTGTCCAGCAGATAGGCCCGGAAGCGCTTGAGGGGGTCCTTCCGCTCCCATTCGGCCACCTCCTCCTTGGAACGGTACTTGCGCCAGTCGTCGGAGGTGGTGTGGTCGCTGAGGCGGTAGGTGTATGATTCGATGAGCGTAGGACCCAGGCCCTTGCGGGCCCGGTCCACCGCCTCCCGGGCCGCGGCGTACATGGCCAGCACGTCGTTCCCGTCCACCAGGATGCCTGGGAATCCGTAGGCCACGGCCTTCTGGGCGATGGTGGGCGAGGCCGTCTGCATGGCCCTCCTGGTGGATATGGCGAACTGGTTGTTCTGGCAGACGAATACGTTGGCGGTGCGGAGCACACCGGCGAAGTTCAGCCCCTCGTGGAAGTCGCCCTCGGAGGTGGCCCCGTCGCCGAAGTATGCCAGGGCGACGCTCTTCTCCTTGCGCAGCCTGGCGGCGTAGGCGATGCCCACCGCGTGCGGTATCTGGGAACCCACCGGGACCACCGACGGCGTCGCCTTGACCCCCTCGGGGTATACATTCCCCATCTCGTTCCCCATCCAGTAGAGGTACATGGTGCTGAGCGGCACACCCTTCCAGAGCAGCGCGCCCATCTCCCGGAAGGCCCACACCAGCCAGTCCTGGTCCTTCAGGGCCATGGCCGGCCCCAGCTGGCTGGCCTCCTGCCCCTTGCTGGGGGGATAAGCGCCCAGCCTCCCCTGCCTCTGGAGTTTCACGGCCTTGTCGTCCGCCAATCGCGTCAGCAGCATGGTACGGTAGGCCCTCAGCAGCAGGTCCTTGGACATCCTGGGCAGGAGGGAGCGGTCCACGTTGCCCTCCTCGTCCATGATCTTCAGCATCTCTCCCCTCAACGGATCGAACTCTTCGGTCAGCATCTGTTCGCACCAGCCTCTAGCATCAATGACAGGGCGTCGAAGGAGGACCGCACCAGCGGACCGGCCTTCACCCCCTTGAAGCCCATATCCAGGGCCTTCAGTCTCAGTTCCTCGAACTCCACGGGCGGGACGTACCTCCGCAGGGGGAGCGACGAACCCTGAGGCGGCAGGTACTGCCCCAGTGTAAGCAGGTCCGTTCCGGCCGCGAGCAGGTCCCTCATGGCCTCCCGGACCTCCCGCTCCGATTCGCCGAGCCCGAGCATCAGCGAGCTCTTGGTTAGCATCCCCGGCTCCGTCCTCTTGGCCCCGGCGAGGACCTCCAGCGACCTCTCGTAGGAGGCCGCGGGATCGCGGACCCATTGCAAGGAGCGGACCACCTCCAGGTTGTGTCCGAGCACGTCCGGCCGAGCGGCCACCACGGCGCTCAGGGCCTCGCGGTCACCCTGCAGGTCGGGAATGAGGACCTCCAAGGAGGTCCCGGGGTTCATCCAGCGCACCTGCCTGATGACCTCGGCGAATACCCCCGCCCCTCCATCCTCCAGGTCGTCCCTGGTCACCGAGGTTATTACCGCGTGCCTCAATCCCATCCGCCGCACCGACTCGGCCACCCGCTCCGGCTCGCCGGGGTCCG
Source organism: Methanomassiliicoccales archaeon PtaB.Bin134 (assembly GCA_002067045.1). The sequence continues at coordinate 2,297 of MVPZ01000118.1, read as the reverse complement.
GCGGCGACGGTTCCCCGGAGGGCACCGCGCAGAATCGACAGGCCCGGGTGCACCTCTCGCCCAGTATCATGAAGGTGGCGTGCCCCTTGCCCCAGCAGTCCCCCAGGTTGGGACAGCGGGAGGAATCGCACACCGTCCGTGAATCGCAATTGGCGAGGGTCCTCCTCATCTCCGCGGAGCGTTCCGGGGAGGAGACCTTGGTCCTCAGCCAGGACGGTTTGGTGGGAACGTCCAGGGAATCCATGTGCTACTTGATATGTCAGCAATGGGTTCATATGTCTTTCTTAGCGAAGCCCGATGCGCATTTCATCATCGCCTCGACGTGCGCCAGGGGCATACCCCGGTGCAACGAGCAAGAGCACATGAACACGTAGCGGTCCCACGGCCTGAAGTCGTTCAGGAAGCCCTCCGTCTCCTGCACGATCCTCTCCAGCGGCCCCAGGAGGAGGGTGGAGAAGGCGTCTATGCCGCCCATCAGGGTAATCCTCTGACCGAACTCCCGCCTGAGCGCCAGATGGTCGTTCCTCTCCGCGAATTGGAATCCCTTCACCCCGGTGGCGACTATCTCCTCCAACAGCGGCAGGTTCTCCGGGGCGCTCAGGTCGCCGTGCGGATGGAAGACCGTGGGCAATCCCAGTTCTGACGCCGTCTCCCGCAGACGGCGCAGGTTGGGCAGCGTGTAATGCCGGAATGCCTCCTGTCCGAAAATGTCCGGGTTATCCGAGGCCGATGCAAGGAAGCTGCAGTCCAGGTCTGCTTGCGAATCGATGGTCCTTAGGAACTCCACGGAGAGGTCCGTGGCGAAGTCCACGTACCTGGAGGCCAGGTCCCTGTTGAAGTACATGTCCAAGGCCAGGTTCTCCATCCCCCGGAGCAGGGCGGCCTTGGTCACCGGCCCTTCGATGTTGCAGACCAGGGCTGCGCTCCCACCGAGGCCCTCGCCCACCAAGCTGTAGCTTCTGGCCACATTGGGGAAGGGGGGTTCCCGCCGCATGTCCAGCAAGGCGAGATCTGGATCGGCGGTGTCCTGGAAGGGGTGGCGGACCACGCTTGGTATCTCCTTCTCCGGGTACCTGACCTCCCCTCCCAGGGCCTCGATCTCCAGGCCGACGTAATGGATGCAGCCCACCACCGCGTCCTGGCCCAGGCGCTCGTGCAACGCCAACACGGATTTCGCCGACCTGGCACCGTCATAGGCCCCGGCGCAGACCTCGGGCGTGGAGTACCCCGTTACATCCAAGCCCAGGGTGAGGTCCCGCAGGAACACCGGAGGGACCTCGGGGACCTCTCCTTCAAGGGAACCGATGAACAGCTGGCGGCCGCTCCTTCCCAATCTCACTCCTCCGGCATGAAGCTCAGGTCCACATGGTCCATTATCACCGGCACCGCGGTTATCTTGCCGAAGTCCAGCAGGCCCATGGCAGTCATGGTCATGCTCTGTACGTCCGTGGAGTTGAATCCCAGCTCGAAGAGCTGCAGGCCGCTGCCCTTGGACTGGTCTTCCACGCTCAGGCCGGTGTGCGAGGCGCAGATGGCCATGGCTTCCTCCCAATCATCATTGATGTACTTGTTCGCCCGGTCCAGGGCCTCGAGCAGCCTGGTGAGGGCCTCCCCCTTCTCCGCGAGGGCCTTATGGGAGGCGACCAGGACTATGGGGAACGAGCTTCCCAGGCCGGAGGAGTTGCCCAGCTCGTGCACGCGGTCGCCGCACAAATTCTCGGTGTTGATGGCCCAGGGCTCGCTGCCCACCATGACGTCGATCTCTCCGGAGTACATCGCCTCCGCCAGATAGCTGGGGTTGAGGTATACGAAGGTCACATCGTCTGTGTTAACATCATTCGCATCGCACCACTGCAGGAAGGCCCCGTGCGAGCTGGAGCTCTGCTGCATGCCCACCCTCATTCCTTCAAGGTCCCCAGGCTCGGTGATGTTCACATCGGATATGATGCGGTGCATTCCCTCGGCTCCGGCTATGCGCCCAATGATCTTCGCTCCGATGCCTTTGGTTATCAGCTGCACGGCCGGCGCGTCCCCCATGGCCGCCACGTCGGCAGAACCGGTCACGATGGCCTCCGCGGCCTGAATTCCGCCGGTGACTATGGCCGCCGTTACATTCAATCCGACCTCATCGAAGTATCCCTTATCGTTGGCCACCATCAGGGTCTCATAGTTCATTTTCTCCGAGTAGGCCACGGTCAATCCCATCTCATCCTCGTTCGAGGGCATCAGCAGCATCGCGGCCCCCACGGCGGCGATGACCATCACGATCACCAGGGCCATCGCCATCATCTTCCTGT
>MVPZ01000117.1 GCA_002067045.1 Methanomassiliicoccales archaeon PtaB.Bin134 | reverse complement strand
GAGAAGGGGCTCTACTGCGACCACTGCGAGGCCTACGAGTCCCGCAAGGTGGCCGACGATTACGGGTTCGTGGAGACCATCCTGAGCACCGGGAAGGAATGAGGCGCCCGCATGCCTGACACCGACGTCGAACTGGCGCGGGAGATCAGGGACCTGAGGGAAGAGGTCCGCCAGATGCGAGAGCTGTTGGACCTCCTGCTGGCGCTGGTGATCGAGAGCGAAGACCCCGAGGACGAGGACATCTCCGACCTCCTCCTCACCGGAGGCGCGGAGGTCCCGCGCTACAACAACTGATGGCCATGAAGCTTGTCGCCCTCCTCTCCGGAGGGATCGATTCCCCGGTGGCCGCCGGCCTGATGGCCCAACGGGGAGCGGATATGGTCCTTCTGCACATGGACAACCGTCCGTTCGGGAGCGAGCTGGGGGTACGCAAGGCCGAATCCCTGGCCGAGGCCCTGAGGGCCTTCACCGGACAGGCCATGCCCCTGTACATGGCCCCCCATGGGGAGAACCAGGCCGTGAACCAGGAGAGGTGCCAGAGCTCCTATCAGTGCGTGCTGTGCAAGCGCCTCATGCTCAGGACCGCCCAGGCGATGGCCTTCCGGCTGGGGGCCCAGGGCATCGTCATGGGCGATTCGCTGGGGCAGGTGGCCTCCCAGACCCTGAACAACATAAGGGCCGAGCAGCACGGGCTGAGGCTGCCGGTGCTGCGCCCCCTTATAGGGCTGGACAAGCTGGAGATCGAAAAACTGGCCAAGGACATGGGGACCTACGGTATATCCATAACCACCGACGGCCAGAAGGAATGTACGGCCGTCCCGGTGCGGGTGATCACCCACGCCTCGGTCGAGGATATATTGGCCGAGGAGGCCAAGGTGGACCTGGAGGACATGGCAGCCCGCTCGGCCGAGCGGGCCGTCCTGGTTCAGAGACCGGGGTAATAGCTGCAGGACATGCCCACGTTCGGATCGTATATCATGTCCGTGGTGACCTTGCGTATGTACCTGGCCTGGACCCTGGAAATGTAGAGGGTGTTGGACCCGACCTTTATCACGATGTCGCTGGACTTGGGCGACTTGAGGGACACCGGCAGCATCACCGGTCCCGAGCAGGAGGTGCAGATGCGGTAGTCCTGCCCATTCTGGATTATGAAATTCTTGACACTATCATCCACAGCGATCTCGGACATCGAGGCCCTTTTATCAGAAGGTCGTATTTAACTTGAACGCTAGTTGTCCCGTTCTCCACAAAGTTATCTATTGCCATTGTCGATAACCCAGGTGTGAGGGTCGTGTTGGACACCTCCGCCCTGTTCGGGATGGAGCAGGTGCCCGAGGGCTGGGAGGCCTTCGTCACGGAGGGCGTGCTCGAGGAACTGGAGAAGTACGGGGACCGCAGGGCAGAGAACCTGCTGTCAGTGCTGAAGGTCTCCCAGGCCACCTCCGCCTCCGTGACCAGGGTGCGCGAGGCGGCCAGGAGGACCGGGGACTGCGCGCGCCTTTCCCCGGTGGACGTGGAGGTCCTGGCCCTGGCGTACGAGCTGAAGGCCGCGGTGGTCACCGACGATTATTCCATACAGAACATGGCCTCGGTGCTCGGGATTGAATACATCCCCCGCAGCATGAAGGGGATAAGGAAGGTGGTCCATTGGAACTACCTGTGCACCGGCTGCGGCAAGGTGTTCAGGGAGCAGCACCCGGACTGCCCGGTGTGCGGTTCCCCGCTGAGGACCACCCGGAAGAGATGATCAGTTCTTCCCGCCGAGCTCCTCGCTGCGCTTGGCCCCCGCCTCCACCGCATCGATGAAAGCTCCGCGGACCCCCGCCTCCTCGAGCACCCTGATTCCCTCGATGGTGGTCCCCCCCGGGGAGGCCACCATGTCCTTCAGCTCTCCGGGATGCTTCCTGGTCTCCAGGTAGGTCTTGCCGGCCCCGATGACCGTCTGGGCCGCGAGCTGCAGGGCCACGTCCCTGGGCAATCCGGCAAGTACCCCTCCGTCGGCCATGGCCTCTATGACCATGTAGATGTAGGCCGGGCCGCTGCCGCTGAGGCCGGTGACCGCGTCCAGCAGCTTCTCGTCCAGGCAGAAGGCCACTCCCACCGAGTTCAGGATGTTCTGCACGGTCTCCTTGTCCTCCTTCTTGGCCGAGCGCCCCAGGGCGTAGCCGGAGGCGGAGGCCCCCACAAAGCAGGGCTGGTTGGGCATGACCCGGACCACGCGCACTCCCCAGTTCAAATGGGACTCCATGAAGGATATCTTCACCCCTGCCGCGATGGACACCAGCAGGTGGTTTCCGGTCAGATACGGTTTGAGCTCGTCCAGCACCGGACCCACATGATGCGGCTTCACCGCCAGGATTATCACGTCCGAGGAACGCACCACCTCGATGTTGTCCGAAACGGTCTGCACCCCCAAGGTGTTGGTGATGTAGTCCCTGCGCTCCGGCACGATCTCGCTCGCGATGATGTCCTCGGCCTTGGCCACCCCGGCCGAGATTATCCCCTTCATCATGGCCTCGGCCATGTTCCCTGCGCCCACGAATCCGATCCTCATATGCATTCCCGCCTTTGGCAGACCCTCAATTATGGTTCTTCGTATTTAATCTGATTTGGTTAGGGAGGCCAGGACCGCCAGGGACTCCCGCATGAA
>MVPZ01000116.1 GCA_002067045.1 Methanomassiliicoccales archaeon PtaB.Bin134 | reverse complement strand
GCCGATGGGCTGGTGGACAAATACCGCCTTGATGGTTTCCTGCAGATGTTCCTCAACTACCGTCCGTTCAGCGACTTCGCCCTCTTCGGCATGATGCTGGCAGGGATGTTCCCATGGGCGTACCTGCTCCCGTACTTCGCCTTCACCATCTCCTACATGTTCGTGGAGAGATGCTCGGAGAGGGAGTACTCCCTCAACGACGGCGTCTCCTGGATAAGACACAGGGTGCTGAGGCGGGCCAACTAGCCCTTACCGCTGATGTACTCGCAGTACCCGTAGGATATGGGGCCCTTGCGGGTGGTCTCACAGGGGAAGTCCGGGCACCGGAAGCACAGATCGATCCCCCTGCGGGACGCACAGGTGCAGATCTCACAGAAGGGGTTCTCCCTTGGAACGCACCCTTCTTGGCCATTGGGACACTCACCCGCGGTCCTTCGGGGACAGGCCTCGCAGGCCACTCCGCAGACACCTATCATCATCTTCTCTCCTCCATGTATGGTCGGTCACGAATGCGTTCCAAGACCTTATTTTTGCGTGCAGCCCGGTCCCATGCCCTGTTAGCCGTGATATTATAGATGAATGGGGGGACGATGTTACGACCCATAAGATCGATGGTCCCCTGGGGAACGGCCTTGCCTTCGGCCAGGGCTGATACCGCCTGGTCGAGGGCCCTTCTCACGCTCCTTGCCACACCTCCTGCCTCCTCCAGAGTGCGCCCTGCAAGGACGTTTCCCCCTCCCAGAGACAGCCCGCCCCTCCACTCCCAACCTATGTCCCGCGCGAACAGCCGGCAGATAGACAGGGAAGAGGCGTTGTTCATCGAACTGATAAAGCCACAGTTCGCAATGGCCAGTAGGGCGCCCCCTCTCTTGATGCGGCCGTGCATGGTCTCCATGACCCTAACTACCGCCGCGGGCGGTGAGTCCACATACGTGGGGAAGGATAGGATCAACAGATCTGAACGTTCCACAGCGGCCAGCAGGTCGGTGAGACCTTCCGAGGTGGTCACGTCCCGGCACGTGTAACGCTCCTCGACCTCCCATCCTCTGCTCCGAAGGCCCTCGAGCGTGTAAACCCCCAGTCCACGGGAGGTTGACCTCTCTCCCCTGGGACTGCCGATCAGCAGAACCGCTCTCACGGTGCGATCCCCGCCTGCAGTAATGCTTCCCGGACCGCTATGGACGCCATCTCCGTACGCTCGTTGGAGAACACCAGGGCCATGGCCCAACCGATAGCGTGGAAGTTCAGCGCGTTCATCTTGGACAGCTCGCGGTAGGTGGCCTGGGCCTCGTGATCACGCTGAGGCAGGAGGCCCACGAACACCATACGCTGGGCTATATCGTATCGGCGGGGATGCCTCGTATCCCTGCCACATCTCTCAAGGTACGGGAGGGTGCTGCCGAGCATTCGGTCCAAGGTCTTCTTCAGCTGGGAGGAGTGCCCGCCAAAGGTGACCGGGGTTAACAGGACGATCACGTGGGAGCTTACGAAGGAGCGCATGATCTCGTTGGCGTCATCGTCGATGATGCACTGGCCAGGCGTCCGCACCCAGCAGTCGAAGCATCCCCTGCACTGTCCTATGCGCTTGTCCTTCAAACGGACGGTCTCGACCTGGTGGCCCATCTCCCGTAGGACCGACTCTGAAGCCTCGACGGCAGGCCTCATCTCATCCCCAGTGGAACCGTCCAGCAGAAGCGCTTGAATGCATAACCCTCCGTCCCCTTCATGCCAGGGGGATGATAAAGTAGATTCCCTGTTGCATGACGCGCTTCGATGCTAAAATTTAAGAATAGTTCGATGATGGTGGGACGATGTCGTTCTCCAACAGAGGGGTGTCCAACTCCGCCCTGAAGAGGGTATATAACGTATGGCGTATGGCCGCCCTATTCCTGAACTTCGGGGGCTTGCTCCTCTTCCTCCTGGCCCTCGATATGACAGACATTACCAAGCCGTTGATGGTTCTCTCCGTTGCCCTACTGTGGTCGGCGGTGGTGGTATCCCGCAAGTATGTTAAGATGGAGCAGGGAAAGACCTTTGAGCCGGTGGCCAAGTACTCTTACTACATCAGCCTGTTCCTGGCCCTGGTCATATCCGTCCTTGCGGTCATAACCATCGTCCGTTGGTAGAACGCGAAGATGATAGGGGCCGCCTTCTGGAAAAATAGGAGGGACGATGACATCCTGCCTCTTACGATCGGCGACGCGGAACGGCCGTTGCCATGGACAGGAGGTGGGTCATTGACCGGGGAGGTATCTCATGCCCGAGCTTCCTGAGGTGGAGACGTACAGACGCTACATCGAGAGCACCTCGATGAACCGCCCCATATTGAGGGCAGAGGCGAAGCATCCCCTTATCGTCCGCCCTTTCCAGGCCCGAACGGTCAGCATAGCGGTGGAGGGGTCTGCGTTCGTTCGCTCGTACAGGCACGGGAAGAACCTGTTCCTGGAGCTGAGCCGAGGAGGGTGGCTGACATGGCACTTTGGCATGACCGGGGAGCCGGTGTTCTTCGAGCGTTCGAGCGATGAGCCCCGCTACGATAGATTCCTCTTCACATTCGAGAACGGCCACCTGGCCTTCAGCGACCCTCGGATGCTGGGAAGGATAGGGTTGACCGCCTCACCGGAGGAGTACGCCAGAAAGAAGAAGCTGGGGCCGGACGTTCTCACGCTGACCAAGGCAGATTTCATGAGAATACTGGAACGCTCCCGGGGGGCAGCAAAGAATGTTCTCATGGACCAGCATAAGATGGCAGGAATTGGCAATCTGTACTCCGACGAAGCGCTGTTCCAGTCTGGGATAGACCCCCGGGCCCCGGTTCAGGGTCTTGGAAGCGGAGACATGGAGGGTCTCTATCATAACGTGCGAAAGGTGCTCCGCCGCTCCATAGAGCGTAGAGGGGACCTATCCCAGCTGCCTCGGACCTACCTTCTGCGCCACCGCTCCCGTGGAGAGCGGTGCCCGAAATGCGGCGGTGTTCTCCTCTCCATGCCCCTGGGCGGCCGCACATCCTATTTCTGCCCCCATTGCCAGCGGGAGGGCGGGACTTGAGGGTGGAGATCCTGGGAACGAGAGCACACATAGATGTCAGCGCTCCCGGCCACGCCCTCCATTCCGGGATCCTCATAGACGATGTTCTGTTCGACCTAGGCGAGCGGGAGTACCTGGAGAGGCGGCCTAAGGCCATATTCATCACCCATTTCCACGAGGACCACGCCTTCTTCGTGAACGAGGATGTGGACCTCGATGTCCCCCTCTACGGCCCCCAGCCCTGGCCCGGCCTTCCGGTCAGGGTGATGAGGGGGGCCGTGGACATTGACGGCATGACGGTGTCGCCCATACCTACCAACCACAGCGCAGGGCTGCGCTCGTGCGCATACCTTGTGGAGAAGGACCTGGGCCGGGTACTGTACACGGGGGACCTGTTCTCGTTCCCTGGACGATACCGGGACTGCATCCCCGATGTCGATCTGGCCATCATCGAGGGCAGCTTCATGCGGAGGGGTGGCCTGGTCAGGAGGGACCCGGCCACCGGCCGCAGTCACGGTCACGCGGGGATCCCTGATCTGGTGGACCTCCTGGCACCCCTCTCGAGGAGGATCGTCGTCACCCACCTGGGAAGCTGGTTCTACAAGGACATAACCGCATCCGTCCAGCAGATAGAGCGGCTCAGTGGTGATGTCAGGGTGACGGTGGCAGAGGACGGGATGACCCTGGATGTGGCTGTGGACCGTGACGTCTGACCGCTGAGCTTAACTGCTCTGAGGTCACAGGTCCCGTCTCAGCACCACCGATGGGTCCTTGAGCCCGGAGCCGGTGATCATCAGGACCGTCCTTGAATCCGGCCAAGGCTCCAGGTCCGGCAGGGCTGCCATGGAGGCCGCGGCGGCCGGTTCTGCGAAGATCCCCTCCTGCCCCAATGCCTTGATGGCCTGGATGAGCTGATGGTCGGTCACGGTGACCCCATAACCCCCGGAGCGGTTCATCGAATCGATGGCCGATCTACCGTTGAACGGGACCTTGACCAATATCGCCGAGGCTATGGTGCTCACCTCCCCTGGGGTGCGGAGCTCCGTGCGGTCCCTCCACGCTTCCACAATGGGCGCCACTACTGCAGACTGGACCGCTATCATCTGAGGCACCTTATCGCTCACCCCTAAGGACCGCAGCTCCTCAAACCCCTTGTGGATGGCAGTGAGGAGGCCGCCCGTTCCCGTGGGGACCACGATCCTGTCGGGGACCCCCATCTGCTCGAAGATCTCAAAGGCGATGGTCTTGAGCCCCTCTATAAAATAGGGATTGAGACCGCTGGACGCAAGGTAGATGCCCTTCTCGGTCTCCTCCAGGGAGCTCTTCACCGCCTGTGCGAATCCTCCAGGCACCGGCACCAGCTCCGCACCGTAAGCGGTTATCTGGGCAACCTTCTCCGGAGGAATGCCCTCTGGGATGAATATTCGGGTCGTCATGTTGGCATAGGCGGAGTAGGCCGCTACGCTGGCGCCCATATTGCCGGTGGAGGCCACGGTCGTGCTCTTGTACCCTTGGTTGAAGGCGTCAGAGATGACGACCGTGCTCCCTCTGTCCTTGAAGGAACCTGTGGGATTGTCCCCCTCGAACTTTAGGAACACTTCCTCCTTGCTGTCACGGCGCCGGACGAGCGGCGTACCGCCTTCGGATAGGGATATGGAACGTAATACCGGAAGCATGGAGCCATACCTCCAGAGCCCCACCCCTTCCGGTTCCCACTTCATGGGGTAGTCGACTGCAAGGAGGACCGAGCCGCATTTGGAGCATGTATAACGGAACTCGCTGTACTCGGTGCCGCAGACGGTACAACGGAACATGTTAGTATGTATGGGCGGGGCCGATATATCACAAAGAGGTAGGCGCCTGCCTTCTCCAAAGAAATATAGCCCTTCAGGTTGGTATCTTTTCAAATGCGCTCAGAAACTGAGTTCATCTGTGGGGGAGTAGAGCTCATCGACAGCATCAGGGAGATGTGGCATCAGCTGAACCTGCATGCCTCTAAGCGTTCACCTTTCTTCTCAGAGCATTTCTCCGAGCGGACCTTCCAACTTCGCAAGGAGGAGATGGTGTCCAAGGCCAAGACCTGCCGGTTGCGAATCGAGATAGCCCGGGACGCCACGGCGTCCAGGGACCTGGGCTATTGTGCCAGCAGCATAGATTATTTTGGAAATGGGGAGATAGAGTCTCTCTTCGTGGACGACGAGGCCCGAAGGCGTGGTGTGGGAGATGCGCTGATGCGACGTACCATGGAGTGGATGAGGCAACAGGGGGCGAGGAGCACGGTGGTGTTCACGGTCTACGGGGACGAGTCGATCTTCTCCTTCTACGCCCGGTATGGTTTCCGGCCGAAGATGGTCATGTTGGAGAGCGACCTGGACCAGGCCCATACGGAGCAACCTTGATATGCGATACGGTCCCACCCTTTCTACATAGATGAAGTTCGGGCCCCGCTTCCGCCGGCTTGTCAGGAAGAGGCAGGGATGGCAAGATAGGCAGTCCAAGATCCTGCGGTGACATCATGAAGGACGTCAATGAAAGCACCATACTTGTTACAGGTTCAACCGACGGGATCGGTAAGCTGACCGCCAAAGGGTTGGCCGCCAAGGGGGCAACGGTGCTGCTGCATGGCCGAAACCCCCAAAAGGGCGAAGAGGTCCAGATGGAGCTGCAAAGAGCGGTTCAAGGTGGGAGGTTCCAATATTACAACGCAGACCTGTCCTCGTTCGCTGAGGTCGCGAAGCTGGCCCAGATGGTGACGAACGACCATTCCCAGCTGGATGTGCTCGTGAACAACGCGGGCATAGGCGAGGGGAAGCAAGGGCAGCAGATCAGGGAGATCAGCAGGGATGGCTTTGAGCTGAGGTTTGCAGTGAACTATCTGGCCCCCTTCCTTCTCACCCGCATCCTCATTCCCCTGCTGCGTCGGTCGGCGCCTTCCGCCATTGTGAACGTTTCTTCCATGAGCCAGCGGCAGATAGACTTCTATGATCTGATGCTGGAGCGCCATTATGATCCTCAGGCCGCTTATGGGCAGAGCAAGCTCGCCCTGGTCATGATGACGTTGGACCTGGCAGAGGAGCTCAGGGATGATGGCATAACGGTAAATGCGGTGCATCCTGGCAACCTGCTGAACACCAAGATGGTCAGGGAGGCTTTTGGCCATGGCTGGGGTGACCCTCAGGAAGGGGCGGACGCGGTCATCAATATAGTGACGTCCTACGCACTGGAAGGCGTGACCGGGCGTTTCTTTGCCCAGGGTTACGAGGCGATTGCTCATCCCCAGGCCTATGATCCCCATGCCAGGAATATGCTGCGGGAGCTTAGCTTAGGATTCACCAGGGCGTTCTATCAACGACCATGATCTAAGCATGAGGGTCTAGAACGAACGTGCATGGAAGGTTGGAGGTAAAAAAAATGATGGCGTGTTAAAAGAGGTTCTCCGCTCATTTGGGCGTTTGGACAACAACCAAAGGCGGGAGAACCATG
>MVPZ01000115.1 GCA_002067045.1 Methanomassiliicoccales archaeon PtaB.Bin134 | reverse complement strand
CCGATCTTGCGAAGGAAGGGGAGCTTGGAATAAGTCCACTCCTCTGAGCGCTCCTGGATATGCTCCTGGTAATCAGCGGCCGCGAATCGGGTGAACTCCTTGCCTGCGGGGTCAACCACCCGGACGTCGCCGTCATAGAAGTTGACGCGGTTCTTGGCGTCGACCATGCCGGCGTAGTACGTCCTCATGGTGTAGGCGTCGCTCTTGATCATGTCCAGGTATAGAGGGTTGTCCAGCACCAGGTCGTGAAACAGCTGTAAGGAGAACTGGGCGAAGTTGACCGAAGACCTTGCCATCTCCATTACGGAGAGCCTGTTCTCCTCGCTGAGCGGCTTGCTAAGCCCGCCGGGGAGGCCGCTCACGGGGTGCGTGGCCTTACCACCAATGATCTCCGTGATCTTCTGGCCGTAGGCACGGTGCTTTATGACCTCCATGGTGACGTCCAGCCCAGCCTTCTCGATAACACCCAGGATGTTGCGCTTCTCCACGGGCGCGTCCGGCCCCACGATGAAGTCCGGTCCTCCCAGATAGTAGAAGTGCAGCGTGTGGTCGTAGATGATGTAGCCCATATACTGGAGCTCCCTCAGCTTTTTCGCGGCCGGGGGTGGGGTCACCTTGAAGGCCGCGTCCAGGGCCTTCACGGAGGCGTAGTGGTGCGCGACCGGGCATACCCCGCAGATCCTCGTGGTTATTATGGGCATGAGCTCTGCTTGCCGGCCGAGACAGAAGGCCTCGAAGCCCCTTAGCTCTGGAACCTTGAGGTACGCGTTCTCTACCTCGCCGTTCTCGTTGAGGAAGATGGATACGCTGCCGTGGCCCTCTAATCGGGTGATAGGGTCGATGCTTATCTCCTTCATTCTCTCATCTCCTTCCTGCGCAGGATGGCCGCCGGCAGGCTGTACATATAGAATATGCCTGCCGGGTCCTTGATCTGCGATATGAGCTTGTTGACCTCCTCCTCTTCGTAAGTACCTGGCTCCTTGCCGGGGTTAAGGATCGAGGCCAAGGCTGTGATCATACCCGTTCCCATGTCCGGCTGGTTGGGTGTTGCTCCCCCGCAGCCGGTGCATGGCATGTCCACCTTGAGGCACTGGGCCCCGCAGCCGCTGCGGGTGGCCATACCCATGCAGATAATTCCCTGCTCCATGAGGCAGCGCTCCGGGTCCGGGGTGACCTCGTAGACACGGTGGATGGTGGTGATCTTCTTGTTCTCCCGCTTGCGGGGGCACTCGTCGCACACTGCCGGCAGCGGCGCCAGCACCGAGCCCTTGGGAGGCAGCTCACCTTTCACGATGGCGTCCAACGCCCTGGTGATGAGAACGACGGGGGGAGGGCATCCGGGAAGGAAGTAGTCCACATCCACTGTCTGTGCGAGGGTCCTCACGGCATCGTGGAAGACCGGTATGTGCAGATCGCCCTCCTTGACATGGGTCTCGGGCTTGGGGATGACTCCGCCGTCCGTGGACACCTCATCGTTGCTCAGGTACACCTTCTCCAGTATCTCCTTGGCATTCAGGAAGTTCGCCAGACCAGGAGTGGAACCTTCGTTGGCGCAGGAGCCGAAAGCTATCAGCGTACGTGACTTCGCGCGCAGCAGCTTCGCCATGTGCTCCTGCTCGCTGTTGCGTATGGAGCCGTTGAAGAACGTGATATCGATGTGGCCGTCGGGCATGGCCTCGACGTCCTTGTACTTCACGTCCATGGCCACCGGCCAGAACACGATGTCCGCAGCCTTGACCACATCCAGTATCTTCTCGTTCATATCCAGCACGGCGATCTCGCAACCGCCGCAGCTTGCGGCCCAGTAGAACGCGATCCTCAGCTTACGGTCTATGGTGACCCCTCCTTGGGCTCCTGGTTAGTAAGGTAATCATGGATGGTCTGAGCTGCGCGTCTCCCGGCCCCCATGGCGCTGATGACCGTGGCCGCCCCTGTGGCCACGTCACCTCCGGCGAAAACTCCCTTAAGGTTCGTCCTTCCCTCATCATCTATGATGATGGTCCCCTTGCGAGGATCGGTCTGCAGACCAGTGGTGGTGCGCTGGATGATGGGGTTGGGGGTCTGCCCGATGGCCACTATGATCGTGTCGGCGTCCATGGTGAAGTCGGTGTCGGGGATGATCCGGCAGCTCTGGCGGCCGCTGGCGTCAGGCTCGCAGAGCTCCATCTCGGTGCACCTCATGGCCTTCACCCAGCCCTTGTCGTCGCCGTAGAACTCCAGTGGAGCATTGAGGAACCTGCAGATGAGGCCTTCCTCCTCGGCGTTCTCGATCTCCTCCTCCCTGGCAGGCAGCTCTTTCCGCGAGCGGCGGTAGTTCAGGCATACGGTGGCGCCCAGCCTCATGGATATGCGGGCGCAGTCCATGGCGACATTTCCGCCGCCGATGACCACGACATGCTTGCCCACACGGATGGGAGTGTCCTTCTGCGGGAAATCATAGGCCTTCATGAGGTTCACGCGGATGAGGAACTCGTTCGCCGAGTAAATACCGCCCAGGTTCTCCCCGGGACAACCGGTCCACTGCGGGAGCCCGGCCCCGCTGCCGATGAAGACGGCATCGTAACCGCTCTCCAAAAGCTCGGGTATGGTATGGATCCTCCCGATGAGATTGCCCAGCCGGAGGTCCACGCCCAGCCTCTGCACGTACTCGACCTCCTTCTGCACGATGTCCTTTGGCAAGCGGAACTCGGGGATGCCGTATATGAGCACCCCGCCGGCCACGTGCAGCGCCTCGAACAGGGTGACCTCGTGGCCCAGCTTCACCAGGTCCGCAGAGACGGTGAGGCCGGCAGGTCCAGCTCCTATTACCGCGACCTTCTTTCCGGTGGATGGCGCCCGGTCCGGAACATGAACGCCGTGCTCCCGCTCCCAGTCCGCCAGGTATCTCTCCAGGCGGCCGATGCTTATGGGGTTACCCTTCTTGTTCAAGATGCACATCTTCTGGCACTGCTCTTCCTGGGGGCAGACACGGCCGCACACTGCCGGCAGGGCGTTCTTGGTCTTGATCACGGTTATGCCGTCCGCGTAGTTGCCCTCGGTGATGCACTTGATGAAGTCGGGTATTGGCACGTCCACAGGGCAGCCCTTACGGCACTGGGGGTTCTTGCACTGAAGGCATCTGCTGGCCTCCTCGCGGGCCATCTCCTCGGTGTAGCCCAGGGCGACCTCGCGGAAGTTCTTGACCCTATCCTCCGGCTCCTGCTTGGGCATCTCCACTGCCTGCTGCCGCTTCGTGGACGCGGCCTTCTTGGTATCGGGCTCACTGCCGTTCACAATCGCAGCCTCCGGTGGTCTCCCATAGGATGGAGCTTAGCCTCTCCTCTGGAAGCATGGTGCGCTGACGTTTGATCAGCTCGTCAAAGTTGGTGTTGTGGCCATCGAACTCGGGGCCGTCCACGCAACCGAAGAGCATCTTCCCTCCCACGGTCACGCGGCACACTCCGCACATCCCCATGCCATCTATCATTATTGGTGTCAAGGTCACGACCGTGGGGATCCCGAAGGGCCTGGTCATCTCGCTGACATACCTCATCATGACCACGGGACCCATTACCACGCACCGGTCGTACTTCTCCTTCTTCAGGAGCTCGTTCAGGAAGTCCAACCCCTTTTCACCGATGGTGCCGTCGTCCGAGGCCACGTGGACCTCATCGCTGCAGGCCTTGGCCTTGTCTACCATGAACAGGAAATCCTTGCTGCGGCAGCCCAGGACGGTCGTCACATGGTTCCCCGCATCCTTCATGGCCTTCGACTGCAGAAGGAGGGGGGCGATCATTATGCTGCCCCCCACGCACAGCACCCTGCCGTAGTTCCTTATGTCCGATGGATTGCCAAGCGGACCGGTCACGTTGTACAGGCAGTCGCCCTTCTCGAACGTCCCCAGCTCCTTGGTCGTCTTGCCTACCTCATGGAAGGCGAAGGATACGGTCCCCCGCTCGATGTCATAATCGCATATCGTGAGCGGGACCCTCTCCCCTCCGGCCCGGGGGATGACGATGAGGAACTGCCCCGGCTGGGCCTTGGCCGCGATCTCCGGGGCGTGGACCTCGAACAGCGTTTCCTTATACGCCAGCAGGGTCTTCGATAATATCTCATACATCATGGCTGCGACCCCCCGGGAACAGGAGACCCTTTCGATAGATTAATCACCTTCTGATGGAAGGCGTCGAACTTGTCGGCGAACTCCCCCTCGCATCTAGGCGAGATCTCGTGGAGCTCGAACCTGTCGCTCAATCCAAGCTTCTTCAGGGCGTTCTGGAGTACCTCCAGCTGCCTATCGGCTACATCCCTTCCTTTCTGCAGCTTGCAGTCGGTCTCCGAGCAGACCACGGCCAGGACGCCGTCGAACCCGTTCCTGAAGGCGTTGACGACGTGGACGGGGTCCATCCCCTTGAAGCAAGGGACCTCCATGACCATGGCGTTCTTGCCCTTGAGCATCCTCTCCGGATCGTCCAGGGCAGAGAACTCCGACCACTGGCAGCTGAAAACGAGTATGGCCGGCTGGTCACTAAGGGACCTCATCCTCTTCGCTGCTTCTCCGTAGGATGCAAGAACGTTATCAAACTCGTACCCCTTTACTTGTATGGCCTTGTGCGGACATACCAGCTGGCACGCTCCACAGCCCACGCATTTCTCCTCGATCACGGTCGGGGAGGAGAAAGGTTCGGCCCTGATGGCCTCATAAGGGCATATGAACACGCACTTGTCGCATCCCACGCACTCCTGGTTTATCCACATCGCCTTTCGTGAGTACTTCACGACCTTCAGCGAATCCCGCGGATAGCCGAACTGTTGGATGACAGCCATGCCCAGGAGCATGCGCCTGGTCTCGATCGAGGTGCCCTCTTTCATCCGGCAGAAGCCGTCCTGGCACTGTACAGATATAATGTTCTTTGTGCCGGACCTGAGGACGTTGAATATGAAGTCCATGGGGATCCTGCCCGCGCAGGGAACGCGCATGGGCAGGTAGCTGCTTCCGCCCAGACCCTGTGCGGCGAGGATATCCTCTACCTCTCCACTACTGGGGGAGTTGCCTCTGCACATTATTACCAGTGTTTCTGCGTTCTCGTTCCCGGTCGTTCCTCGGATGTGCTCCAGCAGGCCTTCATGATCGTAGTACGCCATCTCGATGGCCGACACCGGACAGGAACTGGAGCAGATGCCACAGACCTGGCACTTCTGGATGTCGATCTTTATTCTGCCGTCCTCGGGCTGTTGATAGATGGCGTCGAAC
>MVPZ01000114.1 GCA_002067045.1 Methanomassiliicoccales archaeon PtaB.Bin134 | reverse complement strand
AGGAAGAGCCCAAGGAAGAGGAAGCTGTTTCCGAGGAAGAGGCCGCCGCCGGTCTCTCCGCTCTGTTCGGCTAAACAGGCCAGAAAAGGGCCGGTCCCCAGTTACCGAGCCTTCTCAGGTCTTAGAAACCCTTTACTTTTTCATAATTTTTCACCTGCAGCCTTGGCTATGCACAAAGACGGGGGCAAAACAATTTATCGGCCCATCAGTCTTCTCCGTCCCGATGAAGCTGGGAGAGATCTATCGGTACGCGGTCCAACTGGCCAAGGATAACGATCCCCGAACCGCCGAGGAGCTGGAGGACGACCTCCGCCGGGTGGAGGAGCGCTACCGGAAGATGGACCAGGAGGAGAGGTCGTTCTTCGACGCCGACGCCCTGTGGAACCCCTACGCCGATTCCCGCCTGGTGCATGGCGACCCCGAGAGGGAGATAGGCACGGTGATGTGGGGCATCGACATCGGCACCAGCGAGCTCCTGCTGGCCGACCGGCTGCGGGAGAGAGGGAGGAGGATCGACGCGGTCATCGGCCATCATCCCATGGGCAGGGCCAGGCCCAAGTACGGGGAGGTGCTGCATCTCCAGGAGTACATGTTCGCCCAGATGGGTATGCCCATCACCCTGGCCGAGGACATTCTGGCCCCCCGGATCAAGGAGGTGCACCGCAACAACGCCCCCTCCAACTACGATCAGGCGGTGGACGCCGCTCGATTGCTGGATATTCCGCTCATGTGCCTCCACTCGGTCACCGACAACCTGGTGGACCGCTTCCTGAACGACCTCATGGAGGAGCGCGCGCCCAAGCGCGTGGAGGACCTGATCTCCGTGCTCATGGAGCAGCCGGAATACCGGCACGCCGCCGCCAATAATAACCCCCCGGAGGTGTATGTGGGGGATAGGAAGCGCCGGACGGGAAAGATCGCCCTGAAGATGACCGGGGGGACCGCCGGGCCCAAGGAGATGTATGAGGGGCTGGCCGACGCGGGTGTGGGCACCATCGTGTTCATGCATCTGCCCGAGTCGCACCTGGAGGAGGCCCGCAAGAACCACCTGAACGTGGTGGTGGCCGGGCACATGGCCACCGACTCCCTGGGCATAAACCTCCTGGCCGATAGGCTGGAGGACCGGGGTCTGGAGATCGTTCCCTGCTCGGGCCTCATACGCGCCAGAAGGTAGGAACATGAAGAACCCACGCCTGTTCAAGGACCAATCCAAGCTCTCCTTCGATTACGTGCCAGACAGGCTCTGCCACCGCGAGGAGCAGCTGGATCGCCTGGAGATGCTCTTCCGCCCGGTGCTGGAAGGAAGCATGTCCCAGACCGCGTTCCTGATCGGTTCGGTGGGAACGGGCAAGACCGCCACCTCCAAGCGCTTCTGCCTGGACCTGATGAAAGGGGCCAAGGAGAAGGGGCGGGCCATGGACTTCATCATCGTCAACTGCAGGCAGCGGTCGACGGAGGTGGCCGTGCTCCGCCGCATCGTCATGCACTTCGACGAGAACTTCCCTGATCGCGGCTTCTCGACCGAGGAGATGCTGCGCTCCATACGCAAGCACCTGGAGAAGCGCAAGATGCACCTGGTTGTGGTGCTGGATGAAGCTGACGTGCTGCTGGTGAAGGGGGCCAGCGACCTGGTGTACCAGCTAACCCGCTTCGACGAGGAGGTGGTCGGCGGCCGTCCGTCCATGTCCGTGATTATGATATCGCAGAAGAACGTCCTGGATATGCTGGATGCCGCCTCCTCCTCCACCTTCCGCCGGGCCAACGCCATCCGTTTCGACAGGTACGGAGTGAGGGAGCTGGCGGACATACTGAGGATGCGCACGGACCTGGCATTCTTTCCGGGGGCGGTGCGCCAGGACTCCCTGGACCTCATGGCCGATATTGCCGGCGAGTTCGGGGACGCCCGCTTCGCCATCGAACTGCTCGATCGGGCGGGCATGCTGGCCGAGGAGGAGGGGGCGGAGCACGTGATGCCCGAGCACGTGCGGGGGGCCAAGGCCCTCACCTACTCGGTGGTGACCGAGTCAAAGATAGAGGACCTGGACAAGCAGCATCGGATGGTGCTGCTGGCCGTGGCCAGGGCCATGAAGGATCAGGCCTACATCCGCACCCCGGAGGCCGAGTCGGTGTATCGGCTGGTGGCCGAGGAGTATGGTGAGAAGCCCAGGGGCCACACCATGTTCTGGTCCTACCTGCAGGACCTGACCAACCAGGGACTGGTGGGCACCAGGGTGGCCAACGAGGAGACTGGCGGACGCACCACCTACATATCCCTGCCGGACGTGCCGGCCAAGGTGGTCAGGCAGCGCCTGGAGGAGATGCTGGGCGGGCGCTGACGGAAATCTATTGATAATTCTGCCACCATTGGAGAGGCGAGCAAATGAAGAGGACGCCGCTGTACCAGGAGCACCTGGCCGCCGGGGCCAGGATGGTCGAGTTCGTGGGTTGGGAGATGCCCATCCAGTATTCCGGGATAATCGATGAGCACATGCATGTGCGCGGCAAGTGCGGCATGTTCGACGTGTCTCACATGGGCGACCTGCTCATCTCCGGCGAGGGGGCGGCCCAGCAGCTGGACCGCCTGCTCACCAACCCCATCAGCAAGGCCCCGGTGGGGAAGGCGGTGTACGGACATCTGCCCAACGACGACGGCCAGATCATCGACGATGTCATCACCTATCATATTTCAGAAGGGAAGTACCTCATGGTGCCCAACGCCTCCAACGTGGACCGGGTGAGGGAATGGGTGAGGGAGCGCACCATGGGACTGGAGGTGGTGGACCTGTCCACCCGGCTGGCCTGCCTGGCCGTGCAGGGACCCCTGGCCCAGGCCATCCTGCAGCGGCTCTGCACCCTGGACCTCTCCACCGTGAAACGCTTCCAGGGCCGATTCGCCCGGCTGAACGGGCTGCGGGCCGGTCTCCTGACCGACGTCCTTACTGAGGAGGGGCGGGAGGCCAACTGCCTGGTGGCCCGCACCGGATACACCGGGGAGGACGGCTTCGAGGTGCTGGTGGAGGAGGGCAGCGCCGCCTGGCTGTGGCGCGAGCTTCTCCGCGAGGGGGGCGGCGACCTCCGGCCCATAGGGCTGGGGGCCAGGGACACCTTGCGCCTGGAGATGGGCTATCTGCTCTCGGGCACGGACTTCGACGGGACCCAGACCTCCCTACAGACCGGGCCGCCTTGGGTGGTGAAGATGGACCACGCCTTCATCGGGAGGGAGGTGCTGTTCCTGCAGAAGGAGAGGAGGTACGATGTGCTGGCGGCCCTGATGCTGGAGGGGAAGGGCGTTCCCAGGCACGGCTACGAGATATCGCACGCCGGGAAGGCGGTGGGCCGGATCACCAGCGGCAACATGTCCCCCTGCCTGAAGGTGGGGATCGCCCTGGGGTATGTGCCGCAGAAGCTGGCTGCGCCCGGGACCCTGCTGACCGTGACCATCAGGGACCAGCAGGTCCCGGCCAAGGTGGTGGAGATACCGTTCTATCGGAGGTGAGCCTGTGACCAGAGAGCTGGTGCGCACCCTGATCGAGCTGCTGGGCGTCCGCAGCGATACCACGGAGGGAAAGCGAGAGCTCTTCGGGCTGGTCCGCTCCAGGCTGGAGGACCTGGGGCTAGAGGTCGCCGTGGGCGGCCCCTACGAGAACCCGGCCATGCTGGCCCGCCATGGCGTCGGAGGCATGGCCTTCGCCGCCCACCTGGACACCGTGCCCGCCGGGGAGGATTGGACCCGGGAGGACGGGGAGGTGGAGGCCGGGAAGGTCTATGGTCTGGGGGCGGCGGACATGAAGGGGGGAACGGCGGCCATGATTGTGGCGGCCAGTACCCTGATCGAGGAGAAGGTCCCCTTCACCCTGCTGATCACCACCGATGAGGAGGAGATGATGACCGGGGCGGAGTTCCTGGCCAAGCGGCCGGAGGTGCGAAGGGCCAGCGGGGTGCTGGTGGGCGAGCCCACCGACCTGCGGGTAGCCTGGAAGGAGAAGGGGATCTCGCGTTTGACCTTGACCGCCCATGGCGTGGCCGCGCACGCCAGCATGCCCTGGAACGGGGACAACGCCATCATACGCATGACCAGGCTTCTGGATCGATTGGGCCCCATGCTCAGGGTCCCCGAGGGCCCCACGGACGAGCTGACCCTGGTGGTGAGCACCATCCGTGGGGGCACCAGGAACAACATCGTCCCTGACAAGTGCGAGGCCCAGCTGAACGCCCGCTTCCCCTACCCCCTCACCGCCAGGGAGGTGCGGGAGCGCATAATGCACACCCTGGAGGGGGAGGCCTACGACATCGTCATGCAGTACGAGCTGCCAGCATTCGAGACCTCGCCGGACACCCCGCTGATAAGGGAACTGCTGGACGCGGGGGCCGGGGACATATTCTCGGTCCCATACGCCACCGAGGCGGCCGTGTACTCCGCGGTCAACCCGCTGGTGGCGGTGTGCGGGCCCGGGAGCCCGAACATGGCCCACGCTAAGGACGAATGCGTGGAGCGATGGCAGCTGGAGAAGGCCTACCGGCTGTACTGCGAGATGGGCCGGCGGCTTCAGGGATAGACCCTGGCCACCGTTCGCGGGTAGGGCACGGCATCCCTGATGTGCTCCAGGTTGCACACCCACTTGACGATGCGCTCCACCCCCAGGCCGAAACCGGAATGCGGCACGGAACCGAAGCGCCGGAGGTCCAGGTACCAGGCGTAGGGGTCCTGCGGGATCCCCTGGGCCTCCAGCCTCTGCAGCAGCTTGGCCAGGTCGGTCTCCCTCTCGCTGCCTCCGATCACCTCGCCGAAGCCGAAGGGCGCCAGCAGGTCGGCGCACTTGTATGTGCGGGGGTCGTCCTCGTCCTCCTTCATGTAGAAGGCCTTGCACTCCTTCGGGAAGTTGGTCACGAACACCGGGGCCACCTCGTCCTCGGTGATTGCCCGCTCCTCCGCCGCCCCCAGGTCGCATCCGAACCCTATGTCGAAGCCCTTCGCCTGCAGCTTGTCTATCATGTCCGCGTAGCGCAGCCTCTTGAAGGGGGCCTGTACAGCCTTCAGCGGCTCGATGTCCCTCCTCAGCAGCTCCAGCTCCGCCCGGCGCTCCTTGAGGACCTTGGCCACCATGGCCGATACCAGCTCCTCCTGGATGCGCATGTTCCCCTCGTTGTCCACCCAGGCCTCCTCCAGCTCCATGTGCCAGTATTCGGTCAGATGTCTCGGGGTGCGGGACTTCTCCGCCCGGAAGGAGGGGGTGATCGAATACACCTTCTCCAGCGAGAAAATGAGGGACTCCAGGTACATCTGGGCGCTCTGGCTCAGGAAGGCGTCCCGGTCGAAGTACTTCAGCTTGAACAGGGTGACCCCGCCCTCGCAGGCGTTCTGGGTGAATATCGGGGGGGTGACCTCCACGAAGTCGTTGTCCTGCAGCCACTCCCTGGCCCCGGCCAGGACCGTGGCCTTGATCTTCATGACCGCGGTCTGCTCCCGGGACCTGATCCACAGGTGGCGGTTGTCCAGGAGCAGCTCCTCGCTCTGGTACTCGGTTATGGGGAAGGGGAGGGATGGACCCACCACGCGGTAGGAGTCCGCACGCACCTCGTACCCGCCGGGGGCGCGCCCGTCCTGATGCATGGTCCCGGTGACCTCCACCGAGGACTCTATCGAGGCGGAGACGGCCCCCTCGAACTGGTCGTCGGGTAGGCTCCCCTTCTTTATGGTGACCTGCATGATGCCCGTGGAATCGCGCACCACGGCGAAGACTATCTTCCCGCTGCTCCTGGTCCTGTATATCCAGCCCCTCAGCGCGACCTGTCCTTCCGGACGGGGGGAGGCTAGCAGCGAGCCGATGCTCGAGAAGGATGTCATGATAGCTCCTGGCCTGTGAAGAACAGCTTTTATGTATTCCATAATTTCGGTCCTGGACGCAAACCGATATAACCGCCGTGACAGATGGTCGGGTGTGAAGGAGAGGAGGGCGGGGCCGGAGGACCTGCCGGCCCTGATGGCCTTGGAGGAGGGGGGCTTCGGACCGCGCGGATGGCCGGAGGAGCACGTGCGCGGACTGATGGACGATCCCTCGGTGCGCGTGCTGGTGCTGGATGGCGACGGGCCGGTGGCCTACGTGATGTTCTGCATCTCTCCGGCCTACGAGACCGCGGAGGTCCTGTCCCTGGCGGTGCTGCCCTCCATGAGGCGCCAGGGCCTGGGGAGGAGGCTGATGGGAGCGGTGGAGAGGGAGGCGGCCCGGGAAGGGGCGGTGTCCATCGTCCTGTGCGTGCGCCCGGACAACTCCCCGGCGGTCAACCTTTACCTTTCCCAGGGATATAAGGTCCTGGCGCTGTGCTCGGGGTACTACGAGGACGGAGCGGACGCATACATGATGGTCAAGCATCTGGAGGGATGATATGGTGACGATCAAGCAGGCCAAGCTGAACGACCTGAAGGGCATGGAGGGCAGGGAGAACGCGCTTGGAGGCCCGTGCTTCTCGCTCTCCGCTCTGGAGATGTTCATGAAGGCGCCGGACTTCGCGGTGCTGGTCGGCGGAGGATCGGGAGCGGTCCTGTACCATGAGGGGAAGGGCGGTAAGAGCAGGACCATGCTCCTGGTGGGGCAGGCCTCCCCGGACCTCCTCAGGGCCGTGGAGGCGTCCGCGCTCAAGGCCGGCACGGTGAAGGTCACCGCGGAGATCGACCCGGCGAGCCCGGCCTTGGAGGCCTTCGAGCGGGCCGGATTCCGGAGGGGAGGGGAGGTGGCCAACTACTTCGGGAAGGGCCGGCCGGCGGTGTTCATCGAGAAGGACATATGATTGAAATTTTATTATAAATATAAAATTATTCAATCGTTCGTCCAGACGGCCAGCAGGGCCATGTAGAGCTTAAGATAACTATTATATAGGGAACCGGGCATTCGCCAAAACAGACCAACGCTCATGAGATGTTGGACTGGGGTGAACGATCATGGAAGAGTCTCTTTGCAATGTTGAATTCCTCAAAGACAACAACAATTTCGTGGCACGGGTGCAAAGCGAACTCGGGGGCCTCCGGGAATACCAGAGCAACAGTCTGGAAGAAGTCCTGGAACAGGTCATCATAGACCTGCAAGAGGAATTCGAGAACGCGATGTGATTCCTTCCGTTTTTTTCACTGTTGGATGTCCAGCAGGGCCGCCGAAGCGGCCCTTCGTGAGCGTGTTAGGAGGGTTGCGGATGCAACATAAAGAGAAGGGTTCGACTCTGTCCTCATGCCGGAACGATGAGGAGGTCACTGCCATCATCACCCTCAAGGTCGATAACAGGGACGCGGACGGGGTCTGCGAATGCGTGTCCCTGCTGGAACCGGTCGCGGACGTGTTCCTGGTGACCGGGGACACGGACATAGTCATAAAGGCCAAGTTCCTTAACTATACTCAGTTGAAAAGATTCCTAGTGGAGGAGCTGTCGATCGTCAGGGGGGTCAAGGACACCAAGACCCTCATGGCGGTGGCCACCTTCAAGGAGAAGGGCGTGGTCAGGCCCGCCCTGTGACAGGGTCAAACGTCTCAAACTACAGGATGTGGTTGCATGGAATACGATGCGAAAACGAAACTCAATCAGATCGTCGATGTCTTGGACCAGCTCTCGGAGGACACCTCCGTCCCCCGCAACATTCGGCGCGGAGCGACCGAAGCCAAGGGCAGACTGGGACAGGACGGCGAGCCCATGGATGTGCGCGTGGCCGGGGCCATTGGAAAACTGGACGATTTGGCGAACGACCCCAACATCCCGATGCACGGCCGCACGGTGATCTACCGGATAATCTCCGAGCTCGAGAACCTCCTGAAGTCGATCACCAAGTGAAAGCTTTAAAAAAACCTCTGCATTGTAGTAGCCTGAGGCGGACATAGTCTAGTGGTCAGGACTGGAGCTTCCCAAGCTTCGAACCCGGGTTCGAATCCCGGTGTCCGCACCTTCAAACATTTCTCGTATTTTCCTGGTTCGGACGACCCGTGGTCTTGCCCGGAAAAAGGGTGTGAAAGGATTTGACCTGGGGGCTCAGTGGAGCTTTATCCTCCTGGTGTACACCAAGGCGAAGAGCACCAGGGACAGGACCCCAACGGCCAGGCCGGCGAGGCCCAGGATCAGCGGCAGCCGGTCCTCCTGGAGTCCGTCCACGTCGGACCGCAGCGTTTCCAGATGGTCCTCGGCTGAGGACAGGTCCGCTATGGCCGCGTTCAACGCCCCCTCCAGGGCCGCGGCCTGCTCATCGGTCAGGTTTAGCGAGTCCCGCAGGTCGATCAATGAAGCCTTCAGGGCGGCCACCTGGTCCAGCAGGGAGTCCACCTCCTCATCGGTCAGGTTCAGGTCGTCGTAGCAATCCGACAGCTGGTCCTCGACGGACCGAAGCCATCCCCGGGTCCCGTTCAGCTGGGCCTGGGTGTCGTTGAGGTCGGCGTCTAATAGGGTGATGTTCTCCATGGCCGCATCCAGGCCGTCCATGGCCCCGTTCAGCGCATCGGTCAGACCGTCCACGCGGCCCTTCAGCTCCTCCAGCTCGGCGCGCAGCTCGTTGAAATAGGTGACGTTCACGAAGGCGACGACCGTGCCCAGGGGGTGCAGGGACCTGACCTCGACCAGATTGCGACCTTCGAACAGGCTCAGCGGGTAGGAGAAGGAACCGTCCGGCCCCACGTAGACCAACGCCCCGTTGATAGATAGGGGACAGTTGGGGTAGGCGATACCGCTCACCACGACCGTGGAAGCGTTCACGGTCTCGGCTTCCATGGGATGGGAGATGAGGATGGACATCGGAGCCATCGGCAGTTGATCGTGATTCGCCCCACCATCGATTGTGTAGGCAACATCCACAAGCCCGTCCCTATTGGCATCGGGCCCGGTCCAGTCGCCCCATCTGTTCCCGTTTATGGTAGAGTTCCAACGGTTGTTGCCATTGTCGTATCCCTGCACCCTCGAGGCGTTGAAATCCGAAGTGGCCCCCCGGTTCTCGCTGATGGTGTTCCCATAAATCTCGTTTCCGTTGGACGATTGGATGTTAATGCCGTATCCTTGATTGCCTGTGGCCAGGTTGCCGACCACCCTGTTGAGGTTGCTCGCACCGGACAGCCTGATCCCGGCGTCGGAGTTGTTAACGAGCGTGTTGTTCGACAGCACGTTCGTGTTGCAGTTGCCGGTCAGGCATATCCCGAAACGGCCATTCTGGATGCAGCGATTCCCATCGAGCACATTTGAAGGGGAGTCCTCAAAATGAATGCCATCCGTGCCGTCGGAGGTGCAGTTGTTGCCCATCAGGATGTTCCCATGGGAAAAGTACAGGCCTATCCCGTGCACGTTCCCGTAGCAGGTATTGTTCCTTATCGTGACATTGGTGGATTGATAGAGGGCCAGGCCTCGTCCGTGACCGGTGCAGACGTTCTGCTCCAGGGTTACGTTGCTGGCGTTGTATATGGTGGCCCCGCAGTTCCCGTTGAAGGGGAAGCTCCCGAAGAGGTAGGTGGTGTTGTGAAGGAAGCATCCCCTGATGGTCAGATGCTGGGCCGTGCCGCCTATGAAGATGGCGTTCGTCGCTCCCTGCGCATCGATGTCCAGACCCTCGATGACATAGGGGTCCCCTTCCGTTCCGCTTCCGCTCCAACCGCTCGACGCGATCAGCTCTGATAGTTGGGTGTCGTTGCTGACGGAGATGATGGGGTGAGGGGTGGTCGAGAGTGCTGCCTCCAGGGGGGCGGGTTCGTTCGCGCCGGTTGCCGCCAAGGGCATGGTCAGCATGAATACAAGTATCGTCAGTACCGCTACGGCCTTAAGTCTACTATCGCTCAGTGGATTCCCCCCCGCTAGATTGGGATGCCAATGTTTTTATTCAATATAATAAAATTTATGATGCGGCGGATCCAGACCTCACCTGGCCTATAGGGACGGCGTATGCGGGGAATGGC
>MVPZ01000113.1 GCA_002067045.1 Methanomassiliicoccales archaeon PtaB.Bin134 | reverse complement strand
ACGAAGGAATAGCTCTTCCCCGGACCGAGCTCGATGTCCCGGTCCACCGTATAGGTGGCGGAGAGCGTGACCAGCTTGCAGGTGATGGTGGCGGCCCCGATGGCCTCCCCGTGGTTGGTGGCGTTGACCGTGAAGTTCAGCCCCCCGTCCACATTTACCGCGCTCCATTCGGCCAAGCGGATATCGGAGCCGGGTTCGCCGCCGTCCTCCGCGGGGTTGCTTATGGCTATGAGTATCAGCAGGAGCAGCGTGGCGGCCCCGATGGCTATCGTGGCCTTGACGATCTCCCTCTTGAATATCCCCTTTGGCTTGGCCGAACCTTCCATGCGATCCTTCTCCTCTAGGGAATGCATTCCCTAAATAATGTGCGCGGACCGGGAGGCCCCCGCACTCATCACAGCGACCGGATCATCGAGGCTATCACCGTGGTGTCCAGAGGCGTTCCGCAGTAGGCGCACATGCGCATTCC
Source organism: Methanomassiliicoccales archaeon PtaB.Bin134 (assembly GCA_002067045.1). The sequence continues at coordinate 3,984 of MVPZ01000113.1, read as the reverse complement.
GGGATTGAAGTCCTTGTCAATGTTGATGGAGCCGCCGCAGTTGGGGCATTTGTACGCCAGCGCAAGGCCACCCTGGCGCACCTGGTCGATGAGCTGGTTCATGTTGACGGAGATGTTCCGTGAGGTGTTCCTCTCGCTCATGGCCATCTTGCGCAGCCTTCCCGCCTCCTCGTACATGGTGAGGTGCTCGTAAGCCCTGGCGGCATCCTCGTACCGCCCGGCGCGGATGGCTATCTCAGCATCACAGTAGATGTTCAGCTTGCGGACCACGCCCGCCACGCATTGGGACATGGATGTGGCAAGACCGTCCACGAACCCTCCTCCGCCCCCCGGGCTCAGAAGGCACTCCCAATTGGAGTACAGCTTCTCGGTGATCTTCAGCGAAGGATTGTAGCGGACCCCGCAAACGAAGCGGTCGTCCTTGATGGACCTGCTCATCTCTATGAACTGTTCCCGTTCAGAACCGGTGATGCGTCCGATCAGCTCCCAATCCTTCTGGGTGGGCTTGGACATGCCAAAGCGGGATTGAACCAGGTCCCGGACCATACGGTCGAACAGGTGGGGCATCTGCCCCCTTATCAGGTCCAGGTTCCTTCGGTACGATTCGCTGCATAGCAGAGCCTGACACGAGGGGCAGAGGTCGTTGCTCAGCAATTGCTTCCGATTACAGCGGGGACAGACGCCCATCTACAACACTGGTAGGCACAGGTAGCACCCATCATAATGGTTTCGAGGATGGTCTGGATTTAGATAATATCGTTGGGGGTCGGAGGGGATGGCCGTGGGCCTACGTTCCTCCCCCGCCTGCCATGGTCCGGTTCAACCTGGAGACCCAGGAGGTTGCACTTGGGCGAAGGGTTGGCCATGGCGATGATGTCTGGAATGGGATACCGCATCGGATGCCCGACCCCATGGTTCGCAAAGCATTATGGTGCTTGAGCCCGCATGATAAGGCATGGCCCTCTCCGAGGTGGGCGACCAGAAGAAGTGCCCGGTATGCGGTCACATGAACCCTGTGGGAGCGGTGAAGTGCCTGGCCTGCGGTTCGCTGATCATGTGAGCCCGACCTGATGGATATTGGTCCCTAGGGCGAAGCACGACCAGACCGGGTCTTGGTGCAGGCCGGAAGGTCCTCAGACCAGAAGACCGGCCTCGACCAGGTCCTTGCGGATCTTGGCCATGGCCGCCTCGACGTCCTCGGCCTTGTGCGCCCCGGTGCACACGCAGCGTCCGGAACCGAACAGCAGGATGACCACCTTGGGCTCGCTGAGCCTATAAACCATACCCGGGAACACCTCCGGCTCGTACTCCACGTTCTCCAGGCCCAGGGATATCACGGCCGCGGTCAGGTCCACCGGCTGGCCCAGGTCCGCGGAGGCCACGATGTTCTGCACCTCGTAGCGGGGGACCCCATCGGCTATCTTCGCCCCGGCCTGCCGCACCTCGTTGGCCACCTTGCGGATGGCCTTGTCCAGGTCCTCCAGGTTCTTGGCCCCGGTGCACACCAGCTTGCCGCTCCGGAAGAGCAGGGTGGCGGTCTTGGGGTCCTTCAGCCGGAAGACCAGCCCGGGGAAGGCGTGGGGCTCGTACTCCGCCCCGTTGAGATTGATCGAAAGCGTGTCGAGGTCCAGCTCCGCGCCGAGACTCGCGGACGCCACTATGTTCTGAACTTGATATTCCGCGATTTTGAGCACCATCACGTGAATGAAGGGGGGTCTATATGCTTTATGGGGTGCTTTCGACGAATTACCGAATGCTTTCTCCGGCGCCGCGCCTTAAAAAGCACGGACGACCGATCATCTGCCCTTCCCGGCACCCAGGGCCGCCTTTATGAGCTGAACCTCGCGCTCCTGGACCTCTTCCGTGGTGAGCTTCCCCCCGCTCTTGAGGACCTTGACCACCTCCGCGGATGGATTGGTGAAGACGTAGAGGGAAACGTTCTTCGAAGTGCCGTCCTTGAAGCGGTACTTGAACTGCATCGGCAGCCTGACGGATTGCATGTGCTCGCTGATGCTCAGCTCCTGATCTATGTCCTGCCCATCGAGAACGTTCAGGCACATCTCCAGGGCGTACTTGCCGAAGGCGATCAGGTTCAGGTCCGCCTTCCCCAGGAGCTTCAGCTCGGCGATGAAGTGCTCCCGGCACCGGCTGGCCGCCTTCCTCCACTCCTTGTTCACGTCCCGGTCGCTCTTGGATGGCACGCACTTAAGGGCATGCGTCCAGTATACCGCCGAGGATGACGGGTCGAAGGGCCCGAAGACCTCCAGCACTTTGCTGAGGGGGTTGGCCCTCCTGACCTCGTCCGCAGTACCCTGCCCCCGGCACAGCGGATGCAGCCTATCCTCAGGGGGCGTGAGCGGTGAAGCGCGGAGCCAGTGGCCGGGCTCCTGGGAGACGATGACGAACCTCACCCTGGACGGATCGCCGACCCGTTCGAACAGCAAGGGCATCTTGTCCGGGTCCCGGGGGCATCCCGGGCATCGCCCCCGAACCGCCTTCGAGACCTCGGCCCATCCCTCCTGATAAGCGTCCATGCACCCCCATGGGGAAGGGCGCATTAAACGCTTGCACCCGTGAGCGATAATTCCATATCCCGCGGCGGCCCTAATGGGCATCGATAATGATGGAACGCCACATCGCCCGGAAGAAGGTCAAGGACATAATGACCAAGGATGTCATCACCGTCACGCCCAAGACCGACCTCAAGACCCTGAAGGAGCTGTTCGAGAAGCATGATTTCAACAGCTTTCCGGTGGTGGACAAGGGAAAGGTGGTGGGCGTGGTCAGCAAGCTTGACCTGCTCAAAGCGTTCAGCGCAGGGATAAACGTCAGCCTGGGCCGCTTCCTGAAGCTGTACAGCAACGACATCTCGGACATCATGCATACCGCCACCATCTTCGTCTCCCCCGAGGACGACGTGGCCAAGGCCGCGGACTACATGGTGGAGTTCAAGCTGCGCAGCATGCCGGTGATGGAGGGCGGCCAGCTCCGGGGAATGGTCTCCCGCAAGGACATCATTGGCTGTCTGATGATCGAGTGACCCTGGACCCCTTCCAGCGGCGGTACAGGTAGTAGATCGCCAGTACCGCGCCCAGGGTCCCCAGTATCCAGTACTCCAGACCGTCCGTGCTCTCCCAGAACTGGATCCAGTTCTCGCCCAGGGTGTAGCCGGCGCTCACCAGCACGGTGTTCCAGATCAGCGCGCCGATGAAGGTGAAGGTTATGAAGCGCTTCCGGTCCATCTTGGACAGGCCGGCCGGGAAGGATATCACCGACCTTATGCCGGGCAGGGAATGCCCGATCAGTATGCCCCAGACCCCCCAGCGCTTGAACCAGTTCTCCGCATACTCCATCTTCTTCTGATCCAGTCCGAAGAATATCCCGTAGCGGTCGATGAGCGGCCGCCCCAGATGACTGGCCAGGAGATAGGCGATGAAGGAACCGGTCACCGCGCCTATGCTGCCGATCAGAATCACCAGGAAGAAGTTGAGCTCCCCGGTGAAGGCCACGTAACCGGCGAAGGGCATGATCAGTTCGCTGGGTATGGGGGTGAAGACCCCCTCCACGAGCATGGCCAGGAAAATGCCCACATACCCTGTGGCGTTGATCAGGTCGATGATGAACCGGTTAATGGTATCGATTATCATTGGGGGAGACGCGTCCTTTGGCTGGAATTGGTTAACGCACCCCTCATTTATAAAAAAGGGGGTTCCAAATTAAACGCCATTGAACCGGGGCGGGAGACCAATGTATATAAGGCCCGGCAGCCGCCTATTGAACATGAGCGTGAGCGAATTGAGGACGTTCCTCGGACACTCCTCTGTGGTCAAGGTGTTGGAGAAGACCGTGGGCCTGAGCGGACCGGTCGCGGATGAGATCGCCCTACGGGTGCTGAACTACTTCGGCTACCTGGACGAGATCATCGACAACGCCCTGGACCACGACGACCGCCGCCTCTTCTACTTCCTGCAGGACATGAAGATA
>MVPZ01000112.1 GCA_002067045.1 Methanomassiliicoccales archaeon PtaB.Bin134 | reverse complement strand
AACCACAGGAAATAAATTGAGGTAAGAACATGAATGTGTCAACGAAAGAGTGGAAATATCTTCTCGAACAGGTCAAATCATTATAATCTCACACGAATCTTAATGTAGATATGAGGCTCCAGACCAGGGTCCTGATGCAGTTCCTGTTCGTGGGCCTGGTGGTGGTCCTGCTCATGGGCATTACCCTGTACTCCAGCCTGGAGGACCAGGAGCTGGACACTGTGGAGAACGAGTCCATCACCCAGCTGGAGCACATCGATTTCGCACTCACCAATATGATCGAGGAGTCCAAGGCGGACATCCTGCAGTTGTCCATGGACGAGAGGGTGCAATGCAGGGACGATTCCAATTTCACCAACTTTCTGAACGCAACCGCCGAGGACTTCGAATACAACATCACTCCCGAGGAGCAGGCCATCATCGACGTGCTCAAGGACTTCCAGGATTCGCACGAGTACGTGAACTCCTGCTACATGGGCAGGGAGAACGGCGCCTTCGTGAGAGCCTACCCTCGCGCCTCGCCTACCCAGTACGATCCCCGGGAGAGGCCCTGGTACCAGCTGGCCATGGAGACGCCGGGGGAGGTCAGGATCACCGACCCCTACAGCGCGGTAACCACCGATGATGTGAACATCGGCATCGTGCTTGCGCTCATGGACAACGGCACGGTCTACGGGGTGGTGGGGGCGGACATCACCCTGGTGGGACTGACAGATTACCTGAGGCAGGCCAGCGAGGTGAGCGGAAGGGATATGCTGCTCTCGGACGATAGGGGGACCATCCTGGCGTATAAGCAGGAGCAGCTGCTGTTCACCAATGTGAGCGCGGTCCTGGGCGATGATACCGATGATTTCCTGGGGACCGAGCAGGGCCGCATCCGCCTGGAGAACGATTTCTTCGTCTACTACACCTCCACGGACATGGGATGGAAGATAGGCACCTTCATCCCCAACTCGTACCTCGCCTCGGAGATCCAGGAATCGATGGGGACCTTCCTGGGCTTCATAGTATTGGCCATCGTCCTGATGGCGGTCATGACCATGGTAAGCATACGCTACACGGTCATCGGGCCCATCGGCAAACTGACCGATAGCACCCGGAGGATCGCCGAGACGGGCGAACTGGACTTCAGGCCAGACCCATCGGCCAAGGGGGAGATCGGGACCCTGAGCTCCTCTATCGGGTCCATGGTGGAGAGGATCGACGAGGAGACGCACACCCTGGCCATGGCCAAGGCTGAACTGGAGAGGTACCGGGATCACCTGGAGGACCTGGTGGACGAGAGGACCAGGGACCTGGCGGTGGCCAAGGAGCAGGCCGAATCCGCCGATCGGCTGAAATCGGCCTTCCTGGCCACCATGTCGCATGAGCTAAGAACCCCGCTCAACTCCATCATCGGTTTCTCGGGCATCCTGCTGCAGGAGCTGGCCGGCCCCCTGAACGAGGAGCAGAAGAAGCAGCTGGAAATGGTCCAGGGAAGCTCCGAGCATCTATTGGCCCTAATAAACGACGTCCTGGACATCTCCAAGATCGAAGCGGGGCAGCTCACCCTTTACAAGAAGCCTTTCCCACTACGGACCTCCCTGGAGAAGGTCCTGGGAACCGTGCGGCCGCTGGCGGAGGCCAAGGGGTTGGACCTGAGGACGTCCCTTCCTGCCGAAGGGAGCATGGCCATGGGCGATTCCAGGCGTTTCGAGCAGGTCATGCTCAACCTCCTCTCGAATGCCATCAAGTTCACCGAGAAGGGTGAGGTGTCCGTGATCTGCTCGCTCGATGGGGAACGAGCAACGATCAAGGTGGCCGATACCGGTATCGGCATCAAGGACTCGGACAGGGAAAAGCTGTTCAAGCCCTTCAGCCAGCTGGACACCGGGCTGACCCGGCAGTACGAGGGCACGGGGCTGGGGCTCTCCATAAGCAAGCGGCTGGTGGAGCTCATGGACGGCACCATCTCGGTGGAGAGCGAACCGGGGAAGGGTACGGAGTTCACCATCTCGATACCCCTGTCCCTCATTGATGATCATGATAATGGGAGGAAATGATTTATGAGCTTGAAAGAAAATGAAATGCGGGGAGCTTTCCGATGAGGCCAACACGGATCCTTTATATCGAAGACAACGACCAGAACTTCTACCTGGTCGAATACATCCTGAAGGCCAAGGGCTACTCCGTCACTAGAGCGAGGGACGGCCGCGAGGGATTGGAGATGGCCCAGACCCTCAAACCTGACATGATCCTCCTGGACATACAGCTCCCGGTGATGGACGGATACACCATAGCCAGGGAGCTTAGGAGACTGCCGGAGACTGAAAAAACGCCCATGGTGGCGCTGACCTCGTACGCCATGCCCGGCGATAGGGAGAAGGCCCTGGCCTCCGGCTGCGACGGGTACATCGAGAAGCCCATAAAGCCAAGCACCTTCTCCGAGCAGATCGCGGCCTACGTCGGTCCGGGAATGGAATGAGGAGCCCAAACGATGACCAAGGTGCTGATCGTCGATGACAACCCGCAGAACCTTTACATGCTGGAGGCGGTCCTGAAGGGGAATGGATGGGGGGTGCTGAAGGCAGTCAACGGCGATGAGGCCCTGTCCGTGGCCCGGAAGGAGCCGCCGGACCTGATCGTGGCCGACATCCTGATGCCGGTCATGGACGGCTTCCGCCTGTGCCAGAACTGGATGGCCGATGAGAGGCTCTCCAAGATACCTTTCGTGTTCTACACCGCCACCTACACCGATTCCCAGGACGAGTCGTTCGCCCTGAGCCTGGGTGCGGACAGGTTCCTCGTAAAGCCAATGCGGCCCGAGGACCTGATGACCGCCCTCCACGACGTCCTGGACAGGAGGAAGGCCAAGACCTCCACCAGCACCGATATGCAGGTCCTACAGGAGTACAACGCGGTCCTCTTCCGCAAGCTGGAGAAGAAGGTCATGGAGCTGGAGGAGGAGCTGGTGAACCGCAAGGCCCTGGAGGCCGCCCTGCGGGAGAGCGAGGAGCGCTTCCGCAAGGTCTTCGAGAGCGATGCCCTGGGCATCGCCATGCTGGACCCCAAGCTACGATTTCGGTACGCCAACTTCGAACTATGCCGCATGCTGGGGATACTGGAACAGGAGCTGGTGCTCAAGGACCTCACCCAGCTGCTGCCCGCGGAGGACCGGGAGAGGATGTCCTCGTGCGTGGAGATGCTCAGAAAGGGGCAGACCCAGGTATGCTCCAGGGAACATCCGTTCACAAGGTCCGACGGGGTTCAGGTCTGGTCCTCCACCAAGATCGACACCATAACGGACACCAGCGGGAACATAGAATACTTCCTCATGTTCACCAGCGACATCTCCGAACGCAAGGCGCTGAGGGAGATGGAACGCAAGTCCCTGCGCCAGATAGAGAGGAACCTTGAGCAGCTGGCCACCCTGAACGACCAGATAAGGAACCCGCTGGCCATCATCGTGGGATTGCTGTCCAAGGACGGGTGCAAGGACCAAAACGCCCAGGCCATGATGCGGGCGGTGGAGAGGATAGACGACATCGTGAGGCAGGTGGACCGCGGCTGGATAGAATCGAGCAAGGTCCGCGAGTTCATGAGGCGGTACGACATCGTAAGCGGGGGGAAGTGAGATGACCAATGTGCTTTGCGTGGATGATGATGAGGGATTGGCGCAGGTGCTCTCGGACATGCTCAGCTTCTCCGGTTTCGAGACGGTCATGGCCACCTCCGGCGAGGACTGCCTTCGGCTGCTGGACGAGGGTCTTTTCCCTGACCTCATACTTCTGGACATAATGATGTCCCCCATGGACGGCTGGCAGACCCTGAACAGGATAAGGGAGAACATGGACTTCTGCTCCATCCCGGTGCTGATGCTCACCGGCAAGTACCCCACCATGAGCGAGGTGTCCAGGTACGGCATGCTCTTCGAGGGGTACTTCATGAAGCCCTTCGCCATGAAGAACCTCATCTCCTCGGTGAACGACCTGCTGGACAGGGTCAGCGTCAGGGAGAACATCGTCAGGATGGGCATGGAGACGGGCATGGACGAGCGCACCATGTGCGAGTTCCGCAGGCTGTTCTCCATCGGCGAGGTGCTGGACCAGTTCGAGAGGATCATCACCGACGGCAGCTTCGACCGGGATGTCATGAACAAGCTGATGGACCGCTTCCACAGCCTCCAGAAGGAGCTGGAGGAGCATGGGGTGGATGTTGGCGAGGCCCTGGCCGATTGAACCTCATCCCATCGGCCCTTTGATGGAGGGATCTTGCAACACGCTCGCCTCAGGGCCCTTTCGCCGCCTCGGCGTCGATGGTCTCCAGAAGGCGCTTCAATCTCCTGCCCTTCTCCTCGCGCTCCTCCGCGCTGAGCGATCTGCCTTCCGGGCAGAGGTCGTCGAGCACCACCTCCCCGTCCTCGGTGAGGTTCACCGGATATATGCTGCAGCCCAGCGGCCGGGCGGCGTACTCCCGGCACCTTCCGGACGAGGGATCGAAGAAGAAGCAGTGCCCGTCCACGTTCCTGAGGCGGTAGATGCCGTCCTCCCCCCGGAAGCAGAAGTCCTCCTCCCGGTACCCCTTCCGGACCAGGCGGACCCGGTCGGCCCTGCACAGCTCCATGCGGGTGTCCAGGCAGCACTTGGTGCAATGGGTGCAGCGCATACGGTCCGGAATCGTCGGGTCATAGATTAAGCTTCACCATCCTCCGATTTCGATTAATACGGCGGAAACCATCAAAGGGGAGGATGGACGAGACGGACCTGCGCATCTGCGTGTTATTGATACAGAACGCCAGGACGCCCTACCGGGACATGGCCGATCGGTTGGGCATCAGCGTCCAGGCGGTTCATCGCAGGGTGCAGGATCTCGTGGACGCCGGAGTACTAGGCGCTTTCAGGGCCGGGGTGTCCGCGGAGAGCCTGGGCGCGGTGAGCGTGGATATGCTGGGCGTTGCCGGGGAGACGGACCTCGATATCCTGTCCGAGCGTCTGAAGGAGGATGACCGGGTCTCGACCATCTACGCTTCCAGCGGCCGGACGTTCTTCATCTCCGGTTCGCTCCGCAGCGTCTCGGAGCTGGGCGGCTACGTGGAACGGGTGAGTGAGCGCGCGGGGATGCGCGATCCGACCGTGGGCATCCTGTCCCTGGGCAAGGTGGGGGACACCACCGTGGGACAGGGGGGCGGCGCGGACCACTCCCTCACCCCTCTGGACCGGAGGATCATCGCCGCCCTGAGGGACGACGCCAGGAGGCCTGTAGAGGAGATCGCCCTGGAGCTGAGGATAGCCTCCTCCACTGCCCGGAGGAGACTGCAACGGCTGATGGACGACAGGCTCATCGACCTGACCGTGGACCTCTACCCGGGCAGGATGCCCGGCATCGTGTCCCTCCTTTGGATGAGGGTGCGGCCGGGCACCGACCGGCTGGCCCTGGCAAAGGAGATCGCGGACCGGTATGGTCCGCGGGTGCTCCTTTTCGGAAGCTACGGGAACCTTCCTGAGGTGCTGCCGATGCTGGTGTGGTCCAGGACCCTCGCCGAGCAATCGGACATGGAGACGGAGCTGCGCCCCCAGGTGCAGGATGTTGTCAATCATGTCCTCCTGCGCAAGCGCAGCTTCAGCACCTGGGTGGACAGGATGGCCTGAACCTCAGTCCATCCCTGACTGGCGCATCAATCGTTCGAGAGCTGAGAGCTCGTCGTCCATTTCCTGCAGGACCTTGGTGGCGGCGATCCAGCCGTCATCGCCGAAGAACAGCTGGTAGCCGTTCTCGACCAGCACCTCCAGGGACCGCACCCCCTCCGCCTGCCCCGGGATGCTGGGAAGATGGAGCAGGAGCTCCACGACTGGCGGACCTGCCCCCGTCATCACCAGCCCCAGGCGGTATCCTGACCCTTGCCGCACCAGCTCGTACCTCTCCTCCTCCGGGGCCATCCCTCACGCCCCGGCCAACTTCGGCACGGCGTACCCGAACCCCAGGGCGAAGGCGAAGTTCAGCGCCGAGTACAGGTGGGCGTAGGGGGCGAAGCGGCTGAACTCGAACAGCGGCAGGTAGGCCAGGACGGTCAGCGCTGCCGCCAGGCCGATGGCTAGCAGCAGCGGCTCCCGGACCCCCCAGCCGAAGTTCGAGGAGACGTATGCGAACCCCAGGGCACATATCACCCCGAAGACCATCGATACTGCTACCCATGTTCCGATCCACCGCAGGAGCAGGCCCTGCTGGTCCCCGAATGACTCGCCCAGGTCCCTGGCCTGCTGCACCACGTAGCCGCTGAGGACCAGTATGAGCACACTGCTCAGGAGGGCCACCAGGGCCCCGGCCATCAATCCCGTCCTTACCGTCTCCAAGCTGAACATTACCATATTCACATCCGTTCCTGCGTTCACGGGCCCGGCCCGTTCCTCGCGAAAAAGGGCATGCGGGCGGGCCGCTTATGGTCATGTTCCAACAAGGGACCGGAAACGAGCGGGTCCGTCCCGAAAAACGCTCGATCCTTCAACCGATCCGTTGAGGCCCGCTCCGAACTCAAACGCTGGAGGCGCCCGAGGAAAGGATTACATGCCTTGAAGGACAATAGGTAGTTCAGTGGAACGGTGATGCCCCATGGGAGTTAGATACGGACTGTTCAACCACACCACGAAGGAATACGTTATCCCCGAGGGGCTGCCGCTGGACGCCGCGGACCCCACCACCCACCCCTTCGCCGCCCTCATCGCCTACCTGATGATGGAGAGCTGGAGGTACGACCACGTGGTGGTCATGGACGATTCCAAGGACTTCGATTGCCAGCTCATGTTCGGCTCGCAGTACCGGGACCGGTCCAAGGACCTCTGGAACGAGTTCGTGATGATCATGGGCTGGCAGTTCAAGGAGCTCAAGCAGGTCTGAGGGCTACAGCTCCTTCAGCATGTTCATGCTCTTTATCTCGTAGCCCAGCGAGGAGTAGAGGTGAATGGCCGCCTCGTTGTAATAGAAGACATGCAGGGCCAGAGAGCTCAGCTTCATGCGCCGGGCCTTGGCCTCCAGGGCCACCATCATTCCCCGTCCGTAGCCCTTTCCCCGGTCGGCCTCCTCGATGAACACGTCGAAGATGAAGCCCTTGCGATCGTCGCCCGGCTCCACCCTCAGCCAGAGATGCCCGACCGGCCGATCGTCCGCGGCGTCCAGGGCCCGGTAGAAGTGGTGGCCCTCGGTGCGCAGCCCCTGGGGCAGCAGACGTTCGTGCGTCTCCCGGGAACGCTGCGGGGCCTCCGCCGGAGTCCAGTAGCCCACCTTGACGTTCTCCTCGGCGTACCTGCGTATGCCCGCCTCCAGGGTGGCCTCGAACTCCTTCTTGCCCATGGGCACCAATCGCACCTCGACCATTCGCAACCCCCGCCAGGGAATCGACGAACCATATTTCAAGGGTTGCGTTGGTCCTATCCCCTCTCATCGTCGATGGGTACGGAGTAGTAGGTCCTTCCCGAATAGGTGGTGGCCTTCAGCCGGCCCTCCGCAACCAGACGGAGAATGGAATCCCTGGCCCCCTCCAGACCCAGGGACATGGACAGGATCTCGTAGGCCTGGTCCTCGCGCAGGGGATGGTTCTTGGCTATCTCCAGCAGCTCGGCCTCCCTCTCCTCCTCGTTCCTCAGGAACGGCCCCTGTTCCGGTTCGGTCATGTCCACCGCTTCCGGGAACAGCTCGAAGACCTGCTGCAGGGAGCCCTTGTCCGGGGGGAGCACCCAGCTCTCCGCGGGAGGACGGGTGGGCACGGCCACGTACAGCCTCTCGGGTGCGATGCGCCTCACCGCCTTGCGGATGCTCAGCAGGGAGGGCAGGGTATCATTGACCCCGCTCACCAGCATCATCTCCGCCCACACCTCCCCGCGATGCTCCCTCCTCAGACGCTCCAGCCCGTCCAGGACCATCTCCGCGTTCAGGGATCGCGGGGGCCGGTGCAGGCGCCGGAAGGTGCGCTCGTCCCCGGCGGAGATGGTCGGGGAGACCACGTCGAAGGGCGAGGCGTCCTGCCTCACCTGGTCCAGGTGGAAGAGCGAACCGTTGGTGATCAATGCCATCTTCCCCGTCCAGAACTCGCGCACGCCAAGGGCCATGTCCCCCAGGTTCTTGGCCAGGGTGGGCTCGCCATCGCCCATGAAGGTGATGTAGTCTATGTTCCCCTCGGCCGATTCCACCGCCCTACGCACATCCTCCACCACCGCTGCGGTGTCGAAGAAGACCTTCCGCTCGGTCTGCAGGCGGCTGGTCCGCCCCAACTGGCAGTAGATGCAGGAGTAGTTGCAGGTCTTCCTGGGGAGGGGGTTCACCCCCAGGGAGCTTCCGAAGCGGCGGGAGGGGACGGGACCGAAGACGTATTTGGAGATCATATGGACTTCTCTCCGATGCCTAGGAGAGAGTAGGGTAAAATGATAATCCCGTATCGGGGACCGGGAACCGGGCGGTAAGGGGTTTGATAGTAAGGATGTTAGGGGCTGTTCAGCCCTGGAAGCAGCGGTAGACCCAGTACTTCTTCCCGTCCACGGTGATCTCCTCGGGCTTGGCCCTGGGGTCACCGACGGCGAAGTACGGCGGGAAGGCCGGGTTGGCCTTGGTCACGCGCAGTGCGTCCTTGTCGTCCTTGAACTTCTTCTTGACGGCATCAGCGACCTCATCCGGGACGCCGAAGGTCAGTTCCACAACAACCATGTTTTTTCCTCCTTTTGGCGGGTTGTTCCGCCAGCCCCGGGAAAATCATCCAGTGGTATAAGGGTTTGTTACATGGATCGGTAACCGGATTCCATTGCCAGTATCCCGTCCGGCCGATCGGTATCATGTTGCTGGATGTATGACAGAGCCCCCGCCCTCATGGGAGCGATGAAAAATGGGAATGTGAAGTGGTTTGAGGGGTTAGCGGTCCCAGAACGTTCAGCCCTGGAAGCAGCGGTAGACCCAGTACTTCTTTCCGTCGACGGATATCTCCTCGGGCTTGGCCCTGGGGTCACCAACGGAGTAATACGGCGGGAAGGCCGGGTTGGCCTTGGTCACGCGCAGTGCGTCCTTCTCGTCCTTGAACTTCTTCTTCACCTCATCAGCGACCTTGTCCGGCACGCCGAAGGTCAGTTCCACGGTTACCATTCTATTTCCTCCCTTGTGCGGTTGTTAACACCGCATAGAGTATCAGTGATTAACGGGGGTATAAGGCTTTGTTACGCCCCCGCGTAACCAGATTCAAAGCCGCGTTACCGGTTGAGGGGCCGTGCAACGCCGACGGTTCGGCACGGCAAATATCGTGCTCGAGGGCCAGGGTGAGCCACAGTAGAAAGAGAGCTGCGTTTCCGCGCGGAATGATGGAAAAATGAAGAAGGGGTTTGGAAAAGGAGGTACGCTGGTAGCTTCATCCCTGGAAGCAGCGGTACACCCAGTACTTCTTGCCGTCCACCTTGATCTCCTCGGGCTTGGCCCTGGGGTCACCGACGGCGAAGTACGGCGGGAAGGCCGGGTTGGCCTTGGTCACGCGCAGCGCGTCCTTCTCGTTCTTGTACTTCTTCTTCACCTCATCAGCGACCTTGTCCGGCACGCCGAAGGTCAGTTCCACGGTTACCATTTTTCTTCCTCCGCAGCAGCACAGGGTAGTGCTACCAATGTTTTTGTGATTCAGTTAATAGGGTATAAACACTTGTTACATCAGCATGTAACGAGATACTTTGCGGAGTAACCTGATAGATGATCTGGAAAGAGTTGCGGGATCATGGGCCGGCGCAGGCGGTCATCTGGATGAGGTCCAGGTTTATAGAGCGGGCCGCCAGCCGGTAGACTATCTCCTTGCTCTCCTCCTTGTATGTCTTGACCAGGAAGTTGCACTTGAACAGAACCTCCAGCTCCCTGTAGATGGTGGCGCGCTCCCGGCGATCGCTGAACCTCTCGTTGTACACCTTGTAAACGTGCACGGCCGAGGCCTCCCCCTCGGCCAGGAGCCTCAGGATCTTTAGGCGGGTATCTGACGACAGCGCCTTGGCCACCTCCTCGATCTCCATATCTGCTCAGCATATCCTTTCCGGTTATTAAGGGTTGATTTCAACGATAGTGAAATGATAGCATTCAGCGCTGCCGGGTCAGAACCAGGAAGCTGCAGGGCATCCCTTCCAGGTCCACCTTCTCCCTTCGGGCCACGGAGAAACCGGCCTTCTCGTACACCCTGCGCGCCCTGCCGTTCAGCTCCCAGACCCTGATTATGAGGGTGTCGTGCGGATAGATCTCCAGGGCCAGCTCCACCGCCCTCTCCACGAAGGCCTTTCCGTGCCCCTTCCCGTTCAGGTCCGGCCTCAGGGTGAGGCCTATCTCCAACCCATCCTGCCGGGGGGTGAAGGAGTATTCCCCCACCAGCTCCCCCTGTTCGTCCAGTACGGCGAAGGTGTCCGCCCAATTTTCGGGGTCCAGCCATGATCCTATGTCCTCGGGCCAGTTCCTCAGGTCATAGAACGAGTAGAAGGAGTAGAACCCCCATTCGACCACCGCCCTGGCGTGATCGCCCTGCATGGGCACGGGCTGAAAGCGCATGGACGGTGATGGAGGAGGGGGAGCATCAAGGCGATGGTGGGAAAGCGTTCAATAGCCGGGACGGCCTTCCGGGCCCCTAGGGATCCTCATGGGCCGGATGACCATGGTCTACGTCCGCCTGATCAAGGGTGGCTTCAAGCATCGGTTCAGATTGGCAAGGCTGACCCGTTGGCCCCTGTTCGGCGGCATGATGGACAAGGCCTTCTTCGACGGCGACGACATCTACGTGCTCCCGAAGGAGTCCGCCCTGAAGGTCAGGGACATCCCCCTGGACATCCCCATGCCGGAGAGGGAGGACCTGGTACTTCCCTCAGAGGTCATACGGCACTTCATCGAGCGCTCGCGCTACCACTTCATCATGAACTACTGCATTTGCCGCACCTCCAGTCATTGCCAGGACTACCCCAGGGAGCTGGGATGCCTGTTCCTGGGCAGGGCGGTGCTGAACATAGACCCAAGGCTGGGACGGCTGGTCAGCAGGGAGGAGGCCCTGGCGCACCTGGACCGATGCGAGGAGGCCGGGCTGGTGCATCTGATCGGACGGAACAAGATCGACAGCATGTGGACCTCTGGAAAGCCCAAGGAGGACCTCATGACCATATGCAACTGCTGCCCCTGCTGCTGCCTGTGGAAGATGATACCCCAGCTGGACCCCGGGATATCGGTGAAGATGAGGCGGCTGCCCGGGGTGAGCCTCAGCGTGGACGCGGACAGATGCAACGCCTGCGGCCTCTGCGTCGAGGGGTGCTACGTGCATGCCATGACCATCTCCGGAGGGAAGGCGGTCATCGACCAGGACCTATGCAAGGGCTGCGCCCGCTGCGCCCATTCCTGCCCGGAGAGGGCCATCACCCTGCACATGGAGGACCCGGACTATATCGTCGGCACCGTGCGGACCCTCAGCGGCCTGGTGGACGTGTGGAAGGAGTGAGCGCACCGCTCTTTTTATTTATCCCCTGATGGATATTTCTCTATGAATGACCTCGGGGGCCGGGAAGGCCTCTTGGCCCTGCTGGTGGGGATAATGCTCATAGTCGTGATCGTCATAGCGGCGCTGGCCTTCGCCCCGCTCATGCCCTTCGAGGCGGACGACCAGAGGACCGTGGCCGCCGATGGAAGCCCGGGCAATCTCGTGCTCAGCGTGGACGCGGACATCTGCACCGTGGAGGTGGAGTTCGCGGAGATGATAGGAGACGTGCTCGCGGTGGACCTGGACGTGGACGGCCGGAGGGGGCTGTTCGTCTCCGATCCCGCGGTGGACCTCTCGGTGGAGCAGTCCACGGTGGGCGACGACATGCTGGTGAATGTGGTGCTGGACATGCCCTCCGGCCCCACGGTGCAGTATGACGATCTCCGGATGCGCCTTATCATCGATCCGGGGATGATGGTGAGCGTGACCGTGGTCACCGATGTGGGCGACGTATACCTGGAGGCCCCGTCGGGCGTGGACCTGGGGGATGTTAGCCTGTTCGCCAAGGTGGGATCGGTGCACGCCGACCTGGGAGAAGGGGTTCTGGTCACCGGCGATGTGGAGCTGCGCTGCAATGTGGGCTCGGTGTACATGGAGGCCACGAACGCGGTGCTGGAGGACGGCGTCACAGTGACCCTCAGGACCTCCACCGGGAGCGTGCACGCCGACCTGGCCCAGGAGGCCTCGCCCGGCGGGAACGCCACCATCCTCTGCCGCACGGTAACCGGGAGCGTTTACCTGGACCTGAGGATCGCCGGCAGCACCGCCGCGGAGATCACCTCGCAAACGGACGTGGGGGATATCAACACCGAGCTGGAGGGGTTCGAGGGCCTGGACGTTCACCTGGTCAGCCAGAACCATCCTGACCAGTTCAACCTGGAGTTCCAGATAGAAGTGGACGTCGGCTCCATAGAGATCAGCGCGGAACGGACGGTGTGAGCATGGTCCGCAGCATGCCCTACGAGGTGGTGAAGCACCTGGGCGACGCCGAGCTGCGCAGATACGCGGACATTCAGCTGGCCACGGTGTACGACATGGAGGAGGACGAGTCGTTCCAGCTGCTGTTCCGGTACATCGAGGGGGGCAACGAGGAGGAGACAAAGCTGCCCATGACCACCCCGGTGGTGACCCGGTCCGGGGTCCCGGAGGACCCCTCCTCGGAGGGGCAGATGTCCTTCGTGCTGCCCTGGGACCTGAAGGGGCGGCCCCCCAAGCCTGTGGACCCCAGGGTGTCCCTGGAGCAGATAGAGGGAGGCTTCTTCGCGGTGCTCCGCTTCCGCGGGAAGGCCGGCCCCGGAGAGGTGGAACGGATGACCATGGAGCTGTTGGGAGAGCTTAAGGAGGCCGACTACATCACCGACGGGAGGCCCTTCCTGATGAGGTACAACTCCCCCTTCACCCCGGGCTTCATGCGCCACAACGAGGTGGCCGTGCGGGTGCGGCAGGGGCCGGAGCGGCGGGCGCCCTAGGTCCGGGGCGCCGTCCTCATCATGTGCGAGATGGCCGTGCTGAGCTCCTCGGCCCGCTGCGAGCCGATCATGACCATCCTGCCGTCCTTCAGGACGATCCGGACCCCCTTACGCCCGCTGACGTTGTAGGCCCGGTTGGAGGAGAACCCCTTTATGCCCCATCCCCCGTACTCGCCCAGGGGGTCGTACTCCTCGGCGCGGTGGGTGACGATGTCCTGAGCGCGGATGACCCTTGGCCTGATCATGAACGGCTGGAAGCGTATGTAGACGGCGTCGGAGACCTCCACCACGAGATGGATGTAGAACAGGAACAGCGGGAAGAAGACCCCGAATATCACTAGGAAGATGATCATGAACTCGTCGGAGGCCGGGTTGTTGCCCCAGGGCTCGCCCATGACCAGCTGGGTCACCGCCCCCCACCAGGGCAGCACGGTTATGGAGGCGATAAGGATGATGTACCACCAGGCGCGCAGGTATTGGGTCTCCCTGAAGGTGGAGTAGGACGTCACGACATGTGCAACGCCGAGATGACATATTATCCTTATCCAGGCAGCAAGGGAGATAAACATGCCCGACCATATGTTTCCGGGGTTCACATGGGCAGGAAGGTGGTTAAGAGCGAGGAGGAATGGAGGAAGGAGCTGGACCCTGAGCAGTACCGCGTGCTCAGGAAAAAGGGCACCGAGGCCCCGTTCACCGGGAGGTACCATGGCAGCAGGGACCCCGGCACCTACGTCTGCGCGGGCTGCGGACGGGAGCTCTTCCTCTCCGAGGACAAGTTCGACTCCGGCTGCGGTTGGCCGAGCTTCTCCCGCCCGGCGGGGGAGGTGGAGGAGCAGGAGGACCTCAGCCACGGCATGGCGCGCACCGAGGTGCTGTGCCCCGACTGCGGCGGGCACTTGGGCCACGTGTTCGACGACGGCCCCCGACCCACCGGGCTGCGCTACTGCATCAACTCCGCGTCGCTGAGGTTCAAGCCCAGGAAGTGAGCGCTTGGACAGGGTCACGGACCGTTTCCTGAGGAAGCATGCCACCAAGAAGGTGGGCATGCCGCCCGGCTCCATCATCTATGTCGGCGACGGGGTCCCGGCCCCCACCACCGTCTCCATGATCGACTACACCGAATCGGAGGTCAAGGAGAGGACCGGGATCACCCTGGAGGAGTGCATACCCCTGAGAGATAGCCCGAGCATCACCTGGCTCAACTTCTCCGGGCTGGCCGACGTGGACACCATCCGCCGGCTGGGGGAGGCCTTCGGGCTGCACCCCCTGGTAATGGAGGACATCCTGCACATGGGGCAGAGGCCCAAGCTGGAGGTCTACGACGACTACATCTACCTGGTGGGCAAGATGATCTACCGGGGGAGCAACGGAGAGGAGGTCTCCTACGAGCAGCTCTCCGTGGTCCTGGGCAAGAACTACGTGCTCACCTTCCAGGAGCGGGAGGGGGACGTGTTCCAGCCCATCAGGGAGCGCATACGCAACAACAAGGGCCGCCTGCGCAGGTCCGGGGCGGACTACCTGGTGTACTCCATGCTGGACTCCGTGGTCGACAATTACTTCCCGGCCTTGGAGCGGGTGGGGGACCTCATCGAGGTCATCGAGGAGGAGCTCTCCGACGACCCGGACCAGGACGTGCTGAGCGACATATACCGCCTGAAGCGGGAGGTGCTGTTCCTGCGCAAGTCCATCTGGCCGATAAGGGAGGTGGTGGCGGCCATGATGAGGCAGGACATCGAGATGGTGTCGCCGAGCACCAACACCTACCTGCGCGATGTGTACGATCACTCCATACAGGTCATGGACGTGGTGGAGACCTACACTGACATGCTCTCCGAGCTGACCGACGTTTATATGTCCACCGTGAGCAACCGCATGAACGAGATCATGAAGACCCTGACCATCATCGCCACCATATTCATCCCCCTGACCTTCATTGTCGGTCTTTACGGCATGAACTTCCGGTACATGCCCGAGTTGGACAACGAGCTGGCATATCCCGCGGTGCTGCTGGCGATGACCGGCCTGTCCGTGCTGATGCTGTTCTACTTCCGGCGCAAGGGGTGGCTGTAGGGGGACCATGGACCTGCTGACGGCGCTGGCATCCGGTGGCATCGTCCTTTCCCTGGCCTTCGCCTTCACCAACGGCTACAACGACGCCGGAGCGGACGTGGCCACCATGGTGTCCTCCGGGGCCGCCTCGGTCAAGGGGGCGCTGCTGACCGCCTCCCTGGCCAACTTCATCGGGGCCCTGGTCGGAGGGAGCGCGGTGGTGCTGACCCTCCAGGGGGTGCTGGCCGTGGAGCTGGTGGAGGAGCTGGGCGTGGCCATATTCTCGGCGGTGGCCGCGGCCAACGTCTGGAACCTGGTCACCTGGTACTACGGGATACCGTCCTCCTCCACCCACGCCCTCATCGGCGGGCTGGTGGGCGTGGGGATGGCCTTCCACGGTGCGGCCGGGGTGCACTGGGGGGCGGAGGAGCTCCTGCAGGGTCAATTGGCGGGAGTGGTGAAGGTCCTGGCCTTCCTGATGGCCTCGGTGTTCCTGGGCTTCGGCGGCTCGTATCTGCTCATGAAGGGAGCCAGGCTGGCCCTGCGCAGGGCCACCATAGGCGTGAATCGTCAAATGCGGCGCGTGCAATGGATCACCACCTCCGTCCAGACCCTGGCCCACGGCGCCAACGACGCCCAGAAGCAGATGGCCCTGGTGGCCCTGCTGCTCATGGCCATGGGAGGGACGGCCGATGTACCTCTGTGGGTGAGGACCGCCTGCGCGGCGGCCATCGCCCTGGGGACGCTGGGGGGCGGCTACCGCATAATGCGCACGGTGGGCAGGAAGATATTCAAGATAAGGCCGGTGCATGCCCTGGTGGCCCAGACCAACGCCTCTCTGACCGTGGTGTTCGCCACCGCCCTGGGGGCGCCGGTGTCCTCCACCCAGGTGGTGACCGCTGGGGTGATGGGCGTGGGGACCGCGGAGAACCGCCGGCTGGTGCACTGGAGGGTGGGCAAGGACCTGGTGGTGTCCTGGTTCCTCACCATACCGGCCACCGCGCTGCTGGCCGGAAGCACGGCACTGGGGCTGAAGTGGATCACGGGGGTTTGACATGGAAGGTAGCAAGGGTCTGCTGGACGGGCTGTTCCCGCCAAGGTACGATTTCAACGCCATGCTGGTGCGCCAGGGGGAGGCCACCGCCAAGGGGGTGGAGCTGCTGCTGGCCGCCCTGCACGGGAAGATGGACCATCACCTGAGCGAGCTGGCGGAGCTGGACCGCCGCACTGACGCGTTCCGGCACGACATGGAGAGGAAGCTGGGGGAGGCCTTCTCCACCCCATTCGACCGCCAGGACATTTATTCCATGTCCAGGCAGCTGGAGTCGGTCATGAACTTCGCCCGCACCACCCTGCTGGAGATGGAGGCCTTCCAGGTGGAGCCGGACCGCTGCATGGTGGACATGGCCGAGCATCTGCTCATCGGTGTCCGCGAGGTCGTGGAGGGCATCAGGGCCCTGGACAGGGGATTGGAGCGGACGGACGCCCTGATAACCAAGATGCGGGAGGAGGAGCAGTGCATCGAGGAGACCTATGTGCTGGGGATGCAGGAGGTGTTCCTGCTCCCGGACCACATGATGGTCTTGAAGAAGAGGGAGATATACCATCACCTGAAGGATGCTGGAAGGGCCCTGAGCGCCACCGCGGACATCCTGCACCGGGCGGCCTTCGGAATGGGCTAGAGGCCCACGGTGCCCACCAGGCGGAGCTTGCCCCCCTCCAGGTAGTGCATCACCGCCCGGGAGCCCGGGCCATATATCAGCGGTTTCTCCAGGGACAGGGTGACCTGCGGGGACCTCGTGTCGCCGGAGACGGCGGTCACCCGGCAGGGCAGGAACTGCATCCAGTGCCCCAGGTGCATGACCATCCCCTCCTTTATCGGGGATTGCCAGTATTTCACCAGGTCCAGCTTTGCGGTGAGCTCGGAGACCACCTTCATCTCCGGGTCGTTAGTGAGCACGTAGCCCCGGTCCAGCTCCTCGGCGTCCACGCCCCTCAGGGCCAGACCGACCCGGTCGCCCCTGCCGGCGGTGTCGAAATCGTCGTCGTGCTTCTGAATGGAGCGCACCAGGGCGGTGCGGTCCGTGGGCAGGACCTTCAGGTTGTCGTGGCGGTTGACCATCCCCTTGGCCACGTACCCCAGGATGACCGTCCCCACGCCCTTCACGTTGAAGTGGTGGTCTATGGGAATGACCCCCTTGCCCTCCAGGTGCGGCTTGAGCTTGGCCGCCTCCTCCAGCAGGAACTCGCGCAGCTGGATGGGGTCGTCAGGCATGTAGGAGTAGTTGGTCAGTATGGTGTCCTTCAGCAGGGGGGCGATGCGGTCCGGGGTGAGGTAATTGCGCAGTATGAACACCCCGCGCCTGACCCCGGCGCAGTCAAGCATGAGCAACGTCTCACCCAGCGCGGCGTTGATCTCGTCCACCACCACCACGGCCATCTCTGCCAGGTTGACGCAGAAGTACAGGGAGTTGATGCGCTCCGGGTACTTGGAGGGCTCCAGTATGCTCACGGTGTCGTGCCCCTTCTTGAGGTCGTAGATGGTGATGTCGCTGACGGTGCCCTTCTTGCCCAGCTCCTTGGCGTAGCCAATTGCGCCCACCGCCGCCACGTTGAGGTTTCCCATGGACGGTGTCAAGCCCTGGGGGAACATATGCCTTTCGCCGAGCCAAGCGTTATCTATCCCGGACCACCATCCCCCTGAAGAGATGTTCGAGCACGTGGACCTGGGAAAGCGCCTGGACCAGAAGGAGTTCGACAAGGTGCTCCCGGACCTGAAGGACAGGCTGGGGGAGCTGCAGAGGAGGGCCAGGGACGCCGGCATGCCGGTCATGGTGGTGTTCGAGGGCTGGGACATGGTGGGGATGAGCGAGATCGTGAACCGCTTCATCCTGCCCCTGGACCCGCGAGGCTTCCTGGTCCACCCCATCACCGCCCCCAACCAGGAGGAGAGGGACCGCCCGTTCCTTTGGCGCTTCTTCATACGCATCCCGGCAAGAGGGCGGGTGGCCGTGTTCGACCGCTCCTGGTACTTCCGGTCCCTGGCCAGGGCCATGGAGCGCAAGGAGGACGACGCCCGCCTGGTCTGGCGGGAGATCGCCGACTACGAGGAGATGCTGGCGCAGGATGACTACCTGATCATGAAGTTCTTCCTGCATATCGGCAAGAAGGAGCACAAGAAGCGGCTGGAGAGGTACCGGGACTCCGACCTCAACAACTGCGGCATCAGCAACATGGACCTGGACTTCTTCAAGAAGTACGACAAGATGCTGCCCCTCATCGAGGAGATGATCGAGGGCACGGACCGGGAGCACGCCCCCTGGACCATCGTGGAGGCCGAGGACACCAAGTTCGCCTCGGCCAAGGTGCTCACCACCGCCGTGCGCATGCTGGAGTACGGCCTCTCCAAGATGGAGAGGAAGAGCCAGATACTCATGGACAGCAACCCCCTGATCAAGAGCGGGCAGATGTTCAACTCCACCCGGGGCGGGGTGGACCTGGGACGGAAGCTTTCCAAGGACGAATACCAGGACCGGCTGGACAGGCTGCAGAGGCGGCTGGCTGAGCTGCAGTGCGACATGAACCGGCTGAGGGTGCCGACCATCGTGGTATTCGAGGGCTGGGATGCCGCCGGGAAGGGCGGGGCCATTCAGCGCCTCACCGCCAACCTGAACCCCCGGGGGTATGAGGTGGTGCCCGTGGGTTCGCCCACCGAGGAGGAGAAGGCCCATCACTACCTGTGGCGCTTCTACCGCAAGCTGCCCCCCGCCGGGCACATGCGCATATTCGACCGCTCCTGGTACGGCAGGGTGCTGGTGGAGCGCATCGAGGGATTCGCCTCCACCGCGGAATGGAAGCGGGCCTACAAGGAGATCAACGCCTTCGAGGAGATGCTGGTGGACAACGGCGCGGTCCTGGTCAAGATCTGGATGGAGGTGGACAAGGAGACCCAGCTGAGGCGCTTCCAGGAGAGGGACGCCGACCCGCAGAAACAGTGGAAGATCACCGAGGACGACTGGCGGAACCGGGACAAGTGGGACTTCTACGGCCGGGCCATAGACGAGATGCTCTTCCGCACCAGCACCAACCACGCCCCCTGGACCATAGTCGAGAGCAACGACAAGTACTTCTCCAGGGTGAAGACCCTGCAGACCATCGCGCAGGCCATGGAATCCAAACTGCCGAAGAACCACTCCAAATGATTAATACCTCCGGGGCGATGCCCAAGCTACTGAAGTGATGAAGATGTCGAGTTTCCAAGAATTCGGTCTCCGGGAGGAGATCATGAAGGCCATCGAGCGCATGGGGTTCGTGGAGCCCACCCCGGTGCAGGTGGAGACCATTCCCTTGACCATGAAGGGCAAGGACGTCATCGCCCAGGCCCAGACCGGCACGGGCAAGACGGCCGCCTTCGGCATTCCCATACTGGAGTCCCTGACCAAGGGGGTGAAGCCCTTTTCCCTCATACTCGTTCCCACCAGGGAGCTTGGGGCGCAGGTGTCCGACGAGCTCAAGAAGCTGGCCTACTACATGGACGACGTGCGCGTGCTGCCGGTGTACGGCGGCAAGTCCATCGACGACCAGATAGACGCCTTCCGCAAGGGCGTGGACATCGTGGTCGGCACGCCCGGCCGCGTGATAGATCACCTGCACCGGGGCACCCTCTCCCTGAACGAGATAGAGGTGCTGGTGCTGGACGAGGCCGACCGCATGCTGGACATGGGGTTCATAGAGGACATCGAATACATCGTGTCCAGGACCAAGACCCCCCGCCAGACCCTGCTGTTCTCGGCCACCATACCCGAGGCCATCAAGGAGATCGCCGCCCGGCACATGGTCAACCCGGAGACCATAATGATCGGCGAGGAGCAAATCGTCCTGCCGACCACCAAGCAGGTCTACTTCAACATCGAGCGCAAGAACAAGATATGGGCATTGTGCCGCGTGCTGGACGCCTACAAGCCCAAGGCCATGGTGTTCGTGCAGACCAAGGTCATGGTGGACATCATCACCAAGCGCCTGGCCTCCTACGGCTACCGGGTGGGGGAGCTGCACGGGGACCTGACCCAGGCCAAGAGGGAGAAGGTGCTGAACGAGTTCCGGGAGGGCAAGACCGCGGTGCTCATCGCCACGGACGTCGCGGCCCGCGGCCTGGACATCGAGGGGGTCACGCACGTCATCAACTACGACATCCCGGAGGACCCGGAGGTCTACGTGCACCGCATCGGCAGGACCGGCCGCGCCGGAAAGGAGGGCATAGCCATCACCTTCATCACCTCCAAGGAGGTGCACCTGCTCAAGAAGATCAACGAGTTCGGGGTCACCGAGATCACCAAGGAGGAGGTCCCGGAGAGCGGCCGCAAGGACGTCATCCGCAAGGTCATGGACTTCGAGGACCAGGCGGACCTCTTCGGCATGGTGCTCTTCAAGGTGTCGGCCGCAGAGGGAGAGGCGGTGCCCAAGGGCGCGCTCATGGAGATGCTGGTGCGCAAGCTGCGCGTCCCGGAGATCGCCATCGGCAACATCAGCGAGCTGGAGGACCGCACCGAGTTCGAGGTGCACAAGGACTCCGCCAAGAAGGTGCTCATGGAGCTGAAGTCCCTGCGGGTGGACAGCAAGAAGTTGAAGGTGGACATCGTGCACCGCGAGCTTCCGCCCATCTCCATGCAGTGAACTGCCGCTATGCCGCAGAGCACGTGCATCTGGAGGACCATGGCCCCGGGAGGCGCCTGAATGGAGGGCGATGGATTGCTGGACCGGACCCTGGAGCTGCTCGAGCGGGAGGGCCCGGAGAGCGCATACCGCCTCATCACCGCCCACGCCGCGGAGGTCCCCGAGAATGAGCTCCCCCAGCTCTACAACTTCCGATACTGCCTGGCGGCCCAGATGGGGGAGGCGAAAACGGCCTTGAGCATACTGGCCGAGGCCGTGTTCGACAGGGGTTTCTGGTACCGCCCCGAGGTCTTCGACGACCCGGACCTCACCTCCCTGCGGGAGCATGCGGACTTCCGGAGATGCCGGGAGTCCTCCCTCGAGATGTACGAGCGGGAGAGGAGGGCCGCCAGGACCCTGTGCAGTTGGTCCGAGAAAAGGGGGGAGAGGATCGCCCTGGCCCTGCACGGCAATCAGCAGGACGGGGAAAGGGCCTCCGAGGACTGGAGGGCCATGAACTCCCTGGGATACCAGCTGGAGAGCCTGCAGAGCCGGGAGCTGGACTCCTACGGCTCGTTCAGATGGGAGGACGATGGGGACGGGGCCGAGCAGCTCGCAGAGGCCTGCGGGCGCATCCGGTGGAACGAGTACCGTTCCCGCTGCCTCTGCGGGTTCTCCGCCGGATGCAACGTCATCCTGAAGGCCCTGGCGCATGGAGGCGTCAGGTGCGAGACGGTGGTCCTCCAATCCCCCTGGATACCCATGCTGGAGGGGCAGGATGCCGACGGCCTCTTCCGCCACCTTGTTGAAGGGGAGGTCCGCCTGCTGGTGATATGCGGGACCGAGGACCGGGACTGCTTCGGTCCGGCGCAAGGACTGGTGGATAAGGCTCGGGAGGAGGGAGTGGTCTGCCAAGACATCTGGATACAGGGCATGGGCCACCGGTTCCCGGGGGACCTGGGAGAACTGCTCTCAAGGCGTCTTGCCGGTCCCTGACCTTCGCTGGATAGGAAAAAAAGAGAAAATGGTAAGGCGTTTTTTGCGTCCTTCCCTTCACTTGCGCTTCAGCCTTACTTTGACAGTTGACCGAGCGAAATTTCACTGGTTTTAAGATTTGACAGTTGGTCCATGAGGTCTCGAACCTCATTGAAAACGCCCGCTCTCGGGCGTTTTCTACTAGGTTTCGGAGATGAAATCGGCCAAAATGGCCCTGTTTACCTCGTTGAAGTTCGAGTAGAACCGCTTCTTCAGCCCGTTGCCCATCGAAACCATCGTAACTGTCAACTTTTTCAAGGCGTCAATGATGAATTTCGTTGACATGCGTTTCACTGGCTTGACGAAATAACGTGTCAAACTGATCATCAGCTGCGCGATGAAGCCGATGAGGAGGACGCCGAAAACGGCGTCCTCCGTCCATACGCGGACGGGCTTGATCTCGACCTCGCTCTTCAGCGAGTGGAACAGCTTCTCGATGGCGTCCTTGCTGCGGTAGATCCGCAGCGCCTCCGCAGGAGCCATGTCCTTGCTGGAGGTGAGGCAGAAGCAGCCTTCCCTTCCGTCTATGACGTCCTCCAGGAGGAGGCGGAGCGCCGCCTCCTCGTCAATGCCGACCAGTTTCGTCTGGTAATCGTATCTCACGTCCACCA
>MVPZ01000111.1 GCA_002067045.1 Methanomassiliicoccales archaeon PtaB.Bin134 | reverse complement strand
CTGGGGGTCGATCTGGATGTGAACGTCTGGAACTCGCAGCTGATCTCGGGAGGTCTGCCGTTCGCCATGGCCACCCTCCTCGTGGCCACGATGGTGGTGGCCTTCTACGCGATCGAGCAGGGCAGGGAGAAGGAGGGCGCCCGCCAGGTTCGCTATGCCAGGGACTTGAAGCAGGCCAATGACAAGCTGCACATCATGAACAGCATCACCCGGCACGATATCAACAACCAGGTGACCGTCCTCAACGGTTATCTCGCCCTGGCCAAGGACAGGATGCACGATCCGGCCGTCTCCGCCTACATCGACAGGATGCTGCAGGCCACGGGGAATATCCAGCAGCAGATAGGTTTCACCAAGGACTACCAGGAGATAGGGATGAAGGCGCCCGCATGGGCGGACGTGAGCGGTCATCTTCGCAAGGCGTTCTCGATGTTAGACACCCAGGGGATTGCCCTGGAGGACCGAACGGAGGGCCTGGAGGTCCTGGCCGACCCCATGTTCGGCAAGGTGTTCTACAACCTGATCGACAATTCCCTCAGGCACGGAAAGAAGGTCAGCAGGATAACGGTCTCCGCGTCCCATGATGACGGGGTCCTGAGCATCATATACGAGGATGACGGGGTCGGCATCAGGGAGGAGGACCGCGCCCTCCTGTTCTCGGTTAAGGACGAGAGGGGCAGGAGGCTCGGTCTCCTGCTGATCAAGGAGATCCTGGCCATCACCGGGGTCCGCATATTGGAAAGGGGGCAGGGGAACGGGGCGCGATTCGAGATATCCGTGCCCGATGGGGCCTGGCGGAGCACCAAGGAACGACCATCCGAAGGCCCTGAGGACGATAAGGAACAACGTTGATGAGCGGAAAGATCATTCCATGGGCGTCGCTAAGGTGAACGAGTTGGGGAGGGTATAAGGGATGGAACTGGACGGACGAACGCTGGTCATAGCCGTCTCGCTGATCACCATTCTGCAGGTGGCCGTCATTTTCATCTACTACCACTTGAACCGGGGCAACGACGGGGTCCGATGGTGGCTGTGGGGCAGCTCCGTCTTCTCCCTGGGGTTCCTGAGCTTGCTCCTCAGGGACGCCCCCAGCATGTACGAGATCTCACTGCTGGCCTCCAACACCCTGATCGTCTTGGGGATGATGGGCCACTACGTGGCCATCAGCCGGTTCCTGGGGAAGAGGGAGGTCCTGTGGGTAGTGGTCGCGGTCCCCCTGCTCACGGTGGCAATGCTGGGTCTCTTCACATATGTCCAGGAGGACTTCTCCGCTAGGACGCTGGTGGTCGCCTCCGCGCTTGCGGTCATCTCCTACCTGGTGGTGATGAGGCTGGTACGCGAACGCCCTCCGACCATAGCCTTCTCCTGCAACGCGTTGGCCGCGATGTACACATTCCTGGCGGTCATCCTGATGGCCAGAGCGATATACGTGGTGTTCAACCCGGTGGAGGGGCTCTTCACCAACGGGTGGGTGCAGATATCCCTCTTCCTGTCCATGCTTGCCACCAGCTTCCTGTTCTCCTTTGGTTTCATCATCATGTTGAACCAAAGCTTGGTTGCCGAGGTCAGTCAGGTGAGGGATCGCATGGAGCTCATCTTCAACACCGGCCCCGACGTGGCCTTCATCTCCCGGCTCGATGACGATGTGGTGGTCCAGGGGAACGAGAACTTCCACCACCTCTGCAAAGGACGGCTGGGGGTCAAGGTGGCCGAGGCCGTCGAGGCGATACGGAAGGACGATGGACTTAGGGGACGTGTGCTCCAGACCCTGCGGGAGGATGGGCGCGTGGACAGCATCGAGGTGGAAATGCTTCTGGAGGGCGGAGAGAGGTTCGTGGGGACCATGTCCGCCAGGAGGTTCTCGGATGCAGGAACGGACCTGGCCATCAACGTGATCAGGGACATCACCGGCCGCAAGGCCGCTGAGGACTTGGTAAAGGAGAGCGAACGCAAGTACCGGCTGCTGGTTAATGCGGCCTCCGAGGCCGTGGTGGTGGCCCAGGACGAGCGCCTGAAGCTGGTGAACCCGGCCCTGGCGGCCATCACCGGTTTCTCCGAGGAGGAGCTGATCGGCCGGCCCTTCCTGGACTTCGTGCATCCGGATGATCGGAGCATGATCCTGGAGAACTACAATAAGAGGTTCAGGAACGAGAGCCTGCCAGAACGATACGACTTCCGGGTACTGCAGAGGGGCGGCGGGGTACGCTGGGCGGAGGTCAGCGCCATAGTGATCACCTGGGAGGGCCGCCCGGCCACACTGAACTTCATCACCGACATCACCGACCGGAAGCAGGCCGAGCAGGCCCTGAAGGAGTCCAACCGCAAGCTCAACCTGCTCTCCGGCATCACCAGGCACGATATCAGCAATCAACTGATCGCGCTCTCTGGCAGGCTGGAACTTCTCGGTTCCGGCATTGGGGACCCCAAGGCTCTGGAGCACATCTCCAAGGCCCAGGCCTCCGCTGAACGCATCTACGCGATGATCCAGTTCACCAAGGAGTACGAGAACGTGGGGGTGAGCACCCCCAGATGGCACAACCTTTCCGATCTGGTGAATGGCGAGGTGGAGGACGTTCCCCAGGGGCGCATCAAGGTGATCAACGACATCCCGGCGGACCTGGAGCTGTACGCCGATCCCCTGGTGTCCAAGGTATTCCACAACCTGATCTCCAACGCGGTCAAGCACGGAGGGGACCTGACCCAGATCCGTTTCTCGATCGAGGACGGGGAGAACGGGCGGGCCATCGTGTGCGAGGACGACGGCGTGGGGATCCCCGAGGAGTTCAGGGGCAGGCTGTTCAACCGCGGGGTGGGCCGGGACCACGGCTTCGGCCTGTTCCTGTCGCGGGAGATACTGCTGATCACCGGGATAACCATTCATGACGAGAGGGCGACTGGCCGCGGAGCCAGGTTCGTCATGACCCCGCCGGTCAACGGGCTCAGGGCGGCTGGCTAGCGATAGCCCATCCGGGCTCTCACCGGGTCATCGGAAGATCAATCCGGGACCTGCGGCACATGGCCTCGGGCACAACTATCTCGAACCTCGCCCCGCTCCCGGGCACGCTGTTCTCCCGTATCTCCAGTCCGGTCATGCGCAGGATCTCCCGGGACATGAACAGCCCGAAACCGGTATGCTTTCCGTAGCCGCGCTCGAACAGGTGCTCGCGGTCCGCGTCGTCTATACCCGAGCCATCATCCTGGAAGGCCAGGACGGTCTGTCCATCCTCCTCCTGCGCGGTAATGACCACCTTGCTGGCCCCCTTGCCATGTCGGACCACGTTCTCGATGAGGTTGTATACTACCTTCTCCAGCATGGGGTCGGCCTTGACGCACAGGTCGGCATCCGGGCCGATGACCCTTAGCCCGTTCAGTTCCAGGCTGCCCATGGCCTTCCTCACCAGTTCGGCGACGCTCTGCCA
>MVPZ01000110.1 GCA_002067045.1 Methanomassiliicoccales archaeon PtaB.Bin134 | reverse complement strand
CGAGAAGCCCCTGGTCTTCAAGTGGGAGGACGCCCTCAACTTCGAGGGCAACAGCGCTCCGTTCGTGCAGTACGCTCATGCCCGCGCCTGCAGCATCCAGAGGAAGGCCGGTGTCAGCGAGGGAGCGTACGATCCGGCGACCCTCACCAACGAGTACGAGCTGAGGCTCGTCCGCGTCCTCGCCCGCTACCCCTCCGTGATCAGGGAGGCGGGGGAGAAGGCGCGTATCCAGTTGCTGCCCGCCTTCGGCCACGAGCTGGCCGCTGCTTTCAACCAGTTCTATACCTATGTCCCGGTGCTGAAGGGCGAGGAGAACAGGGAGGCCCGCCTGGCCCTGGTCAACGCCACCCGCATCGTGCTGGCCAACGTCCTCAACACCCTTGGTTTGAGCGCTCCAGAGGAGATGTGAGATGAAGATAGTCCCCCTTACCGATGAGGACCGTGTGCCGGTACGCCTGCTGGAGCTGGCATGCGTGCGGGAGTACGTCGAGGGGCCCTTGGGCATGAAGTGGGACGACTTCTCCCAGGAGGTCAGGCAGAAGCTGGGGGCATCGGCCAGCGGATCGTTCTCGTTCTACCGTGACCAAGGGCTCAGCTTCATCGCCAAAGAGGGGGACAGGGT
This sequence comes from Methanomassiliicoccales archaeon PtaB.Bin134, assembly GCA_002067045.1. The sequence goes on along the minus strand of MVPZ01000110.1, from coordinate 3,041 downwards.
CGTGGGGTTCGTGTTCGGCCAGATGGTCCAGTGGATAGACGGCATAGAGAAGGCGGTGTGGCTGGAGAACATCGGGGTGGACAAGGAGTTCCGCCGGATGGGCATCGGCTACATGCTCTTGCGCCACCTGGCACTGGAGGGCAAGAAGAGGGGAGCCCAGGTCGTCCACAGCTCGGTGGCCCCGAACAACGTCAGCTCGCTCCTCCTGCACAAGAAGATGGGCTTCCTGGCCGAGGACAGGAAGATCGCTTACCTGGACCTGGAGAAGTACGTCTAGCGCAGATATGTGTGCTCGTCCCGGCCGTACTTCGTGGCCACAAGCTCGTCCACGTCCTTGACCTCGCTTGAGGTCAGCGTCCCCCTCTCGATGAAGCATCCCAGCGCTCTCGAGAACCCCCGGACCACCGCCTTTTTCACCGTATCCATGGACGGCACAGGCGCTATAAGCTCGGACAATGAGACCAAGGACTCGCGGACGCGCTTGCTCGAGCGTAGTACGGCGAACATCCTGTCATAGTCGACGCTCACCAGTAGTGTGCCGTGCTGCAGGACCACGCTGCCCCTGCGCATCTGGGCGCTCCCGGATATCTTGCGGCCGTCGACCAGGATATCGTTCACAGGCTTGTACTCGGCTCTCACCCCTAGCTCCTCCAGGCCCAGCACCAGCCCCTGGCAGAGCATGCGGAAGGTCGTTAGGGGGTCCTCGGGGACATAGCGGCGGTCCATGATCACGGAGTAGATAAGCTGTCCTGGGTCAGTGTATATGGCGCTGCCGCCGCTCGCCCGCCGCACCGCCCTTACCCCCAGCCTCTCCATGGCTTCCTTGTCCAGGCACGTACTTGTCCTTTCAAAATAGCCCAGGGAGACCATGGGACGGTCCCTGCGGTACAGATGGAGGGTATCGGGTACCGAACCCCTATCCCTCGCCAGGAGGATGGCCTCGTCGATGGCCGCAGAGCGCTCCGGGCTCACCAGATCCGAGTCAACGAGACGAAAGTGCATGGGACCGTTCCGCTCAGGTCACGATCTCATTGAGGCGCCCTTCCTCCACGGCCCTCCTTACCTCCATGGCCAGCCTGCGCCCGGTGGACATGTTCTTGCGCCACAGGGAGTTGCCGTAGGCGTGCCCCACGTTCATATGGACGTTGGTCCCGCCACCTATGCGTGGCGCCACATCGTAGATGAAGAAGTTGAGGTCCTTGTCCACGCAGGTCTGTAGGCAGAACGGTCCGATGATGCCGGGGGAGAACAGCTCCTTGGTCGCCTGGACATACTTCTCTGCAAGCTCGAAGGCCTTCTCCAGCAGGCTCTCCCGCAGGGTAGCGGAGTTGTGGCCGCAGACAGTGTACTCGGGCACCCTCTGCGCTTCGTTCAGGGTGATCTGCTGGGCAGCGGGTATCCGCACGTGGCCGTCGAGGGAGCTCTCGAACCTCCAGTCCACCCCTATCAGCTCCACCTTCTCCCCGCGCTTCTCCAGCGGCGAGTAGAAGAAGTCCAGGTTGAACACGGGGCCTATGATGTACTCCTCCACCCTCGCGCTCTCGAGGGTCTCGCGGTCGATTACCCCCTGCTTGATCAGCTGCTCCGATTTCTGAACGTACTCATCGTATGTCGCGCAGGTGAAGAAGCCCCTTTCCAGCTTCTTCTTGGCATGATGGAGCTTAACGATGCTGAGGGAGTCGATGTCCTGGGGGTCAGCGATCTTCCGGGGATAGGGCATTCCTGCCTGGTCGAGGAGCCAGTAGTAGTCCCGGGGCCCGCCCCGGTCCTCGCTGCGTAGGAGGTTCCGCGATCCCACGAGGGGCACCAGGAAGTCGTTCTCCACCGAATCGATGGAGCAGTAGGAGGTGAAGGAGCGGTTGGGCACGAAGAGGACGCTGCGGCTCCGGAGGTCCGACATGATGTCCGGTCTCAGGATGTCCTTGAACTTCGGCAGCAGCATGACCTCGTCCACCATCCCCCGGGTCACCTTGTCCTTCTTGTCACGGTACGCCTTGAAGTAGCGGGAATAAGGCGCATCCCTTCCCTCCTGGCATACTGCTAGGGTATGGAAGCCCTCCTCCACCGCGCCGTCGCAGGTGTCGAGCGCGGAGTGGGAGCCGATGACGCCTATCATTGCATTGCTGGGATCATAGTCCTCAAGGACCTCGTGGATAGCCTTACGGTCGATCATGGACCCTCGCCTTATAACCCGAACGTGGTGGAGAGTATAAGCCTGTCGGGAACTCCTGAAAGTGCTTTTCAGCATGATTACCTATCAGCTCACGGACAGCCCCATGATGACGATGAAGACCATGAGCGCCACCGCCCCGACAGAGTCTATGGCCGAGGAGGTCAAGGGTATAGAATGGTCGTCGGGGTCGAGGGAGAAGCGGTACGTCAGCACGGCCACATAGTAGGCGATGATGTTGAGCACCGAAACCGTCACCAAACCTGCGGTCAGCGACAGGAACACCATCTCCCACAGGGGTGGGGAGGCCAGCCCCAGGAGCAGTCCCACGGCATAGGAAGATATGCCCAGGAGGGTGAACACCCACAGGGCGAAGATGTAAATGATGGCGAAGTTCTCCATGGCTACCTTTCCCGGGGCCTTACCTGGCTCCAGGATACCCATGTGCAGCAGGGAGGCGAAGCGGGAGGTGAGTATGCCACCCAGGGCATTGGCGTCCTCCAGGAAGGGAGGTATCAGGACCAGCAGTACTGGTAAGGCCACCAAGGCCTCCAGCTGTTGGTCTATGGTCACCCCCGCGATGATGTCCAGCAGTATGCACACGGTGAGCACGGGGGCGCTATGCACGAAGATGCGCCTCATCTCCGCTGCCCCCTTGGACACGGCCATTCCCACCAGCACGATGGTGACGAGGATGAACATTATCGAGAACAGGAGGATGGTGATGTCCGGGGAATTGAGAACGATTATCGCCGAAAGGAACAGCATGGGCAGGGTGACTATGTCCCCGGCTGCTGTGATCAGGGGGGCGGATATGTTGTCGATGTCCCAGTTGCGCCGGAACCCGATGCCCGCCACGATGATGTTGATG
>MVPZ01000109.1 GCA_002067045.1 Methanomassiliicoccales archaeon PtaB.Bin134 | reverse complement strand
GGGGTCCTTCTTCTTGATCTCGATGGCGTTCTTGACGGCCTTGGAGCAGCACACGCGGCTGCAGTAGGGCGCCTCATCGTTCCTGGAACCGACGCACTGGATCATGACCACGTTCTTGGCAGCGAATCCGCCCTCGACCAGGGCCTTCTCCAGCTCGTTCTGGGTGACGACCTTCTTGTCCTTGCCGTAGTTGTACTCCTTGGGCACGTAGGCCTTGGCACCGGTGGCGATGACGATGGCTCCGGTCTCCAGCTCCTTGTCGCCGGTGACCTTCACCTTGAAGTTCCCGACGAAGCCGGAAACGTCCTCCACCTTGGTGTTCAGGTGCACGCTGATCTTGTCGCTGGCGCGTACCTTGGCCTCGAGATCCTTGATGTACTGCCTGGGGGAGACCCCTCCCTCGTTGGTGTACAGGTTGACCAGATTTCCGCCCATGGCCCCGGTGGCCTCCAGAATGTCGACCTTGAAGCCCTGCGCGGCGATGTCCAGAGCGGCGGTCATACCGGCCAGTCCGCCACCGACCACGACGGCGGAGTGGTTGACGCCCAGCTTGGACTTGGTCAGGGGCTCCAGGAACCTGGACTTGGCGATGGCCATCCTGGTCAGGTCCTTGGCCTTGTCGGTGGCCTTCTCGGGCTCCTGCATGTGGATCCAAGAGCACTGGTCACGGATGTTGGCCATCTCGAAGAGGAACGGGTTCAGGCCGGCCTCCTTGATGGTGCTCTGGAACAGGGCCTCGTGGGTCCTGGGAGTGCAGGAAGCGACCACGACGCGGTTCAGCTTCTCCTCCTTGATTACCTTCTTGATTATCTCCTGGGTATCCGCGGAGCAGGTGTACTTGTTCTCCGCAGCATAGACCACGTTGGGCAGGGTCTTGACATACTCCACGACCGAGGGCACATCGACGGTCCCGCGGATGTTAATGCCGCAGTCACAAACGAACACACCGATGCGGGGCTCCTGTCCGGCCACGTCGGTCTCGGGGACCTCCTTGACCACGGTGTCGATGCTGATCCTGTTGTTGAACACGTGGGCGCCGGCCTTGGCGGCGGCACCGCTGGCCTCGGCCACGGTGGTGGGGATGTCCTTGGGGGCGCTGAAGGCGCCGGTCACGTAGATACCCTTCCTGGTGGTCTCCAGCGGGCTGTAGACCCCGGTGTGGCAGAAGCCGAACTCGTTCAGCTTGAAGCCCATGCTGTCGGCCAGGGCCTTAGCCTGTGCCGGCGGCTGGAAACCAGCGGACAGAACGACCAGGTCGAACTCCTCGGCCAGGATGTTCCCTCCGTCGCTGTAGCGCAGCAGCAGGTTGTTGTTGGCGGCCTCCTCGACGGATGCCACGCGGGTGCCGCGGTGCATCTTGATGCCGTACTCTCCCTCGGCCCTCTTGGCGTAGTCCTCGAACTCCTTGCCGAAGGCCCTGACGTCCATGAAGAATATGGTGGACTTCAGGCCGGTGGTGTGCTCCCCGGCGATGATGGCCTGCTTTAGGGCGTACATGCAGCAGACGGACGAGCAGAACGGGTTGCCGACCTTCTCGTCCCTGGAGCCGACGCACTGGATGAAAGCGACCTTCTTGGGGGTCTGGTGATCGGAGGGCCTTACCACATGCCCCTGGTAGGGACCGGTGGCGCTGAGCACCCTTTCGAACTCCAGGCTGTTCAGGACATTCTTGAACTCCTTGTAGCCATACTCCTTCTTCAGGCGGGCGTCGAACAGCTCATAACCAGGAGCCAGTACTACCGCGCCCACATTGATCTTCTCGGTGGTCTCCTTCATCTCATAGTCAATTGCGTCGGCGGGGCAGACCTTCTTGCAGTTCCCGCACTTGCCCTTGGTGAGATACAGGCAGTGCTCAGCGTCGATGGCGTACTTCATCGGCACGGCCTGAGCGTAAGCAACATAGATGGCCTTCCGGTTCATCAGGCCCAGCTCGTACTCGCTGGGCACCTTGGACGGGCACTTCTCGGCGCAGAGTCCGCAGCCGACGCACCTCTCCACATTGACGTACCTGGGCTTCTTCTTCAAGGTAACCGTGAAATTACCGGCCTCTCCCTCAACGTTCATGACCTCGGTCAAGGTCATCATGCTGATCATAGGGTGCCTCGCCGCCTCCACAAGCTTTGGGGACAGGATACACATCGAACAGTCGTTGGTCGGGAAGGTCTTGTCCAACTGGGCCATGACACCGCCGATGCTGGCCTTGCTCTCGACCATGTAGACCTTGAACCCGGACTCGGCCAGGTCCAAAGAGGTCTGGACACCTCCGATGCCCCCTCCTACTACCAAAACAGAACCGCTTTTTGATTCCATATTCGCTCCTCCTCTCTTTTCATCTTTCGATCCTTGGGACGATTGTTCCTCTTTGTCTCCTTTTTTGAACAATCCACCAAATATTGACTTCAAACTGCTCAGTTGCCTCTCCCTCCTATTATTTTTGAACCCCATTCCTAACCAGAATACAGGACCGGAATCCCCTACCCTTCACGTTCCTACCCTCGAAAGGTGAATGGGCACCTCCACGGAACCATGTCCCTGGCATGCGGCCCGATGTTTCATCGAGCCCTGCATTTAAGGCAGTTCTGCCAGGATTAAAATGTCCATATTTCAACATTATGTGCGATGTCGAGGGGTAGGACATGGTATTCTCCTGATTGCGTTTTGTTTAAGAGCTTTTCGCTTTTATCGTTTTACTATTCGGAAGAAAAAGGTTGCTTGTACTGGAAACGGACAATGGCCGAGATGTAACTGCCTTTACCGTTCATGTCGGATTTCAATAATCAGAAAGCAAGTCATATAAATCGAAAGGTGGTCCGCCCAAGGGTGCTGCTGACGCTCTTCCTGACCTCCTTGGGGGCTTCCTCCCTGGTCCCCCTGTACTACATAGTAACAAGAAGGGGGAAGGGGGACAGCCGCGGATGGACGTTCCACGAGGACCGCCTTCAGCCCCTAAGCCGATCGGAGGCCAGGGTGAAGATAAGGCCGGTGCGCGGTGAAGGACTGGTCTGCCAGATATGCATGGGCCGCCTCAAGGACGGGCTCCCGCACGTCAAGTGCGAGTGCGGGAAGGTGTTCCACATCACCTGCTTAAAAAGGGTGGGCTTCTGCCCCTATTGCCAAAGGAAGTATTCACAGGAGGAGGTCGAGGGCAGGGCGACCTATCCAGAGATGCAACGCATGGACTGCCCGGTGTGCGGCCGGAGTGTCTACAAGGATTCCGGGAGCTGTGAGTGCGGCGCGATCATCGCTGACGAGGATGGTGTCTTCTACTGCCCCGTATGCGGGACGCAGATAGACGATGGAGAGAACGATTGCCCTTATTGCCATGAGCGCTTCGAGGATGTTCGCCTGGTGGAGTGTCCGTTCTGCGGAAAGGTCTTTGACGGGAACAAGGGGATGTGCGAATGCGGAACGTTCGTGGGTGAGAGCTGTCCGGTCTGCGGCATCCACCTGTCATCGGACGATGAGACCTGCCCGGAATGCGGGGCGAGGTTCGAGACTGTGGATGAGCGCGTTTGAGCTGAGGCCCTCCTTGCCTTTTTATACTTTATAGAATATCCATAAAACGGGTGGGTGCCATTTGCCCTTTGTTCGATGACATGTTCCAAAAGGAGGCCGCGCAGCCCGTGAACGCATACAGCCCGGAGGATGATGAGCTCAGGGCGTTGGTGGAGTCCCTGCGCATCAAGATATCCATAATCGGATGCGGAGGGGGAGGTTCCAACACCGTCCGGCGTATGCACCAGGGCGGCGTCGAGGGCGTCAAAATGGTGGCCTGCAACACCGATGCCCGCCACCTGCTGTCCATCCAGGCCCCGCACAAGGTCCTCTTGGGCCGGAGCATGACCAAGGGATTGGGGTCCGGCTCCCTCCCGGAGATCGGGCAGAGGGCCGCGGAGGAGTCCGAGAACGAGCTTTGGAAGCATGTCGACGGGCAGAACATCGTTTTTATAGTGGCCGGCATGGGCGGAGGAACCGGCACCGGTTCCGCCCCAGTGGTGGCGGACCTGGCCAAGAGGGCCGGGGCCTTGACCATAGGCGTGGTGACATTGCCTTTCAGGGCGGAAGGGACGGTACGCATGGCCAACGCCATCAAGGGCCTGGAGAGACTGAAGGAGAAGTGCGACACCACCATTGTGCTGCAGAACGACAGGCTTCTGGAACTGGTGCCAAAGCTTCCCTTGGAGGCCGCGTTCAGGGTCACTGACGAGGTGCTCATGCAGAGCATCCGGGGAATTACCGACGCGCTCACCAAGCCGGGATTGATCAACATAGACTTCAACGACCTGCTGACCATCATGCGCAACGGTGGCATGGCCCTCATCGGGCTGGGGGAGTCCAGCGAATACGGGCAGAGGGCGGAGGCGTGCATCGAGGAAGCCTTGTCCTCCCCTATGCTGGGTGACGTGGACATCAGACAGGCCAAGGGCGCTTTGGTTCGGGTGATCGGCGGGGAGGACCTCACGGTGACCGAGGCGGAGAAGGCCGCCCTGTTGGTGAGCGAGAGGGTGGACCCCAGGGCCCGCATCATCTGGGGATGCGCGGTGCACCATGAGATCAAGGACTCCATGCGGGTGCTGGTGGTGCTCACCGGAGTGAAGTTCAACAGCATCGTCGATTCCGTCAAGCGGTGAATGCTCCCGATGGTGGTGAAGGAGAAGAGGGGCAGGAGGCGGTACATCGCCTTCGAGGTCGATCGCATGGTCAGCGATGAGGATATGCTGTCCGTGTTGGCGGGCTTGCAGGCCCGGGGGGTCAAGGGCAAGATGATCCAGTTCAACGGCGTTCGGGGTATTTTTCGCTGCCGTCCTCAGGACAAGGACAGGGCATTGGCCCTGCTGGCTTCGAGGAGCCCGGACCAGTTCGCCTTAAGGACCCTGAGCACCTCCGGGACCCTGCGCACCCTGCGTGAAAAGTATTTTCAGTTGGAGGACGGCCATCAGTGACTGGACCTGGCGTGGCTCGCCACCAATAATCAACAAGAAATATATACGTCCTCATAACTTAGGTGGCTTGAGTCGAGTATTATTGGAGTGATTTCATGCAACCAGGACAAATGGCATATGACAGGGCCATAACGGTTTTTTCTCCTGATGGCCGGCTTTTCCAAGTGGAGTACGCCAGGGAGGCGGTCAAGCGCGGAACCACCACCGTGGGCCTGAAGTTCAAGGACGGGGTGGTCCTGATCGTGGACAAGAGGATCGCCAGCCGCCTCATGGAGCCCAAGTCGATCGAGAAGATATTCCAGATCGACCATCACATCGGTTGCGCCACCTCCGGACTGGTGGCCGACGCGCGCATCCTGGTCGACCAGGCCAGGGTCCTCGCTCAGATCAACAAGATCACCTACGACGAGAGGGCCGGGGTCGAGGACCTGGTCAAGAGGATCTGCGACTACAAGCAGAACTACACCCAGTATGGCGGGGTGCGCCCGTTCGGGACCGCCCTTCTGGTGGCGGGGGTGGACGACCAGGGTAAGCATCTTTTCGAGACCGACCCCAGCGGGGCCTTGGTTTCCTATAAGGCCGGAAGCATCGGGGCCGGACGGAACGTGGTCATGGAGGTCTTCGAAGAGGATTACCAGGAAGGCATGTCCATGGAGGACGCCGTGACCCTGGGCCTCAAGGCCTTGAAGAAGGCCACCGAG
>MVPZ01000108.1 GCA_002067045.1 Methanomassiliicoccales archaeon PtaB.Bin134 | reverse complement strand
TACGGGAGCACGCTGGTGGTGGACGGAAGGGGCATAACAAAAACCAATAACTACGAAGGGATATGCTGGTAGCCATGAAGGCGGTCATTCCTGCGGCGGGGTGGGGGGTGAGATTCCTCCCGCTCACCAAGGAGCAGCCCAAGGAGATGCTCCCGGTCATCGACAAGCCCGTCATCCAATATGTGGTGGAGGAGGCGGTGCGGGCAGGGATACAGGACATAATTATCATCACCGGTAGGCACAAGCGGACCATAGAGGACCACTTCGACCGGTCCTTCGAGCTGGAGAGCATACTGCGGAACGGCAACCGCAAGGACTACCTGGAGAGCATACGCGGGCTCAACAACCTGGCCAACCTGCATTACATCCGGCAGAAGGAGCAGAGGGGGCTGGGGGACGCGGTGTACCACGCCAGGCACCACGTCGGTGACGAGCCGTTCGCGGTCATGCTGGGGGACACCATACACGTGTCCGAAGTGCCGGTGGTCAGGCAGCTCATGGACGTGCACGCCCGCACCGGGAGGTCGGTCATCGCCGCCGAGCGCGTCCCCGGGGAGAAGGTCAGGGACTACGGGGTCCTGGACGCGGTCAAGGTTTCCGACCGGCTGTACGAGATCAGGGACCTGGTGGAGAAGCCCCGGCCGGAGGAGGCCCCCTCGGACCTGTGCATCGCCGGGACCTACGTGCTGACCCCGGGCATATTCGAGTGCCTGGAGAGGACCGAGCCCGGTTACAACGGCGAGGTGCAGCTCACCGACGCCCTGCGCCTGCTCCGGGAGAGGGAGGGCATGATGGCCTGGGAGTTCTCCGGAAAGAGGTACGACATCGGGGACATCCCTGGCTGGCTGAACTCCCAGTTGGAACTGGCATTGCGGCACCCGGTCTACGGCCCGAAGCTGCGGGACCGAATAAGGGAGCTGAATGAGAGGGAGCATTTCCTCTGATCAGGCGGGGATGAGCAGCACAGGCCCGCTGGACCCCTTGACCACCTCTTCGGAGGTCGATCCCAGGGTCGCCCCGCGCAGGTAGCTCTTGCCGGTGGTCCCCAGCATAATGAGGGTGGCCTCGGCCTCCCTGGCGGACTCCAGGATGTTGTAGGTGGAGGTGCCGAACCTCACGTAGGTATCCACCTGGCAATCCCCCGCCTCCAGCTTGGAACGGTGCTCCTCCAGCTTGCGGTTGACCTCCTGGAACCGGCGCTCGTCGGTGATGCTGTACCGCGAGGATTGCACCACATGCAAAAGCGTCACGCGTCTGGCCCCGGCGTCGATCAACTGCTGGACGTAGGGCATCATGTGCCTGGTGGCCTTGGAAAGGTCCAGGGTCACCAGCACGCTGTCCAGCAATCCGGGGGAATGCTCCACGAAGCCCACCGGGTCGCTGTCGGCCTCCATGGGGAACTTGTCCAAAAGCACAGGCAGCTTGGAGCGGCGGATCACCGCCAGGGAGGTGCTGCCCACGAAGAACTCCCTGACCCTCCCCTTTCCTGAGGCGGCCATGGCTATCATGGTCGAGCCCTGGGCCTCCGCGGCCTTCAGGATGGCCGAGGCCGGGTCCTTGCGGACCTCGGTGACCACCCGATGCTTAAGCCCTGATTCCCCAAGACGATCGTCGATGGCCTTGAGCAGCGGGTCCCTCTTGGAATGGTGCTCCAGGGCTGAATAAAGGACCACCTCCCGGACGCCGTAGGATGCCATGCGCGCGGCGGCGGTGGCCATCATCTGCGATTGCGGGGAAAGGTCCACGGGCACCAGCAGCTTCTCGAACATGTGAGCGTGCCTATAACCCTGAGCGGGGGATATTATCCTTTTCCAGGAAAGCCCTGCCGTTCGCACTTTCGATGGATGGTCCGCAAGCTTGATGACCGGGTAACCGTTCATCGGTGGCTGTCGCCCTTCCATGAGAACCGCCACGCTGTCCGACCTGTCGCCCAAGACCGGGGCCCTGCTCACCACCCTGCTCTCCAGCCTTATGCTGGGGACCTCCTACGTGGCGGTCAAGATGCAGGTCGGCGGTGCCAACCCGTTCCTCCTGGGGGCGGCCATCATGGCCGTGGGCTCGGCCCTTCTGCTGGGATACCTGGTGTTCACCGGAGGCCTGGACCGGCGCATGCTCGGACGCTGGGAGTTCTGGGCGGCCCCGCTGATCAACACCGGGGTGGTGGCCCCATCCTACCTGGGCCTGACCATGACCACCGCCTCCGCCGCCGGGCTCATAATCGGTACCAACGTGGTCTTCGTGGCCCTCTTCAGCAAGATACTGTTCAGGGAGAGCATGGGATGGCGCCGGCTGCTGGGGATAGCGGTGGCATTGCTGGGACTGATCACCCTCACCACCCGCTGGGACCTGTCGGTGCTGCAGGGCTCCCAGCTCACCGGGAACCTGCTGGTGCTGATCTCCTCGGCCTGCATAGGCGTCTCGGTGGTGACCTCGCGCATCGCCCTGCGCAGCATGACCCCCGGGCAGTGGAGCCTGGGGCTGCACCTGTTCCTGCCGGCCACGCTCATGGCCTTCTACTTCCTGATACCCCTGGAGGGGGGCTTCGGAACGGATGACCTGCCCGCGACCCTTTTCATAGGGGTGGTCTGCACCACCGTGCCCACGGTCCTGTGGACGTCCGCGCTGAAGCACATCAGCGTGGTCACCTCGGCCACCGTGCTCATGGTGGAATCGGCCTTCGCGGTGTTCCTGAGCTGGCTGCTGCTGGGGGAGGTCATGGACCTCTTCGTGATAGGCGGGGCGGTCATGATCTTCCTGGCCATATCGCTGCTGGCCAGGAACGATTGATGGTTCATGAACTAACATAGAAGAAGTGTTTAAGGGGTTTGAGATCGGTCGGATGCAAGAAGCGCTCACTTCTTCTTCTTGTCATCCTTCTTCTTCTCACCCTTAGCGCCGCACTTTCCGCAGGACATGTTCGACCTCCTATGGGGGCGACCCACGAGATAAGATTGGACCGCGGCGTATATTAATCTAATCTTCCAATCCAAATAAATGTTAAGAAAAGCTCGAAATAGTAACACGCGTCGACTGGATTTGCTACGCCGCTGCGATTACCGCAGTTGATAAGGGACTCCCTGGATATCCCAGCAGATAAGTATGCTGGCTAGGTGTGATTATCAAAAATCAAAAGTGATTCTGAGGTCGCTCGGGTTATATACCCCGCTCTGCAGTAGTTGTCATAGGTGCGAAACATGCAGGTTCTGGAGACCTCAAGACTGTTGACCGAGGAATATTCGTCCAAGATACTGATGGCCACCATGGGCAGGGCCAAGAGCGCCTTCGAGCTCAGCGAGGCCCTGGGGATACCGATCGCCGCATGCTACCGCAAGATCAAGGTGCTGGAGGACGCGGGCTTCCTGCGCTGCAGCGAGAGGCGGCTTACGCAATCCGGGAAGCGCATGAGCATGTACAGGTCCAACGTGCGCAACGCCCACATAACCTTCGAGAGGAACCGCATCCGGGCCCACATCGAGATGGAGGACGGGAGCAGCACCGATGACAGCATGGACATAGATATCAGCATGACCTTCAGGGAGACCACCGCCTGAGCGGCCTCCCTTCCCCCCTTTTTTTGATTCCTCAGAGGAATAGCAAATCCACCATTGGAATCGAACCACGCAATCAAATCGACAAAATCAGTAGTGACGGTGGCAAATTATAATTAATTCCGCCCTTCCTATGCGTTTTCCATAATCCTTATAACTTACATTACGGACATGGGACCGGCGAGAGGCCTAGTTCCGGCGGATGTCCGCCCACAGGAGGAAGCGGAGAATGAGTGACGGAAAGACCATCGAGAGCGTAATGGAAGAGGTTAGGCGGTTCCCGCCATCCAAGGAGTTCAGCGAGAAGGCGCACATCAAGAGCCTTGAGCAGTACAAAAAGATGTACAAGGAGTCGGTGGAGGACCCGGAAAAGTTCTGGGGGAAGATGGCCACCGACGAGCTGCACTGGTTCGAGAGGTGGACCAACCTTCACAGCTGGGACAGGGAGAACGCCATCATAAAGTGGTTCGAGGGCGGCAAGCTTAACGTCTCCTACAACTGCCTGGACCGCCACCTGGAGAACGGGCGCAAGAACAAGGCGGCCATCATCTGGCAGGGTGAGAACGAGGATGATGTCCGGACGTTCACCTACCAGCAGCTGCACACCGAGGTCTGCCGTTTCGCCAACGTCCTCAAGTCCCACGGGGTGCAGAAGGGCGACCGGATATCCCTGTACCTGCCCATGATCCCCGAGCTGGCCATCGCCATGCTGGCCTGTACCAGGATCGGCGCCATTCACAGCATCGTGTTCGGCGGCTTCAGCTCCGAGTCCCTGAAGGACCGCATCGCCGACTGCGGCTCGAAGATACTCATCACCGCCGATGGAAATCACCGCGGCAGCAAGTTCGTGCCGCTGAAGAGCAACGCGGACGTGGCCCTGGAGAAGGGGACTTCAATAGAGAAGGTCATCGTGGTCAAGCGCGCCGGGGCGGAATGCCCCATGGAGCCGGGCAGGGACATCTGGTGGCATGACGAGATGGCCAAGGCCGACCGCTCCTGCGAGCCGGTGTGGTGCGACGCCGAGGACCCCCTGTTCATCCTGTACACCTCCGGCTCCACCGGGAAGCCGAAGGGCGTGGTGCACAGCACCGCCGGGTACCTGCTGGGGACCTGCATCACCTTCAAGAACATCTTCGACTACCATGAGGACGACACCTACTGGTGCACCGCGGACATCGGCTGGATCACCGGCCACAGCTACATCGTCTACGGGCCGCTGTGCGCCGGCGCGACCACCCTGATGTTCGAGGGCATCCCTACGTATCCGCAGGTGGACCGCTTCTGGAACATCGTGGAGAAGTTCAAGGTGAACATATTCTACACCGCCCCCACGGCCATCCGCTCCCTGATGAGGGAGGGGGAGAAGTGGCCGCAGGGCCGGGACCTCTCGTCCCTGAGGGTGCTGGCCTCCGTGGGTGAGCCCATCAACCCCGAGGCCTGGATGTGGTACCACAAGTACGTGGGCAATGAGAAGTGCCCCATCATGGACACCTGGTGGCAGACCGAGACCGGCTCGATCCTGATCACCCCGCTGCCCGGGGCCATAACCACCAAGCCCGGTTC
>MVPZ01000107.1 GCA_002067045.1 Methanomassiliicoccales archaeon PtaB.Bin134 | reverse complement strand
TGCCCGTAGGCCAGCTCCTTCTTGCCGTTCAGAACCACCAGGACCCGTCCCCCTGTGGCCAGGACGTCCCTGATGCGTCTCGCGGCCGAGTACTTGGTGACCCCGTAGTTCGGTGACAGGTGCTCCTTGCTGGTCAGCCCCCGGTTGCTCTCCAGCAGGGTGGCCCGGGTCAGCATCTCCCTCTGGCGGAACATCTCCTCCTGCGGGATCACCCCCCTCTCAGCGGCCACCTCCAGGGCCCTTATGGCCCCGGTGGTGTTGGCCCCCGAACAGCCGTGCACGTCGACCGGGATGACCTTGGCCTTGAGCCCGGCCTTCTGCACCGCCCGGTCCAGGTTCTCGCCGATTATCATGCTGGCGCAGGTCCCCACGACCCCCACCAGGCCCGGGGAGAAACGGTCCTGCACCAGACGAAGCGTTTCCGCCAGCTTCTCCTCGGCCCCGAATATCAGATCGTTCTCCTTCATGCCCGTGGTGACAACGCGGACCCCGGCGTCCTCCAATCGCCTGGAGACCATGAATCCGCATCCGGCGGGACCGTGCACCACGATCACCTCGGCGTCCATGTCCCGCAGGGTGTACATGGCGGCAACTATGGGGTTCGGCCGGGGGTGCAGCACATCGCTCAAAGGTATCCCTCCTTGGTGGCCCACAGCACGGTGCGGTGGCGCGTCCGGACCTCGTCCACGTCCCCGATGGGCTCGAAGAGCTGCGAACCGCCTGCCCGTACGCCGCTGGGAAGTATGTACCTCCCGGTGACCTGGGGATGCCGCTCGCACATCTCCGCCATCCGTTCCAGGTCCAGCTTCTCGCAGACCTTGATGTTCACCGGATCGAGCACCAGTCCGATGTCCCGGCACCCGTGTTCTCGGACCATGCGGTCAATGATGAAGTCCAAGGAGGCGGTGCACACCCCGGGGTTGCGTTCCCTGACCATCTCCCCCCGTTCGTCCACCAGCACCTCAGCCCTTCCCCTGGCGCCCGGGAAGCCGCTCAATGATGAGCATATCTCCAGCGGGTCGAGGTCCAATCCCTCGGCCGCGGCCAGGGCGCAGGAGAAGGCCAGGGTGTAAGCATCAGGCAGGAATGATGGCTGCAGGGGGACCTCCCTCTCTCCCCGCCCAGTGCGCACTGTGAGCAGGGAGGGGGATCCCAGTGCCGCGTTCGACACCTCCGCCTCCACATCGCCGCCCTTGCCGAAGGTCACCATCCGCCGGCATCTCCGGGCCAGTGGCCTCCAGGTCTCCTCCTCTCCCTTGGGAATTATAAGGACCCCGCGGGCCGACTCGGCCATCTGCGATTTGCCGTCGAAGGCCCGGCGCGTACCGGCCGCGATGGGATAATCCTCCTGCAGGCCAGTTATCACCGAGACCTTCCCGATCCCGGTGCCTCCCAGGCTGACCTCGAAGATGCCGAGGTCGACGTCCGTTGGCGAGGAGGACAGCCTGAGCAAGGTGGGAGGGGCAATGCTGACCTTGTCCTCCAGCACCTTCTCCTCACCATCGTACCGGCTCAGTCCCGAGCTGCTCAGGCACAGCACCTTCCGGCCCTCGGAGGCCATGAGGAACGACAGCACCCTCACGGTGCTGGTCTTTCCCCTGACCCCGGTGACCTCCACCACCGGATATGGGAAGCTGGTCAGTTCCCCCACGGCCTGATGATGGGTGAGCTTCCGATCGGCCACAGCCTTTCCTATGAAACGATCCGGTGAATGCACGGGAGCCACCGCAAGGTCGAACCGCTCGTCCGGCGCCGCCGGAAGGATACGCGCTCCTTCAGCGGAAAGGCTGCGTGCAGTCTCCCCGGCAGTTCGATAGATGTCCACCGCGGTGACTTGGTTCCCGCGGCGCAGGTACTCCCGGGCCAGGACCTCCCCACCATGGGTGAGGTCCAGTACGAGCACCTTCATGTTCACATCTCGGCCTTGACCCGGTCGGCCAGTATCTCCGCCAGGCGGGCGTCGTCACCCATTGGCTGGCAGTAGCGGACCTCCACGGTGCGCCCTCCCGCCTTGACCTTTCCGGAGCGCTGCCCCTTGGAGAATCCCAACACGCCCGGGATGTCCTCGGTGGTGTGTATGCCCGTGGCCAGGAAGCAGGGCACCACGTAGATAATGTCCGCGCCCCTGGCGGCCACGTTGGCCAGCCCAGTGGGTATGTCCGGATCGTTCAGCTGCATGAACGCGGCCTCCACCGGTCCGAACTCGCCCTTCTCCTGAAGTCTCTTGGCCATGCTGACCACCAGTCCCATGTTGTGCTCCATCTTGCTTCCATGTCCCACTACCAATACTCCGTTCTTCATCAGAACCACCTTGCATGCCGATATTCCAAGGACTTGATAAATATTACTATTAAATCTAAAAATAACATTAATTATATGAATGTTATTCATATTAAAAATAGAAGCATTTTTATTACGCTAAGATATGTGGGGGTCCGAGTGGTCTAGCTGTTACCCCTGTTCATGGATCTCAGAGGGAGGAAGGCGGTGGTCTTCGGCGCCGGGCTAGTGGGCATGCGCAAGGCCTTGTACCTCTTCAAGGAGGCCGATGTCGTTATCGTGGACCGGCAGCCGTGCGAGGTCCCTGCAGGCATCCGCTTCATCAGAGGGGAGGTCCTCGATAACCTTCACCTGATCGGCGGGACGGACCTCGTGGTGGCCGCCACCGGAGACACCTCGACCGACGATGTCATATTCGAACGCGCAAGGGTCCAGGGAAAGCCATGCAACAGGTCCGACCGCCCAGGTGATTTCCTCATTCCCTCGGTGGTGGAGAAACGCAATTACACCATCGCAGTGTCCACACTGGGTCGTAGCCCTGGCATGTCCAGGTACATCCGTCTGCTGCTGGAGAGGGATCTGTCCGCTTCCATCGAGGACATGGTGGACCTCAGCGAGAGGCTGAGGGAGGAGCTGAGGGAGACATTCCCCGATCCAGCTGATAGGGAGGGGCGTATCCGGCGTATGCTGGAGAACAGGCACGTCTGGGAGGCATTGGCCCGCGATCAAGACGAGGCATGGGAGATCGCCAAGGAGGCGGTCAAATGACCTGCCCTTTGCTCAGCGCGCACATCACCCACAAGGACTCCTGCATCCAGGACCTGGGGCGGCTGGGGCAGATGGACGCCGCGGCCATTCTTCAGGAGATGCGCGACCGCCCAGGGGTGGAGGAGTGCGCGGTGCTCAAGACCTGCAACCGGGTGGAGTTCTACCTGGTGTCCCGGGAAAGGGAGGCGGCACGCGAGGGGCTGGAGGGCCTTGTGGCATCGCTTCTCCCCTACGAGGCCCAGGGCAGTCTGGTCCGGTACATGGCTGGAAAGGAGACCCTGCATCATCTCCTGCGGGTGGCCTCGGGGCTGGAATCCATGATCGTGGGTGAGGACCAGATCCAGTCCCAGGTAAAGGAGGCCTTCGAGCTCTCCTGCCGCGAGGGGTGCTGCGGTCCGCTGATGGGCGAGGTGTTCCGCAAAGCCCTCAACACCGGAAAGAGGGTGCGAACCGAGACCCGGGTGAACAAGGGCAATGTATCGATCGGCTCGGCCGCGGTGGACCTGGCCGAATCCCGCATGGGGGACCTGAAGGGCAAGACCGTCCTGGTGGTGGGGGCCGGACAGATGGCCTCCCTGATCGCCAAGCATCTGGCCGGGAAGGGGCCGGAGGCGGTCTTCGTCTCCAACCGCACCTATGCACGGGCGGTGGAGCTGGCCTGGTCGCTGGACGGGAAGGCGGTGCGCTTCGAGCATCTCCATGACTATCTGGTCAAGGCCGACGTGGTTCTCTGCGCCACCTCGGCCACCCACAACATCCTGGGACTCAAGGAGATATCCCCGGCCATGGAGCGACGTTCGGGTCGGGGCATGTTCATAATCGACGTCTCCTTCCCGCGCAACGTGGACCAGGCCGTGCGCTCCATACCGGGAGTGCAACTCTGCGACCTGTCGGCCTTGAACGAGGTGGCCAGGGAGAACCTGGAGAGGCGCAGGATGGAGGTCTTCAACGCCGAACGGGTGGTAAAGGACGAGCTGGACCTGCTCTCCCGCCGGTTGGACGAGATGAGGGCCGCGGAGATCCTCCGGCTGGTCTACATCAAGTACGAGGGCATGAAGGCCCGGGAGGTGGGCAAGGCCCTGAACCGGCTGAAGGCAGGGGAATCCGCCGAGGAGGTGCTGGAGGCTCTGGCCTCATCCCTGATGAGCCGCTTCCTGGCCGATCCCACAGCCGCGGTCAAGATCGCCAGCAGGCAGGGTGATGGTGGACTGCTGCGCAGTACCAAGGAGATATTCGCATTGGAGGTGGTGCAGGACGTACCCGCAGGAAAGGATGAGAAGGCTTAGGACCACGCCGCAGATGCGCAACATGCTCAGGGAGACCTCCCTGCGGCCCGGACAGCTGATCCAACCGGTGTTCGTGGACGAGAACATCAGTGAACGGAGGGAGGTGTCCACCCTTCCCGGGCAGTTCGCGCTGCCCCTGGACGAGGTGGCCGATGAATGCGTTCGCCTGGCCGAGCTCGGACTTGGCGCGGTGCTGCTGTTCGGGGTGCCTTGCAGAAAGGGTCCCACGGGTTCGGAGGCCTGGAACCCCCAGGGGGTGGTGCAGAGGGCGGTCCGGAAGGTCAAGGATGCCTGCGACCTTCCGGTCATCACCGACCTGTGCCTTTGCGAGTACACCGACCACGGACACTGCGGGGTGCTGGAGGGCGGCATGGTGCTCAACGACCCCACCCTGGAGCTATATGGAAGGATAGCCGTCTCCCATGCCCGGGCCGGGGCGGATATGGTGGCCCCCTCGGGCATGATGGACGGGCAGGTGGCGGCCATACGGAAGGCCCTGGACGCTGAAGGGTTCATCGACACGGGGATAATGGCCTATTCGGCCAAGTTCGCCTCATGCTTCTACGGTCCCTTCCGGGACATGGTTGGCAGCTGCCCATCGCATGGCGACCGCCGCTCCCACCAGATGGACCCAGGCAACGCCCGGCAGGCCTTCCGGGAGCTTAGGGCGGATGCGCAGGAGGGGGCGGACATCCTGATGGTCAAGCCTGCCCTGCCCTACCTGGACGTGATATTCCGGGCCCATCAGGAGTTCGACCTGCCCATCTGCGCCTATCAGGTGAGCGGCGAGTACGCCATGATCATGTGCGCCGCGGCGCAGGGGGCCCTGGACCTCAAGGCGGGCATCATGGAATCGCTGCAATGCATACGCAGGGCGGGGGCGGACCTCATCATATCATACTTCGCCGCCGACATCGCCAACGTTCTCCGAGGTGAGTGAACTGACCGAACGCTCAAGGAAGCTATACTCAAGGGCGGTCGACCTCATGCCCGGCGGGGTGTCCTCCCCGGTGCGCGCGGTGAAGCCCTTCCCCCTGTACATCGAACAGGGGCGGGGGGCCATGGTGGTCGACGTCGACGGCCGTGAATATGTCGACCTGGTGCTGGGCTACGGCCCGTTGATACTGGGACATGCCCATCCGGCCATCGTCAGCGTTCTTCGGGAGCAGGCCGCCCTGGGCACCCTGTACGGCGCACCGCACGAGAAGGAGGTGTTGCTGGCCGAGAAGGTCCGTGGTCACCTCCCGAGCATGGAGATGATGCGCTTCGTGAGCAGCGGCACCGAGGCCACCATGCACGCGCTGCGCCTGGCCCGCGGGTGCACCGGCCGCAAGAAGGTCATAAAGGTGGACGGCGGCTTCCACGGTGCGCACGACGCCGTGCTGGTGCGCTCCGGCTCAGGGGCGCTGACCCACGGCTCCCCGGATTCCGCAGGGGTGCTGGAGGAGGTGGCCGCCCATACTCTGGTGGTCGATTACAACGACCCGGATCAGATGGAGGGGGCGCTGAGGGCCAACAAGGGTCAGGTGGCCGCGATCATACTGGAGCCCATGCTGGGGAACGTGGGCCCCGTCCCGCCCTCCCCCGGGTACCTCGCGGAGGTGCGCCGCCTGGCCGATTCTCACGGTTCATTGCTCATATTCGACGAGGTCATCACCGGATTCCGACTCTCCCTGGGAGGGGCCCAGGAGCTCTATGGCGTTCGCCCGGACCTGACCGTGCTGGGCAAGGTGCTGGGCGGGGGCATGCCCATGGGCGCCTTCGGCGGCTCCAGGGAGATCATGTCCCACATCTCCCCGCTGGGCAGGGTGTACCAGGCCGGAACGTACAGCGGCAACCCTATGAGCCTGAGCGCGGGGCTGGCGACCCTGGAGGTCCTGGAGTCGGAGGGCCTGCAGGACCTCAACCTCCGGGGCGAACGGCTGCGCGGCCGCCTTTCCGGGGACATAACCCGGCTGGGGATCGAGGCCCAGGTGCAGGGCCAGGGGTCCATGTTCCAGGTCTTCTTCGGCAGGGGGCCGCTGAGCAACGCCAGGGAGGTCCTGGAATGCGACCGGTCCAGGTACATGTCCTTCTACCGGAGCATGCTGGAGCTGGGGGTGAGCATGCCCCCCTCCCAGTTCGAGACCTGCTTCCTTTCGCTGGCCCACGGGGACCGGGAGATGGGCATGCTCGCGCAGGCGTTCTCAGAGGCCCTGGAGGGGATGGCTTGATCCTGGGAACCAGGGGGAGCCGCCTGGCCATGGTCCAGGCCGATCTGGCCCTGGAGGCCCTCGGGGGCCTTCCGGAGGACCTTTCCCCGGAGATCAAGGTCATCACCACCTGCGGGGACCGGGACCGCTGCACCCCCCTGGAGGCCATGGGCGGGTACGGTGTTTTCACCAAGGAGCTGGACCAGAGGCTGCTCTCCGGGGAGATAGACCTGGCGGTGAACTCCCTGAAGGACATGCCTTCCGCGCTCACGCCGGGGACCAGGCTGGTGGCGGTGCTTCCCCGGGGTCCCTCCGGGGACGTGCTGGTGTCCAGGGCCGATCTGTCCGCATTGCCGCCAGGGGCGGTGGTGGGGACCTCCAGCGTGCGCCGCAAGGCCCTGCTGAAGCATCTCCGGCCGGACCTGGAGGTGGCCGAGCTGCGCGGGAACATCACCACCCGCCTGAACCGATGGCGCAGGGGGGACTACCACGCCATAGTGCTGGCGGATGCCGGGCTGGAGAGGCTGGGGGAGAACGTTCCCCGACATGCTCTGGACCCTGGGGTCTGGGTGCCTCCGGCGGGGCAGGGGGCCATAGCGCTGGTCTGCCGCGAGGGCGATGAACGCGCCGGGGCCATCGCCCATCTGGACCATCTGCCAACGCGGAGATGCGTGGATGTGGAGAGAGGGGTGATGCTGGAGCTGGGGGCCAGCTGCCAGGTCCCCCTGGGCATTTGGGCCTCTCCGGACGGCCAGGGGATCATGCTGCGCTGCCTCTGGCTCTCCCCGGACGGTTCATGGGCCAAGCGGTACGAGGCCAGATTGCGAGGGGCGCAGGACGTGCTGAAGGTGGCCGAGGATATGAGGAGTCAATGGGGGTGGAGCTGATGGCCGGGGTTGTATACCTGGTGGGAGCGGGTCCGGGGGACCCCGGGCTGATGACCGCGCGCGGACTGGAGCTGCTGCGCAGCGCGGAGGTGGTGGTACACGATTCACTGGTGGGGGAGAAGGTGCTGCGGGAGGCCCCGCCCGATGCTGAGATGCTGGACGTGGGGAAGAGGGGCGGAGGCCACAAGGCCGAACAGGAGGAGATCAACCGCATCCTGCTGGAAAAGGCCCAGCAGGGGAGCATGGTGGTCAGGCTGAAGGGCGGGGACCCCTTCCTGTTCGGCCGGGGGGGCGAGGAGGCCGAGCACCTGCGCCGTCACGGTGTGGAGGTGCACGTGGTGCCCGGGGTCAGCGCCAGCATAGCCGTGCCGGCCCTGGCCGGAGTGCCGGTGACCCACCGCACGCTATCCTCGTCCGTCACCATCATCACCGGGCACGAGGGCGACCACAAGGAGGGGGAATGGCTGGACTGGGCGGCGCTGGCCCGGAGCGGGGGCACATTGGTGATCATGATGGGCATGTCCAACATCGACAGGAACATGAAACGGCTGATGGAGGGCGGGCTGGACCCAGACTCTCCGGTGGCGGTGGTCCAGGACGGCTCCAGCGCATCGCAGAGGTCCCTGATCACCACGGTCTCCCGGGCCGCCGAGGAATGCCGGCAAGAGGGGATGCGCGCCCCGTCGGTCATCGTGGTGGGTCGGGTGGTGGAGATGGCCTCCTTGCTGGGTGACCTGCGATGAGCACCCTGCTGGTGCTGCGGCCCCGGGACCGCTGGGAGGAGTCGCGCCGCCTGGCGGAGGCGTCCGGTCACCAGGCCATCTGCGCCTCGGTGGTGGAGGTGGAGTACCTAGAGCCACCTGAGCTCCCCGCATTGCTGAACGACGTGCGGCAGGGCCGTTTCACGTCCCTGGTGTTCGCCAGCGTCACCGCGGTGAAGGCCCTTTCGCGGGCTGACCCGGACCTTATCGATGATGTTCCCGAGGGCACGGAGCTCGTGGCCATCGGTCCGCCCACCGCCGACGCCCTGAAGAGGCTCGGTGTTCGGAAGGTCGGCCTGCCCGACGAGTACACCTCCGAAGGGCTGCTGGACCTGCTCTCCCAAGGGGAGGGAGGTGTGCTCATGTTCAGGTCGGACCAGGGCAATGACGTCCTGAGTGGGGGAATGCTCGGCCTCCGGAAATTCCTGGAGGTGCCCATTTACTCCCTCAGGGAGGATCGCGGGGATTCCCTGGACCGGGCACTGCGGGAGCTGCGCTCCGGGAAGGTGGACGCAATACTGCACACGTCATCGCTGTCCGCGAGGCTCACGGTGGCCAGGGCCGAAGAGCTCTTCGGCCCGGATTTCAGATGGAAGGCCATTAACGCGGCCATCGGACCTCCGACCAGGGACACGCTGCTCTCCCTGGGGATGCCGGTCCAGGTGACCGCGGAGAGGGCCACCTTCCCTGACCTGCTGAGGGCGGTGGACGGCCTCCTCAGGCAAAGTAATTAACCATAGGCGCGCTTCGAGGGGCCATGAGGAAGGTCGTGGCCATACTAGGCCCCCCGGAGAGGTGGGTACCGCTTTGCCGGCCGTACCGGCAGCTGGCCGATTTCGTCTGCGTCTCCCCTATCAGGGCCCAGCCCATTGACGACGCCAACTTCTCCCTGTTCCTGGTGGACCTGTTCGCCGGACGCTTCGAGGTCCTGGTGGTCACCTGCCCCACGGTCATCGAGTCCATGGTGCACATGGCCAGAGGCCGCAAGATGCTGGACCGGCTGAGGGAGGCCGTCTCCCGGACGGAGATGGTGGTCATCGGGGAGCGCACCTCGGCCGCCGCCACCCACCATGGGCTGAGGGTGGCGTCAGTGGCCCCGGAGGCCACCACCGATTCCCTGGTCGGCCATATCAACCGCCTTCCTCGCCGGGGGACCATGGCCCTCCTGCGCTCGGACCAGGGTTCCCCGCAGATGGTCACCGACCTGGAAACGATGGGCTGGAAGGTGGAGCAGGTCTCGGTGTACTCCCTGCTGGTGGACGAGGGGGAGGAGATGGAGGGGCTGCTTGATCTCCTGGAGGACGGGGGCATTGACGTTCTGGCCTTCCCCACGCCCGCTCACGCCCAGGCCTTCCTGGTGCAGATGGAGGGGAGGGATGGCAAGGAGAACGCGCTCATGCTCCTGGAGGGGGTCGCCGTGGCGGCCATGGGCCGGGAGACCAGGGAGCGCCTGGAGGAATACGGCGTCCATGTCTCCCTGGTGCCGGAGAGGGCTGATGCCGAATCCATGCTCCGCCTGCTGGTATCCAAGGTCGAGGAGATCTAGGCCTCCGCTTTTTCCAACGAGCTCCGGCCTTTCATGGTCCGCCCCGGGCGGCAGTTCCCAGCGCTCGCCATCGTTCCAATTGTCATCGTATCGTCAGCTTCCACAGGTGCTCGGTAGCATAAAATAATTAATAGTGTTACTAGATACCTCTGGCATGATCGGCCTCCCGGGGGATGGAGATGGCCGGCAAGGTGGGTTGGAACTTGAGCAAGAAGCAATTGTTCGCCGTAACGGCGGCGGTCATCATAGTGGTGGCGGCCTTGGGGGCGGTACTGGTCCTCAACGGCCTGGGGAACGACATCAAAGGGGATTTCACGGTCACGGACATGCGGGGGAGGACGGTCAGCATAAAGGCCGAGGTGGATAGCATCGTGTGCCTGAGCGCAAGCTCCCTGCGCCTGATAAGCTACTTCGACGCGGTGGACATGGTCTCGGGCATCGACAGCTTCGACGCCAAGGCCATGGGCTCTCCGGCCAACTATTTCAAGGCCACGTATCGCATCGCCTATCAGAACATATCCTCCATAACTTCCGTGGGGAGCGAGGCCAACTTCGCGGAGATCAACGCCACCGGTGCTGATGTTATCTTCTCGTCCATCGAGGACGTGGGGGTCCTGAACGACCTGCAGAACAAGACGAACATCGCGGTGGTCGGGCTCAACGCCCAGGGCGCCTTCGACATAGACGACATGGAAGCCTTCGGGCAGCAGCTGACCCTGATCGGGAAGGTGCTGGGACGGGAGGCTAGGGCCCAGGAGCTCATAGACGGCATCAACGGCCTGCTCGACGAATTGGAGGGCTACCGGGCCGAGGTGCCGGAGAACCAGCGGAAGGAGGCCTACGTGGGCGGCATGTTCTACTTCATGCAGGGGGGCTTCTACAAGACCACGGGCAAGTACCTCCCGTTCGACCTGACCTGCGCGGAGAACGTCATGCCGGACATGAACAACGGCAATCCCTACGACACCTCCCTGGTGGACCTCATGGATGCCGATCCTGACTACATATTCGTGGACTCCATGACCTATGCCAGCAGCTCCACGGCCTTCCAGGCGGACGAGGCCTCCCTGTCCAACGTGACCGCTGTGGCCAACCAGGACATCTACACCACGCTGGTCTACAAGTACTACGGCACCAACTGGGAGACGGAGATCATCAACGCCTTCTACATCGGCACGGTGCTGAACCCGGAGGTGTACGACTACGACATGGAGGACAAGGCCAACGAGATACTCGCCCTGTTCTTCCCGGGCAGCGATGTGACCTACCAGGACCTGCTGGACATGCAATCCCCGGGATGCGGGCAGGTGGACTGGTTCTGAGGCGGTCCGCGAGGGCCAACGCGCTTGGCCGGGGGTGAATCATGGAAGGGGAGCAGGGGCGGTACCGGATATACGACGATGATGCGCAGGGGGAGAGGACCGCCTCGGAGGTCTCCTACGGTCGGGACGTGCGCAGGAAGAGCACGCTGATACTGGGCGGGGCGATCGCCATGGCGGCGACGGTGCTGGTCTCGCTGGTGGTCGGCATGCCCTCCTCTTCCCTGGCGGACATATTGGTCCGCCTGGTCACCTTCGACACCGGCGACATCGTGGGCTGGAAGATATGGCGCATATACATGCCCATAATGGCGGCCGCGATGATCACCGGAGGCGGCCTGGCGTTATCGGGAACTGTTATGCAGTGCATCCTGCGCAATCCCCTGGCCTCGCCCTACACCCTCGGCCTATCAAGCGCGGCCGCCTTCGGGGCGGCCTTCGCCATCCTCTTCCTGGACGGAGGGTCCGCCACCTCCCGCTACATCTCGGTGAGCAGCCCCTACGTGACCACGGCCTGCGCCTTCGGGTTCGCCATGGTGGCCACCGCGGTGATACTGCTCCTCACCCGCATCACCCGGGTCTCCGCGGAGACCATGGTCCTGGCCGGGATAGCCATAAGCGCCATCTTCTCCGCCGGTCTGACCCTGATGCAGTACATGGCCGACTCGGTGCAGCTGAGCGCCATAGTGTCCTGGAGCTTCGGGAGCCTGTCCAACGCCAACTGGGGCTGGGACCTGATCATATTCCTGGTGTTCCTGCCCATACTCCTGTACTTCATCACGGTCCGCTGGGACCTGAACTCCCTGGACGCCGGGGACGAGGTGGCCAAGGGGCTGGGGGTCAACACCGAGCGCTTCAGGGTGCTGGGCCTGGTACTGACCGCCCTGCTCTCCGCAGTGCTGGTCTCGGGCTTCGGGGTCATAGCCTTCGTGGGGTTGATCGCCCCTCACCTGGCCAGGATGATCATAGGCAGCGACCACCGCTTCCTGATACCCATGTCCGTGGTAAGCGGGGCGGGCATCCTTCTGCTGGCCAATGTGGTGGCCATGAACGTGATGCGGCCCATGGTATTGCCGGTGGGGCTTCTGACCTCCCTGCTGGGCGGCCCGATGTTCATCTATCTGCTGGTGAGGAGGTACAGGCGATGATCCTCAAGGTGGACGGGGTGGAGTTCGGATACAACGGGCATGCCACCATATCGAACATCGGATTTCAGGCCGGCCCCGGGGACCTGGTCAGCATAATCGGACCGAACGGCGTGGGCAAGACCACACTGCTGAAGTGCATCAACCGGGTGCACAGGCTGGGCTCGGGAACGGTGATGGTCAACGGGGACGACGCCCTGACCATGGAACGCCGTGAGCTGGCCAAGCGCTTCGGTTACGTGCCGCAGCGGGCGCACATGTCCGGCAGCACGGTGTTCGAGTCGGTGCTGCTCGGCCGGCGCCCCTATGTGGACTGGGATATCACCGAGAAGGACCTGCGGCTCACCGGAAGGGTGATCCAGATGATGGGGCTGGAAGGGATATCCGGCAAACATGTCGATTCCATCAGCGGCGGGGAATACCAGCTGGTGCAGATCGCCCGGGCCATAGTACAGCAGCCCCGGGTCCTGCTCCTGGACGAGCCGACCAGCAACCTGGACCTGTGCAACCAGCACCGCATCCTGGGCATCCTGTCCCACATTGTCAGGGAGAACGGGATGTGCGCGGTGATGACCAATCACGACCTCAACCTGTCCCTCAGGTACTGCAACCGTTTCATAATGATGAAGGAGGGCCGGGTCCACGCCGCCGGCGGGCGGGAGGTGGTCAACCCCGGGAACATACTCGAGGTGTACGGGCTGGAGGCCTACGTGGAGGAGTTCAAGGGGATACCTATGGTGATCCCCCGATGAGGAGGGAATGTCAATGGAGGCAAGGAACGAAGCGGTAAGGGAATTTTTAGCAAGGCGCAGGCCCAATCCCAAGCAGAGGGATTTCTTCAACGAGAGGGCGGCGACCTGGGACCGGATAACCGTTCATGACATGGACAAGGTGGAGAGGATAGCCGACCTTCTGGGCCTGAAGGGGCACGAGTACGTATTGGACGTGGGCACCGGGACCGGGGTGATGATACCCTTCTACGAGCGGCGCCTGACATCGGGGAAGGTCCTGGCCATAGACTACTCGGAGGGGATGATAGAGCAGGCCCGCAGAAAGTACCCGGAATCGGGCCACCCCCTGGTGTCCTATCGCGTCATGGACCTCTATCAGGCGGACTTCGGGCCGGAGTTCGACCTGGTGGTATGCTACTCCTGCTTCCCGCACTTCCCCGATCCGCTGGGGGCGATAAAGGTGCTCGGGGGCTGCCTCAGGCCGGGCGGAAGGCTGGTCATCGCGCATTCCTCCTGCAAGGAGCACATAAACAGGGTGCATGAGGAGGGAGGGGATGAGATATGCGCGGACTTCCTACCGTCGATGGAGGTCATGAAGGCCATGATGGCCGAGGCCGGTCTGGCGATGCTTTTCGAGCAGGATGACCAGGAATATTTTGTGGCCGTTTCCCAGAAGGTATCACCGTAGCGCCCATGGGTCCCTTCAGGTCCCTGCAGCAGAGGCTCCCCCTAAAAAAAGAAGGATTGGAAAAGGGTTTGACGGACCATCTTCGGCGCGGCTTACGCGGCCTGTGCCGTGCGGTCCTCTGCGGTGTACCTTTCGTATACGAAAACCATCCCGGCCCATACCAGCACGCAGGCCAACAACATCGACACGCCAATGGTGGCCATCTCGTTCAGCATGACGGTTGTCTCTGCCGCGGAACCCATTGCCGATAGGAACGGCGGGTATGGTACGATCTCCTCGTGGGCCACATGTTCCAGGGCCAGGGCGATGCTGCCGCCCCACAGGAGCAGGTTCAGCCACGCGATGTGCAGACGTTCCGGGACCCTTCTTCCGAAGGCCGTGGTCACCATGGCCACGGCCATTGGCACTAGGAAGCAAGCCATGTCATTCACCTCCAACTTTCTCTCCCAGCTCCCCCTTAAGCTTGGCCAAAGTCAATGAGGCCTCCCACACGATGAACACCGGAATGAGCATGGCCACCCCCAGGACGATTCCGCTGGGGATCAGCCCGTCGGTCTCCATCTCAAGGAAGGCCCCGCCCTCATATCCCAGTATATGATCGATCAGGATCATCACTGATAGGCCCCAGAGCATGAGGGCCAGGAGATTCAGTCTGTATCTTTTCGACGCGACGAGCCAAGCCAGCGTAACGGCGATCGCCGCGACCAAGGTCGTAATCAGCCACATATTTTTCCACCTTTCTATATGCGTAACACTTTTTTATTTATAATATTACTGCAATGAATACCCTAGGATATTAACTTTGCTGCCTTATCGGGAGATGTGAAAAATGGCGACACTGGGGAACAGGGCCGGACCACCGGGCGATGTGCATGAGGGCGAGCTGCGAGAGAGGACTGGCTGCACGCCTGAAAGGGTGATCCTTGGAGAGGGGATAGAGATATTGTTGGACGTCCGGGACGACCGACGCATCGCCGGATTAATGACCGGCGAAGGCCGGAGCGGTTTCCTCGCGGCCATGGAACATTATCAGGTCCAATATCTGGTGATGAGCCCCTGGTTGTACTCTGCCGAGCACGTCCACGACTACGGTTTCATAATCTTCACCGTCCAAGGACGATGGGTGCTCTGCAGTAAGGGTGAGCGGTGCCTCATGCGGGCGGGCTCCCTATGCTCGGTACCGGCCGGTTCCTCCACGGGCATGGAACTGCCCTTCCCGGAACCGGCAAGGCTCCTGTTCATATTGGAAGGTGGCAAGGACGTGCAAAGAAGGTACGAGGACCTTCTCAGAAGGGTAATGGAAGGGAAGGTCGCGTACGAACCCTCGGGCATGGTAAGCATCCTCGGCCTTCCGGACACGCATCCGGCCAGGATCTTTGCTGCGAGGATCACTTCCGGGAGCATGATCGATACCATCCCGGACGACAGTGGCTGAGAGCGGACCGCGGGTGGGCCCAAGGTCAGGTGGTCCTCTTCCAGGGAACGATGGAAAATATGGTCGCCAGGGACATCCCAAGCAACATCAGGAGCCAGACCGTCCTGTACTCCTCAAGGGAGCCGTCGAGCACGATCAGTCCGGTGGCCATCTGCAGCACCGCCGCTCCGGCGAAGGGGAA
>MVPZ01000106.1 GCA_002067045.1 Methanomassiliicoccales archaeon PtaB.Bin134 | reverse complement strand
GCAGCAGCCGCAGCCCTTGCACAGACCCTCGTTGACGACCGCCTTCTTCTTCTCGGGGTTCTTGGGGTCTTCCACTATGGTAATGGCCTTGTACTCGCAGACAGGCTCGCAGATCTTGCAGCCGTCGCAGATATCTTCGTTGACCGCAGCGATGATACCCTCGCTCTTCAGCTCCGGCTTGGATATGATGGTCATGGCACGGGCGGCCGCCCCGGACGCCTGGGCGATGGCCTCGTCTGTGAACTTGGGCCAATGGGCCAGGCCGCAGAGGTACACACCATTGGTGGCGAAGTCCACGGGCCTCAGCTTCATGTGGGCCTCCAGGAAGAACTTGTCCTTGCTGAGAGGCACCTTGAGCATCTTGGCCAGTTCCTCGTTGTCGTGGTGGGGACGGATGCCGGTGCTTAGGACCACCAGGTCGGGCTTGAGCTCGATGTCGTCGCCCAATACTATGTCGGTTGCGACCAGCTTCAGGTCGTCCCCCTCCTTGGTGACCATAGGAGGCTTGTCGTCGGGGACCCTGACGAACCTGACGCCGGCCATGCCGGCCTCCTTGTAGAGGTCCTCACGGAAGCCATATGTCCTGATGTCCTTGTGGAACACGTACACCGCGGCGTTGGGGTTGGTCTTCCTGATGGCGATGGCATTCTTGATGGCGTTGGCACAGCAGACCCTGCTGCAGTAGGGAGCCTCGTCGTTTCGAGAACCAACGCACTGAATCATGGCGATGGTCTTTGCGGGCAGAGTTCCCTTCTGCATCTTGTCCTCCAGCTCCAGCTGGGTGACCACGCGCGGGTCCTCTCCGTAGAGGTGCTCCTTGGCCTTGTACTCCTCAGCGCCCACGGCCACCACTATGCTGCCGGTCTCGATCTCACCCTGGTTGGTCTGGACCTTGAAGTTGCCGACGAAGCCACCGACGTCCTTGACCTCGGTAGTGAGGTGCACGGTGATGTTCTTGTTATTGCGCACCCTGGTGATCAGCTCCTTGGCGAACTCCCGCAGCTTGCGGCCGTCCTCCTCGTGGTAGATCTTGATGGCATTGCCGCCAAGCTCCTCGGTCTTCTCCAGGAGATCGACGTGGTATCCCTGACCTGCTATGTCAAGGGCGGCGATCATGCCGGAAACGCCGCCGCCTATTACGACCGCGGAATGCGTAACCGGTAGCTTGGACTCGTATAGGGGCTCGAGGAGGCGGGATTTGGCCACGGCCATCCTGACAAGGTCCTTGGACTTCTGGGTGGCCTTCTCAGGCTCGCCCATGTGGATCCAGGAGCACTGGTCGCGGATGTTGGCCATCTCGAAGAGGTAGGGGTTGAGGCCCGCCTCCTTCAATGTGCTCTGGAACAGGGGCTCATGGGTACGGGGTGTGCAGGACGCGACCACGACCCTGTTGAGCTTCTCCTTGTGGATGAGCTCCTTGATCTTCTGCTGGGAGTCGGCGGAACAGGAGTACTTGTTCTCCTCCGCGAACACCACATTGGGCAGGGTTCGAGCGTACTCCACGACGCTGGGGACATCCACGGTCCCCTTGATGTTGATACCGCAGTCGCAGACGAAGACGCCGATCCTGGGCTCCTCCCCTTCGACGGGGATCTCCTCGCGCTTCTCCTCCTCAGGGTGGGACCTCTTGTTGGAGATGTAGGCGCCAGCCTTGGCGGCGGCACCGGAGGCCTCGGCCACGGAGGTGGGGATGTCCTTGGGAGCGGCGAAGGCGCCGGTCACGAAGACACCGGGACGGCTGGAGGTCAGGGGGCTGTACACATTGGTTCCTGCGAAGCCGTACTTATTGAGGTTGACCCCGAAGATCTTGCCGATCTTTTCAGCGCCCTTGGTGGGCTCCAGGCCAACGGAGAGGACGACCATGTCGAACTCCTCTTCCACGATGTCACCGCCGCTCTCATAGCGGAGGGTGAGGTTCTTGGTCACGGGGTCCTGGGAGACGCTCGCTACCCTGGTAGCGCGGTGCATCTTGATCCCGTACTCCTTCTCAGCACGGGCACGGTAGTCCTCGAACTCCTTGCCCACGGCCCTGATGTCCATGAAGAATATGGTGGGCTCCAGTCCGGCAGTGTGCTCCCCAGCGATGATCGCCTGCTTTATGGCGTACATGCAGCAGACGGAGGAACAGTAGGTGTTCCCAACCTTCTCATCCCTGGAACCAACACACTGAAGGAAGGCGATCTTCTTTGGGGCCTTCTGGTCAGAAGGCCTGACCACGTGGCCGCCGTATGGGCCAGTGGCGCTCAGGAACCTCTCGAACTCCAGAGAGGTGATGACATTGGGATAGTCCCCGTAACCGTATTCCTTCTTGAGCCTGGCATCGAACACAGAGAAACCAGGAGCGAGGATTATGGCCCCAACATCGATGGTCTCATCGACGGGCTTGTCCTCATAGTTGATGGCACCGGCCGGGCAGTTCTTCTCGCACAGGCCGCAGCGTCCCTTGGTGATCTTCAGGCACTTCGAGGAGTCTATGGCGTACTTGAGGGGTACCGCCTGGGCGAAGGGGATGTAGATCGCCTTTCTGTTGACCAGGTTGGCATCGTACTCGTTAGGCACCTTTACCGGGCACTTCTCTGCGCAAATACCGCATCCGACGCACTTGTCCATGTCGACAAATCGGGGATTGTGGCGTATCGTCACCTTGAAGTTGGGTGCCTCACCGCTGACATCAACGACCTCAGACATGGTCATGAGGTTGATCAGGGGATGACGGGCAGCCTCCACCAGC
>MVPZ01000105.1 GCA_002067045.1 Methanomassiliicoccales archaeon PtaB.Bin134 | reverse complement strand
CCCTGTTGAGGTGAGCCCATCGTAGAGGCCCCTGACCCCCTCCACCACCGCCAGGTCCGCGTCCCTGCTCGACCATCCGAAAAGGTTGAGAAGGTCGTTTCTCTCCATGAAGTAGGAGTCCAAGTTCCGGGACGGGAGGCCGGTGGCCGCCGTGTGGTACATGGGATCTATGAAGTCGGGACCTACCTTGTACCCCTGCACCTTGCGCCTCTTGGACAGACGGGACATGAGGCCGGTGGTGATGACCGTCTTTCCCACTCCGCTGCCCGAACCCGCGATCACGACCCTGGGCGGCGCAGTCATGCCATCTCCCGTAAAAGAGCGCGTATCTCTTCGGGGTCCATGGGACGGGGTACGCTCAGCTCGCGGTTCCCCAGCACCGCCTGGCCCAGGCGGCGGTAGGCGTCCGCCTGCATGTCATGCGGCGCCCCTTCAATGACGGTGACCCCTCTGTTCTCGCACTCTCTGACCACCGGGCTGCGGGGTATGAAGCCGATGAGCCGAGACCCGATCCGGCGGGCGTACTCGGTCACGGCTTCCTCCTCCCGAGCAATTTCTCGGGAGTTGCATATGATCCCGCCCAGAGCCACATTGAGGTTCGCCAGGCCTTTGGCGATGTTGTTCGCCGCGTACAGGGAAAGGTATTCTCCGCTGGACACGATGTAGACCTCATTGGCGTACCTCTCTCGCAGGGGGGCGGCGAAGCCTCCGCATACGACATCGCCGGGCACATCATATATGAGCACATCATCCTCCTGCCGGAAATGCTCCTGGGCCAGCTTCTGGACTGCCACGATTATCCCCCGTCCCGCGCACCCCACCCCGGCCAGGGGGCCGCCGGTCTCCACGCACCTCACTCCCCCGAAGCCCGTGAACACCACCTCCTGCCCCCCTGTCCTCATCTGCTCCAGGAAGGTGGGGATCTTCCTGCCGTGAAGAAGGGTCATGCTCCCGTCGGACTTTGGATCGCACCCGATATACCAGGTGCGCAGCCCCGCCTCCGCGAAGGATGCCGCCATGTTCGCGGAGATGGTGGACTTGCCGATGCCCCCCTTCCCGTAGATGGCCATCTGCCTCATGCCAATCCCTCGTCCACGATCTCCCGTATGGTGTTACCCAGTTCGCTGTACAGCACACTGCTCGTGCTCATGACATCGGCGTGGGTGCTGACCTCCCCTACCGACAGAAGGAAACCTTGCTCTATGTAGTTGCGCAGCTCCCGGGGCTGGTCTGTGACCAAAATATCCTCCCTTCGCAGTCCGGGCACCGCGTGCGGCAGGCCGGCGATGATGCGCAGGTCCGCTCCGCACTCATCCAGGGCCCTGGCCGCAGCCTCTCCTGCCACCGGGTACTCGTCCAAGCCTCCAGTGAGGAGGACATCCGCAACCCCTGACCCCTTGAGGTCCCGAAGGATGTTGATGGCGTAACGGCGGATGCGAGGAAGGCCCACATCGGGGTCCAGGTTGCCTATGTGGACCACCTGCCCCCCGACCTTATCCCTCGCGTACTGCACCGCCCTCATGGTATCTGCGAAGCCATAGGCGGTCTCCTTCTTTGCGTTCAGGGCTACGGCAACTCTCTGACCTTTGCGCAGGGCGTTAACTATCCTGAGCCCAACCGACATCTTCGTCGCTCCCGGATGGGGCTCGAGGTAATCCCTGCTGGTGAGCCCCCTCTCCCGCTCTATCTGTGTCGCCTTCAGCAACATGCTTCTCTGCCGGTCCATCTCTTGAGAGGTTATCACGCCTCTCTCGGCTGCAACCTCGAGGGCGCGGATGGCCCCCGAGGTGTTGGGGCCAGAGCAGCCGTGCACATCAACGGGCAGGACCACGGCGCTCAGACCTGCCTTCTTGACCGCGCCATCGAGGTTCTCCCCTATGATCATGGATGCGCAGGTGCCCACCACCCCTATCAGGTGCGGGTTGAACCTCCCATCCACGTTCTTGAGGATGCGGATGAGCTTCTCCTCCGCCCCGAAGATTAGATCGTTCTCATGCATCCCTGTGGTCATGACCCTCACCCCCGCCTCCTCCAGTCGTCGGGCGGCCATGAAGCCGCAGCCCGCAGGTCCGTGCATCACGATAATGTCAGCGTCCAGGTCCCTGAGCGTGTACATTGCCGCGATGATGGGGTTCGGGCGGGGATGGAGCACATCCCTCAGAGGTATCCCTCCTTGATGCAGTGGACCAGCACCTCATGCTTCCCCATGACCTCCCACGGCCCATCTATACGTAGGTAGCCGCTGGACTCGCGAGAAAGGCCGGGCATGTTGATGACGTACTGTCCCGTCACCGCGGGGTGCTTTACTAGAACCTTGTGGACGTCCTCCAGGTCCAGCTTCTCGCATATCTTCACGTTCACGGGATCGATGGCGATACCGATATCCGTCTGCGAGTAGTAGCGCTCCAGGACACCGATGTTCCAATCTATGGACCCCGCGCTGACCCCGGGGTTGCGCTCCCTTATAAGGAACCTGCCTTTCTCTCGCACCACGTCCCCCCGACCGGGCACACCATTAAAGGTTGTTAGGGAGGCCACGGCCCGGTCCATGTCCACACCCATGGCCACGGCGGCCGCCAAGCCGCTGGCCAAGGCCGTTGAATAGCTGGGCGCAAGTAGGCCGCCAGGGAGCCGGGAGAGGTACCTCTTTCCTTTCCAGCGCACCATGAGGGGTGCCCCCTTGCCCAGCTCCAGACGATCCGGTAAGGAGATCTCCACATCTCCCCCTTCCCCGAAGGTTATGATTCGGGCGGAGGATGGCGTGTAGGGGACCCATATTTCTCTTTCCCTCTCGGGGCAGACCAGCACCTTGGCGGTGGCTGCCATCTGCACCTTGCCATCAAAGGCTCTCCTGGTGCCTCCGGCTATGGGATAGTTGTCGTCGAGCCCGGTTATAACCGATACACTGGCCAGGCCCGTGCCCCCCAGGCTCACCTCGAACACCCCCACGTCCGCAGGAGGGTGCTCCAGGGACAAGGCGAGGATGGAGGGTGGGGCGATGCTCACCTTGTCGCGATACGATCGATGGCGCTGGGCGTTCAGAGTGCTCATGCCCCTGCTGGTGTGAAGTAGAACCTCGGAGCCCATGGAGGCCAGTATATGGGCCAGGACATGGCACGCTGACGTCTTACCCCTGGCCCCGGTGATCTCCACTGTTGGTATGGCGAAGGAGGCCAGTTCACCAACGGCCTGATGGGCTGTGATACGTCTTCCCAAAGTTGCTTGGCCGATAAAACGGTCTGGGCAGTGGATGGGGACCACCCCCAGGTCAAAGCTTTCCCGCGGTGAATCGCTCAGGACACGTACGCCCGCTCTCGTCAAAGTGTCCTTTTTTTCAGAGGAAGCAGTACCGTAGATGTCCACAGCGGTGACGATGTCACCTCGGGATGCGAACACCTGAGATAGGACCTCCCCTCCATGAGTGAGATCCAGCACGAGGACCTTCTCGCTCATATCTATGCCCGCTGCATCCGCGCCCTGGTCCGGTCGGCCAGGATCTGGGCGATGCGCTCATCGTCCCCTATGGGATCACAGCACCGGAGGGTGATGGTCTTACCGTCCACCTCCATCTTGGCCTCGCTCTCTCCCTTCTTCAGGCCAATCTCGTTAGGTATGTCCTCGGTGAGATGGATGCCGGAAGCAAGGAAGCATGGCTGAACGTAGATCATGTCCACGCCCTGTGCCACCAGTTCCCTTATCCCCGTCTTGATGTCCGGTTCGTTAAGCTGCATGAATGCCGCCGTCACTGGCCCGAACTCCTGCAAGGATGCCATCCTCGCTGCAGCATTGACCACCAGGTCCCTGTTGTGCTTCAGCTTGCTACCGTGCCCTACTACAAGTACTCCGCTCTTCATCTTCGAAATCCCCTTGTCATTGACCGCGAGAGCGGTCTAGCGGGAATACACCGCCTCCTTAATTAAGCTTCTATTACAAGGCCGGCGGAACGTCCAGCGTCGAAGGGTAATTAGTTGGATGATACATCCAATTATATATGAGGATTGTATTTACGTTATTCACCGATACAGGTTCGACAAGGGGT
>MVPZ01000104.1 GCA_002067045.1 Methanomassiliicoccales archaeon PtaB.Bin134 | reverse complement strand
GCCACCTTGAAAAAGAGGCATCTTAGGACGCTCATAATTGATGAGCTTGATAGAATCGGGATGTACGCATCGAGGGCAACCGAGATGTTCAGTCCGCGGTTACTAACGTCCATCGCCGCGTAAGCACTGTAGGCTTGCCTTAATGGTAGGCTTTGGCTTAACCGTTAAACGGGTTGCGTGTGTACCCTCTTCCAGAGTTAATCTTTTTTAATTTCTATCAAAATTGATCAGGTGGAAGATAGGTTGCGTATGATCGTGTTTCAATAGCTTGGGCTATGGATAAAAAGTTCATCGGTCAATAAGAGAAAACCGTGTTGGTCGTGGTGGGCAGCTTGTCCCGGATATCCTTGAGATAGGGATAGAATATCCTCATCTCGTCCTCCCTCTCAGGCTGCCTGCCGATCAACCTCGACATGACCCTCACCTCGATCTTTCCCATTACCTTCCAGTACCCGTCACCGTATGATGTGTCGGTCATGATCAGTATGGGCAGCTTCAGGCGGGACCGGTCCTCATCGTCCACCAGTTCCGCCAGTAGCTTGAGCTCCTTGCGGGCGAGGCTGTACACCGCACCATCCTTGCCCTGATATTTGGGATCGTCATCGTTCAACAGGGCCTCGAGCGACCTTCTCTTGACCGGAACGTGCTGGTTCATGTTGGAGAACAGTCTCTGCATGGCCCTCTCATTGAAAATGTCGGTCATCGTGGTTGTAGAGAGGGGCTGGGGATATATCGCTTTCGCGGGCGTGCGAAAATGGGGTAATCTATAATAACGAATTGCTGGATATTCAAGAGCCGATGTTTCGGATTATGTTCTGGGGGAAATGAATGAGCGATCTGCCTATCCATGTCCAGGAGATGCTGGACAGCCATCCCTGCTACAACGAGAAGGCGCACAAGAAGTTCGCGCGAATGCACCTGCCCATAGCGCCCAGGTGCAACATCCAGTGCAACTATTGCAATCGCAAGTACGATTGCATGAACGAATCCAGGCCCGGGGTGACCTCGGACCTCCTCTCCCCCAAGGAAGCGGTGGAGAAGATACGCTACGTCAAGGAGAAGATACCCTACATGAGCGTGATCGGGGTGGCCGGACCGGGCGACCCCCTGGCCAACGAGGAGACATTCACCACTTTGGAGATGGTGAGGGAGGAGTTCCCGGACCTGACCCTGTGCCTCAGCACCAACGGACTGAACCTGCCCAAGGCGGTCCCCCGGCTGAAGCAGTTGGGGATCAAGTTCGTCACTGTCACCATCAACGCGGTGGACCCTGCGGTAGGGGAGAAGATCTACGACTTTGTGATATGGGAGGGTAAGGCGTTACGCGGCCGGGAAGCCGCCGAAAGGCTGCTGACCAATCAGCTGGAGGGCATACGGAAATGCGTGGAGGCCGGTATACTGGTCAAGGCCAACACGGTCATGGTGCCCACCATCAACGCCGACCACATTCCCGAGGTGGCGAAGAAGGTCAAGGAGCTGGGCGTCTACATACACAACATCATCCCGCTGATACCTGTGCCGGGAACCAAGTTCGCCAACGTTCCTGCGCCCACCCCGGAGCAGCGCAAGCGCCTGCAGGACATGTGCGAGACTAATGTGAAGCAGATGAGGCACTGCCGTTTCTGTAGGGCTGACGCCATCGGACTGTTGGACAACGACAGATCGGCTGAGTTCGCCCATTTCACCTGCGGTTCGAAGGAGCCTTCGGGCGGAGGCCCCATCGCCATCGAGATGGAGATTAAGGCCAAGTACAGGGTGGCCGTGGCCACCTCCACCGGGGACATGGTGGACAGGCACTTCGGCCATGCCAGCCGCTTCATGCTCTACGAGGTGGAGGACGGGAACATCACCCCAGCCGGGATCGTGGACACCGACCCTCTGATGAATGAACCCATGTTCGGGGAGAAACACCGGCAGAAGCTGGAGAAGATGGTGGCGGACCTGGCCGGGGTGGACATCGTCCTGGCCTCCGAGTTCGGGGAGAAGGCTGAAACGGAGCTGATGGCCAGGGGAGCCAAACCCTACAGGCATGACGGCAAGGTCGAAGATGCCATCAGGTGCGCGATCGCGGACCTGTTCCACACCAGGGCCATGATGTTCG
Organism: Methanomassiliicoccales archaeon PtaB.Bin134; assembly: GCA_002067045.1. The sequence goes on along the minus strand of MVPZ01000104.1, from coordinate 22,939 downwards.
AGTGATCCCATGAAGACCGCTGAGCTTTTGGTCAGATGCCTGCAGGCCGAGGGCGTTGACCACGTTTTCGGGATCCCGGGCGAGGAGAACCTGGAGGTCATGGATGCCATACACCAGGCCGGGCTGCACTTCGTTCTCACCAGGCATGAGCAGGCCGCGGCCTTCATGGCCGGCACGGTGGGCCGATTGACCGGACGGCCGGGGGTGTGCCTGAGCACCTTGGGCCCGGGAGCAACGAATCTGGTATCCGGGGTGGCGGACGCCTACCTCAGCAACCTGCCGATGATCGCCCTGGTGTCCCAGGCGGGCGAGGCCCGCCGCAACCCTCCGCAGAAGCAGGTCCTGGACCTCGTGGCCATGTTCAGGCCCCTGGCCAAGAAGGTGCTGGATGTGAACAATCCCCAGGAACTTCCAGCCACGGTCCGGAGGGCCTTCGCCCTGGCGGGCAGGGAACGCACCGGCCCGGTCGTGCTGCAGCTTCCCGAGGACATCATGAAGAGGGAGTCGCCGGGAGAGGCGTTGGACCCGGTGCCTCCCAGGCGCATGAGGAGCGTCCCCACCTCCATCACCCAGATCAGGCGGCTGCTGGAGAGGTCGGAGAAACCACTGGCCATAATCGGACACGGGGTGCTGAGGGAGAACGCCGTCGTGGAGGTCCGGGAGTTCCTGGCGTCCTGGGGCATCCCCGCGGGATGCACTTGGATGGCTTCGGGAGCGCTCCCCTATGACCATCCCTTGAGCCTGGGCACCATAGGCATGAGGAACAGCGATCTGGCCAAGGAAGCCTACGATGAGGCTGACCTGGTGGCCTTGATCGGCTACGACGCCACGGAGTTCCAGCCGCAGTACTGGAACAGGGGCCGGGAGAAGACCGTTGTCTACATGGGGCGCGGTGGACCTGGTAAGGCCAGGGAACTGAAGGTCTCGGCCTCGGCCGAGGGCGACCTTGTGCACACACTGGGAAAGCTCATACCCAAGGGGGCTAAGGCCCAGGAGTGGTACGCGTCGCATCAGGGCACCATGAGGCGGGCCACGGAAACCCCATCCTCCGGACCCAAGGGGCTGGTGCAGGCCCTGCGCCGGCAGATGGGGCGGCAGGACATTGTAGTGAGCGATGTGGGAGCCCACCTCATATGGCTGGCCAAGTTCTATCCCGCTTACGAACCGAACACCCTGCTGCTGCAAAATGGGCTCATCCCCATGGGGGTGGCCGTGCCGTCGGCCATAGCGGCCAGGATGCTGCACCCGGAGAGGAGGGTGGTGGCGGTGGCCGGCGACGGGGGGTTCCTGATGTCCTCCTCGGAGCTGGAGACGGCCAAGCGCCTGGGCGTGAATTTCGTGACCGTCATATTCAACGATGGCGGCCTTGGACTCATAAGGGAGAAGATGATGAGGGGACTGGGAAGGGCCTCCAACGTGGACCTGGGCTTTCCGGACATCCCCACCTACGCCCGGTCATTCGACGCAGAAGGTTATTCCGTCCATGAGAAGGAGTTCGAGGCTGTGCTCAAGGATTGCCTCTCGCGGAACGCCCTGGCGGTCATAGACGTGAAGGTGGACTATTCCCACAACTGCGACCTCTTCTGATGTATCGATTATATAGATGGTGGTGCGTCCGATGAACGAGGATAGCATGGCGATCAGAAAGGCCACGTTCGCGGCGGGATGCTTCTGGGGTGTGGAGGCCGCGTTCCAGAGGGTTAATGGGGTCCGGGAAACCGAAGTGGGATATATGGGTGGACACACGGAATCGCCCACCTACCGGGAGGTGTGCACGGATCGCACCGGACACGCCGAGGTGGTGCAGCTGTCCTTCGATGATGCGGAGGTCAGCTACGAACAGCTGCTGGAGGTCTTCTGGAGCTCCCACGATCCAACCCAGCGGGACCGGCAGGGACCGGACGTCGGCAAGCAGTACCGCAGCGCTATATTCTATCACGACGAGGAGCAGCTGCGCGCGGCTGAGGCATCCAAGACAAAACTGGACACCTCGGGCAGGTTCAAGAGGCCCATAGCCACGACCCTGGAGAAGGCCGGGACCTTCTGGAGGGCCGAGGAATACCACCAGAAGTACCTCCAGAAGAAGGGCATCGCCTCCTGCCATATTTGATCTGGCAGGGACCATTTTCACCCGTTTCTGGTGGAGATGACAATATTCTTATAACGACCTCTGAATAACGCCAGTCATGACCGGCTCGGAGTTCGACCTCGCCTTCTTCCAGGAGAAGGGTTTCAAGCGCAAGCAATGCCCCAAGTGTCAGAGGCACTTCTGGAGCCTTGGGGACTGGGCCACCTGCGGCGAGCCCCCCTGCGAGGAGTACACCTTCATCGGGAACTCCCCCATGAATCAGAGGCTGGACCTGCACCAGATGCGCGAGGCCTATCTCAGCTTCTTTGAGGAGAACGGTCACGGAAGGGTCAAGCGATACCCCATAGTGGCCCGCTGGAGGGATGACGTCTTCTTCACCCAGGCCTCCATATATGATTTCCAGCCATGGGTGCTGAACGGCGTGATCGAACCGCCCTACAATCCCCTGACCATCTCCCAGACCTGCGTCCGCTTCAACGACATAGACAACGTGGGCAAGACCGGCCGCCATTTCACCTTCTTCGAGATGTGCGCCCATCACGCCTTCAACAAGAAGGACGGCAGGTTCATCTACTTCAAGGACCGCACCGTGGAGCTCTGCCACCGCCTCTTCACCGAGCGCCTGGGCACCGACCCGGGCAAGATGCGCTACATCGAGGAGTGGTGGGAGGGCGGCGGGAACGCCGGACCCTGCGTTGAGGTCATCCTGGACGGCGTGGAGGTGGCCACCCTGGTGTTCATGATGTACCGGGACACGCCTGACGGACGCAAGCCCATGGACATGACCGTGGTGGACACCGGCTACGGACTGGAGCGCATGTGCTGGGTGTCCCAGGGCGCCTCCTCGGCCTACGAGGCGGTCTTCGGGCCGGTGGTGGAATGGCTGAAGGACCTGGCCAAGGTCAGTCCGGACGCCAGGGTGCTGACCGAGTACAGCAAGGTCGCCGGGGCCACCAACATGAAGACGGCCGCGGACGTCCGCCGCATACGCGAGACCACCGCGGACCGCATCGGCATCGATTATGAGGAGCTGATGAGGACCATCGGCCCCCTGGAGGACATCTACGTCATATGCGACCACTCCAGAGCGCTCATGCTCATGCTCAACGACGGAGTGGTGCCCTCCAACGTCCGCGAGGGCTACTTCGCCAGGATGCTCGTGCGTCGCGCACTGCGCTCCATACGCTCCCTGGACCTGGACATCAGGCTCTCGGAGGCGGTGGGAAGGCAGATCGACCACTTCCAGGACATATTCCCGGAACTGAAGGAGAACCGCGAGGACATCCTGGAACTGGTGCAGGTGGAGGAGGATCGTTACTTCGAGACCCTCGGAAGGGGGAAGCAGCTGGTCGGACGGCTGGTCAGGGACCTGAAGAAGGGGGAGAGGCTTTCGGTCGAGAGGCTCATCGAGCTCTACGACTCCCACGGCCTGAACCCGGAGATCGCCAAGGAGTTCGCTCCGGACCAGATCGACGTCCCGGACAACTTCTACATGCAGGTGGCCGCCCGGCACGAGAAGCCGGAGGCCGCCGAGGTCATGGCCAAGGAACGGCCGGAGTCCATGCCCGAGACCCGCATGCTTTATTACGAAGATCCGGAACTAACCGAGTTCGAGGGCAGGGTCATCGCCGAGATCGACGGCGGGGTGGTGCTGGACCAGACGGCCTTCTATCCCGAGGGAGGAGGGCAGGAATGGGACCTGGGGATGCTTGATGGCAAGAGGGTCTGCCGGGTCATCAAGATCAAGACCACCATCGTGCACTTCGTGGAGGGCGAGAACCCGAAGATCGGTTCCCGGGTCCGGGGGAGCATCGACCTGGCGCGCCGCAGGCAGCTCATGCGCCATCACACCGCCGCGCATCTGATCAACGGGGTGGCCAGGGGGCTGTTCGGGAACCACGTCTGGCAGGCCGGGGCCCACAAGGCCGTGGACCAGGCCCGCCTGGACATCACCCATTACGAGAACCTGAGCTCAGAGCAGAGGGACCTCCTGGAGAGCGAGGTGAACTGCGTGGTGCTGCAGGACCTGCCCATCAGCATCACCTTCATGCAGAGGGACGAGGCCGAGGCCAAGCACGGCTACCGGCTGTATCAGGGCGGAGCCGTCCCCGGCAAGATCATCCGGGTGGTGGACGTGAAGGGACTGGACGCGGAGGCCTGCGGAGGACTGCACTGCTCCCACACCGGAATGGTGGGGCCGGTGCGCATCACCCGCACCAAGCGCATCCAGGACGGGGTGGTGCGCATCGAGTACACCGCAGGAATGGCCGCGGTGACCGGCATGCAGGCCGATAAACGCCTGGTGGAGGATCTGGGGGACCGGCTCAACGTTCCCGGGGAGAGGCTCCCCGAGGCCGTGGCCAAGCAGGAGGAGGAGCTGCGCGAACAGCGCAAGAGGATAGAGCAGCTCTCGGCGGTCATCAACGAGATGAGCATCAGGGGGCTGGTGGACGCAGCCCCCAGGGTCGGCGACATCCGGGTGGTGGTGCATGAGGCACTGCCCGGAGAGGACCCCGAGGACATGTCCAAGAAGCTCTCCTCCCTGCCCGGGACCGTGGCGGTCATCGGGGTCAGGGGCGACCGGGCCAAGCTGCTGGTCACCTGCTCCCCCGACGTGCGCATGGACTGCCGCAAGGCCCTGAAGGGCATAATGGCCTTCATGGGCGGGGGAGGGGGAGGCAAGCCCGACTTCGCCCAGGGCGGGGGCGGGGACCCCGAGAAGCTGAAGGACGCGCTCTGCCAGGCCCTCGATGTGGTCTCCAGGGAGATCGCCCCCTGAAAACCCTTCCATATCCCCTTTCCCTGCAGAACACTTATATAGCCCTTTGGGATTGGCATCACTGACAGAATCGATACTGTTGAAGGAGTTCCTCCTGAGAGGGACTTGTTCCCGGACCGGTAGCCCTATCCGGAGATGGGAACTGCAAGCCGCGCGCTTGAGCGCGGGGCGTACTTCGCGAGGGCGAGATTCGATTCGCGAACGTCAGCGAGGGATACCTTTGGCTGAAGCGAAGAAGACTAACACTGAAGAGAAGGACGACTTCCGGTACATTGTCCGTATAGTGAACACGGACATTGATGGCAAAAAGCCTACCGTGGTCGCCCTGCAGAGCATAAAAGGCGTGGGAAAGAGGGTGGCAGAGGTCGTGGTCCGCAAGGCAGGCGTCGACCGCCTGATCAGGATCGGAGACTTGGACGAGGCGACGACCGATGAGCTGGCAAAGCTCATCGCCAGCTACTCCGATTACGCCCCCAACTGGGCCATCAACCGCCAGGCCGACTACGAGACCGGCGAGGACCAGCACATCGTGGGCATGGACCTGGAGATCGTCCTGAAGGACGACCTGAACCGCCTGAAGATGATCAGATGCTACCGCGGCGTGCGCCACGAGACCGGGCACAAGGTCCGGGGACAGCGCACCCGTTCCAACGGCAGGAAGGGATTGACCCTGGGTGTCTCGAAGGCCAAACCCCAGCCGTCGAAGAAGTGAGGAGGTCTGAAGATGGGCGATCCTAAATTTCCAAGAAGGAGCTTTGACACCCCGTCCCACCCGTGGCAGGGCGAGCGCATTAAGGAGGAGGCCATACTGGTCAAGCAGTACGGCCTGAAGAGCAAGAGGGAGCTGTGGAAGGCCAAGACCATACTGAGGAACCTGCGCAAGCAGTCCCGTGACCTCCAGGCCCGCCTCAGGACCGGCGAGCACCAGGCCAAGATGGAGACCGAGAATCTCCTGCGCAAGTGCGCCAGGATCGGCCTCCTGCCCATGGAGGGCACCAGACTGGACGATGTTCTGGGTCTTTCTGACATAGCCCTGCTGGAGCGCCGCCTGCAGACCGTGGTCTACAACAAGGGACTGGCATCCACCGTGGGCCAGGCCAGGCAGTTCATCGTGCATGGCCATGTCTGCATCGACGATCAGAAGGTCACCATCCCCGGGTACATAGTCACCAGGGAGGACGAGGAGAAGATCGTTCTGAACCCCCTGTCCCCCGTGGCAGACGAGATGCACCCGCTGAGGCAGGCCCAGAAGGAGGCCGTCGCGCTAAAGGAACGCCGTGACGAGGCCGCGGAGTTCAAGAAGGACATGGGCAAGAAGAAGTTCGTGAAGCATGTGCCCAAGGATGTTGAGGCGGCCGCCCAGGATGTCGAGGACGTCCCGGCCGAGCTGCCGGCCGAGGAGGTGAACTGATGGGTAAGTGGGGAATCGCGAACGTTTTCGCCAGCTACAACAACATCATCATCACCTTGACCGACGTCACCGGTGCCGAGACCATAACCAAGTGCACCGGCGGGATGGTGGTCAAGGCGGCCAAGGACGAGTCGTCGCCCTACGCGGCCATGAGGGCCGCGGAAAAGGTGGCTGAGATAGCCAAGGAGAAGGGGATCGAGGGCATTCACGTCAAGGTGCGCGCACCTGGCGGCAACCGCTCCACCTCCCCCGGTCCGGGCGCTCAGGCGGCCATAAGGGCCCTGGCCCGCGCAGGACTGAGGATCGGACGCATCGAGGACGTCACCCCTATCCCGCATGACGGCACCAAGAAGAAGGGCGGGCGCCGGGGCAGAAGGGTGTAAAGAGGCGCTCTATGCACATCAAGATGCTAGAGTTGATGGAGACCAAGGCCAAGTTCCTTGTCACCGATGCCAGCCCGGAGAAGGTCAACGCTCTGCGCCGCGCGCTGATGCTGGACGTCCCCAAGATGGCCATCGACGACGTGGAGTTCCACCTGGGGTCCTCGGTCGACGCGGAGGGGAACGAGTACGAGAGCATAAGCCCGGTCTTCGACGAGATCGTGGCCCACCGCCTCGGACTGGTGCCCATCCCCACCGACCTGGAGCTGTTCGGCTATCGGGACCAGTGCTCCTGCGGGGGCGAGGGATGCCCGAGCTGCACCATCTACTACTCCCTGGAGAAGAGGGGGCCGTGCGAGGTGTACTCCGGTGACCTCAGCTCCCTGAACGGGGAGATATACCGGCCCAAGGACGAGCTGATCCCCATAGTTAGGCTGGGGGAGCGCCAGGGCATACTGGCCTACGCCATCGCCGAGCTGGGGACCGGACGCAAGCACGCCAAGTGGCAGGCCACGCACGGTGTCGGCTACAAGTACTACCCGACGGTCACCATAGACCATTCCAAGTGCGACAACGGCGGCACCTGCATCAAGGCCTGCCCGAAGCACGTCATGGCCTTCAAGGACCAGAAGGTGCAGGTGGTGGACAACGACGCCTGCGTGCTCTGCGAGGACTGCGTCAAGGCCTGCCGCACCGGGGCCATCACCGTCAAGTGGTCGGAGAACAAGTTCATCTTCGAGTTCGAGACCGACGGGTCCCTGAGCGCCAAGGTGGCCCTGGCCAAGGCCCTGGAATCCCTGGAGAACACCTTCGACGATTTCCGCGAGAAGGTGGCCTCCCTGGAAGGCTGAACAGGCGGTTCGCCGCCGACCTTTTTCCCTTTCTTTATTTTTCCGCCTCGCAGAAGTCATCCAGGCAGAACGTTCTCCTGGCCGGGCGCTCTTCATCCTCCGGTTCCGCCACCCCCTCATCGGCGTCCGGATCGCAGCGCAGCTCGGTCCTGACCTCCTCGCCCCCCTCGTCGAAGGAGGCCAATGTCGGCGGGGCCACCTCCTCCCCGAACACCGAGGTGATGGACCTCTCTATCAGGCGTATGCGCTGCTGGGTGTACTCGGAGACGCAGTAGTCCCGGCCGATGCGGCTGGTGACCTCCAGATACTTCTTCACGCTGGCCTCGTACACCGTGAGGTTCAGCTTGTTCCCACAGGTGCAATGCCCGCTCAGCGGCACCCTCCGATAGCTCTCTCCGCACTTGGTGCAACGGAACTTCTGGCCGGAGAAGCTCTTCAGGTTGCCGATGAGGTCAGGCAGGAAATGCTTGGTGATCACCCGGTGCACCACGTCCGCCTCGTCCACGGCCCGGATGCGCCTGCCCAGCTCCAGCTGGGCGGTCATCTTGTCCATCATGGTCTCCAGGGTCTTGTAGGCTGATTCCGCGGGGCCCTCGGCGATGTCCACGGTGTCGTGGGTGAAGCCGAAGCCCTCGTACTGCAGCAGGGACTTGATGCGGTCGGCCACCAGGTCCATGTGCCCCTGCACATCCTTGGGGTGCCTGAACTCGACGCAGGCCCGGTAGAACTCCAACGGGTATTCCCACAGCAGGTCTATGTTCTGGGCCTCCTTGTCCACCTCGTTGGGGTCCAGGCGGATGGCCAGCACCAGCGGGGCGTCCATGAGCCCGCCCCGGCTGTCCGGGAGATAGGAACGCGAGAAGTTCAGAAGGCCGTCCAGTAGCAGCACCACGCTGTCCTCGTCCCCGTCGGCGTTCCGGCGCTTGGCCGCGTGGAAGAAGGGGTGCCCGAAGCACACGCTGGCCCGGGTGAAGCCGATCAGCCGGCACAGTATCCCCCCGGAGGTGTGCGGGGCCAGCCCTATCCCCATGTGGCCGATGAGGTCCTCGCGGCGCTTGGCGTTGTAGAAGCGGGGAAGCCCGTAGAAGCGGTCGAGCAGGTCGTCGATGAACCCGGCCACCCGCACCATGAAGTCCCCGCATGAGATGGAGGGCACGATGTCCTGCACCTTCAGCTCGCAGAGCTGTTCCGGGTCGACAAGCGGCTGGTCCAGGATGTCCCTCTCGTACCCCAGCTCGCGGGCCTTCTCCACGCTGAGCCCTATCTCCCTGGGACGGAAGTGGGTGAGCGGCACGTCGGTCAGGTCGAAGCGTATGGTCCCGTCCTTGTTGACGTAGATCTCGTGCTTTCGACGCAGTATCCCCTTCTCCAGGGGCTCGGGGCACATCTCCTTGGACTTTAGCTCCTTCTCGCCCTTGAGCTTGGGCGGAACGGCCCTCTCGCCCAGGGTGGCCCTGGCCTGTTCCAAGGTGTCCCTGATGTTTATGCTGATCTCCTGCGCCTCGCCCATGGGAGAGGTCCGGCCGCCGCAGGGGCAGCTGTAGTAGAGGAACGGCTTCTCACCGCACGCATCGCACTTCCTGACCCCCAGGTTGACCTTGATCTCCCCCTTCTCAGCGGCCTTCTCCATGAGCCGCTGAGGTCCCCCGTTCATGCCCAGGGGGAAGATGCAGTGCGAGGGGGCCTTCATGGAACGGTCCTTGGCCTTCTCCGGCCGGGCCATGCGGGAGCCTATCCTGGTGACGGAGCGGGGGTTGACCCTCACCCCGGTGCAGTTCGAGACCGCCTCCATGACCGACGGCCCTTCCAGCGGATGGACGTCGGCCATCCCGGCATCCCCGCGCAGGCCGAGACCGGCGAGCAAGGGGTCGGCATAACGGTCCAGGACCACGTCGGTACCCTGGACGCGGTGCAGGGCCCCCAGGAGCTCCAGGGCCCTCTTGCCGCCCGCTTCCAGTGGCAGGCTCAGCTGGCCATCGTGATATGAGCCGTTCTCCAGGATTATGCGCCTCAGCTCCCTGAGCTCCTCCATAGGCAGGTCGTACCAGAACAGGTTGTACTTGGGGTGCAGAGGCACCCCCAGCCTCTTGGACATGGATAGGGCCTCCTCGAAGGAGGGCGGGTCCTCCCAGCCCTCCGGCAGCTGCCAGTCGTTGGCCGCGCGTATCTCCGCCCGGTGCCATTCCAGGTCGTAGTCCCCCGGGACCAGCACATGGTTGTTCTCGACGAACTCGCCGAAGGGGAACAGTATCTGCCCCAGGTCCACGATCTCCTTGACCTGCCCCCTGACCTCCAAGATCTCCGACACTGCATTGGTCTGCACCAGGTCCCCGTTCTCCAGCAGGAGGATGGGGCCCTCTAGCCTGTCGCATGGGGTCACCGCCCCGGCCTTGCCCGGCCTCTCGATCTTGATCTGGGTGCCAATGGCCAGGAAGTCGTCCAGGGCGTACATGGTGGCGGGGTTGAGGGCTATGGCCGCCAGACCGGTGGTGCGACCCCTGCCATATCGCAGCCGGAGACCGCCCGGGCGGGAGGGGTGCCCCAGCACCGGCCGTCCGGCCACGATGTCCTTGAGGTACTTGTAGTCCGGGGCCACCTTGACCTCCTTCTGCTCCTTGCCCGCGCCCTTCTTCATTTTCAGGTACTCGCTGATGAAGTCCCAGCCCTCCAGCCCCAGCTTCTTGACGTGCTTCTCCAGCTTGGGGGCCTTCAGGCAGAGCCCCTCGGCGATGACCAGGCATACCCCGCCCCTCACGGAGTTGGTCTTTATCCTCGGCAGGTTGCGGAACCCGGATATCTCCACGTCCTCGGTCTTCTCCCCGTCCACGCACACCGGGCAGTTCTTGTAGATGATCTCGATCTCCTCGTTGGAGGGGGTGAACTGCAGGTGCTGGGCCTGCTTGTAGAGGGGGATCTCCTCCTTGAGCCTCTCCACCTCCCCGTGCGTGGGCTGGTAGGCCCCTATGCCGAACTCCCGGCGCACCACGTCGGCGATGAGCACGCTCATGGCCTGGGCGGTACCGCCCGCGGAGCGGATGGGGCCGTTGAAGAAAACGGAAAGGTACTCCGTCCCGTCGACGTTGGGGTTTATCTTGACCCCGGCGATGCCCACGATGGGGGCGACCAGGATGCCCTCGGTGAGAACGGACAGCCCCACGCGCACGGCCCTCTCGATGGCCATCTCCCGGCCCTCCTGGGCCTTGACCGCCTCCTTGGCCAGCTCCTTGGCGATGAACAGGGAGACCTCCTCGCGGCTCTCTATGCGCCGGGATATGTCCCTAATACGCTCGGCCACCCCCTCCACCTGGTAATCCGAGAGCTGCTTCTCCACCCTGGCGGCCAGGTCCTCGGCCTGCGGTATCTCGATCTCCAGGCTGGGGTCCAGCCCTTTGGAGCGGGCCTCCTTGGCCAGGGCGTAGCAGCGCTCGTTCTCCCTGAACAGGTCGGAGAAGTATCGGCGCATGGACTCGCTGCAGGCCAGTTCTTGCAAGGGCACCCCTTCCGCCCTAGGGGGAGGGAAAATTAAAACGTTTTGCCTAGAACAGCGCCTCGTCCTTCTCCAGATGCTTAACCGATTCGCGAAGGGCGGCCATGACCTCGGGGACCCCGGCCCCGCTGGCCGCGCTCATCTTCAGCCTTTCGGAACCGCTGTCCATGATGTCCACCTTGTTCTCGACCACCAGAATAGGTACACCGGGGAAGAGCTCGCGCACGGAATCCAGAAGGCGGAGCTGGCTTTCCATGTGGTAGCCGCAGGTCTCGGAGGGGTCCAGTATGAACAGTATGGCGTTGGCAAGATGCTTCAGGGCGGTCACCGCCTGCATCTCGATCCTGTTACGGTCCCCCAGCTCCCGGTCCAGCAATCCAGGGGTGTCTATGACCTGGTACCTTCGGTACCTGGCCTCGTGAATCCCCACCTCGATGCCCTTGGTGGTGAAGGGGTAGGCGGCCACCTCGGGCTCAGCCTTGGATATCCTGGTAAGGAACTGGCTCTTGCCCACGTTGGGAAAGCCGGCGATGACGAAGGTCATCATGTTGTCGTCGAAGTCCGGCACCTTGCGGAACTCATTGCGGGCGTAGGTCAGGAACTCCAGGTCCGGGGAGACCTTGTTCACGATGGAGGACGCCCTTCCGTAGAAGGCCTTTCGGGCGTTGTCGGCGGCCTGCACCGAGGAGGAGGTCATGACCTTGGATGTGTACTGCTTCTGCAGCTCCTTGACCTTGGAGGAGGCCCAATCAAGGTTGGACAGGGCCTTCTTCAGGCGGTCCACCCCCACGGTGACCTCGATCATCTCGGCCAGGAAATCATCCCGGGCGTTGATGCTCGGGAAGGCCTTGACGTACTTCTGCAGCGTGGAAGAGATTACGTCGGTGGCGGATGCTATGCGGGCCATCGACTTGCGCTTGACCATCTCCACCTTGTCCTGACCGACCTTGTCGATCTTGTTGACCTTGCGAAAGGCCTTGTCCAGTATCTCATCGGAGGTGAGAATGGTTGGAACGCGTTTCCTTAGATTGTGCACGGACCGTCACAAAGTAGAGGTAGTTTATAAAACATGGGTATGGCCATGTCTTACGGCCTCAGGGCGGAGGCGGTCCTCACCGATGGCGATCGGGATATCCTGGACCAGGAGGGTCACCGTCTCTTAATGGACCTGCGCGGCAGAGGGTTGGAGGGAGCGGCCCGAGCGCACGGGGTGAGCGCGGACTCGCTGCGCGCCAGGCTCCGCGCCATGGAGGCGGACCTTGAACTCAGGCTTGTGGATGGGGAGGAATTGACCCCCAAGGCCCTCGAGATGATCGAGGAGATGTCCCTGAAGCGACGCCTCCTCGATGAGCAGCTGGCCCACCTTTGGCGCAAGCCAACCCTGACCTGCGACGGATTGCTCATCAGGCAGGGAAAGGTGCTGCTGGTGCGCAGGGGCCGGGACCCCCACAAGGGCAGCTACGCCCTGCCCGGGGGGATCGTCGAGTATGGGGAGAGGGCGGAGGAATGCGTGGTCCGGGAGGTTCTGGAGGAGACCGGGATCCGCACCGAGGTGCTCGGACTGCTCGGCGTCCATTCCGATCCTTCGAGGGACCCCCGTGGACATTTCGTGTCCCTGCTCTATCTGCTGGTGGAACTGGGTGGGGATATGCGTCCCGGAGATGACGCGGAGGACGCGGGATTCTTCGATCCCGATGACCTGCCGCCCATGGCCTTCGACCATGACCGGATGGTCCGGGAGGGGTTGCGGGCGTCGGCACATTGTTTATAATCGCCATGGAGATATGTACCATGATGGCCCAGGACGATCTGGACGAGGCCATATTGCGCATACTTCAGGGCAATGGCAAGATCAGCATCGAGGAGATAGCCGGATCGCTGGACCGCTCCGCCTCCACGGTCAGGGACCGGGTACGCAAGATGGAGGAGGAGAGGCTCATCCTCGGCTACTCCATCATCGTGGACCAGGAACGCCTGGACATAGACGCTGAGGCATTGGTTCTGGCGGACATCGACGTCGAGTCGGAGGGCCGGGCCATCGGATCGCTGATGTCCATGGAGAGCGTCAGCGAGGTGATGAAGGTCACCGGGGAGCCTAGGATAATGTTCAGGGTCCATGCCTCCGACCGCCGGGAGCTCCTGCGATTCCTGGACCGCAGCATCCGACCCCTGGGCTTCAGGCGCCTGGACGTCCGGTTGGTGCTGGACCGCACCGTGAGGTACCCGGGATCGGTTTGATGGGGTTTCCTTAATTATCCTTGATTTTGTATACCTCCAGGATGCAGACCGTCACCTGGTTGGCCCTGCTGGTTTTCCTGTTCACTTACGCCCTCATATCGGTGAGACGTGTACGTAGCGTGAGCATAGACCGTCCAGCGGCGGCGCTTTTCGGTGCGCTGCTGATGATCGTCCTGGGGGTCCTCTCGGCCGAGGAGGTCATCGAGGCCATAGACCTGGATATCATCGGCCTGCTCCTGGGGATGATGATCATCGTCTCCTGTCTGGAGATCACCGGCCTTTTCGACAAGGTATCAGCCTTGCTGGTGGCAAGATGCCGAGACCGGTTCACCTTCCTTTGGGTGACCATGGGGATCACCGCCCTGCTGTCCGCGCTCATCCTGAACGACACCGTGGTGCTGATGTTCACCCCCATCATCATCAAGGTGGCCCGCTACATGGACGCCAACCCGGTCCCGTTCCTGGTGGGAGAGGCCCTGGCGGCCAACATCGGGTCGGTGGCCACCGGGGTGGGCAATCCGCAGAACGCGTACATTCTCATTCAGTCGGGGATATCCTTCTCCGACTTCGCCCTGGCGCTCACGCCCCTGGCCCTTGCGTCCCTGGCGGTGGCCGTGGCCCTGACCGCCCTGGTGTTCCGCAGGGATATCTTCGAGGCGGGATTCCGCCCGGTGCCCGTCCGCTGCCCCCTTTCCCCGGCCTCCAAGACCAGGGTCGAGGGCCCGTTCATCATGGTCATGGCGGTGCTGGTGACGGTGTTCATCGGTTTCCTGGCCTCGCCCTGGCTCGGAGCCCCCATCTCCTTGATAGCATTCCTCGGAGGGGCGTTCCTACTTCTCGCCCTTCCCCTCATCAAGAGGGACACAGGCACCACGCCCATCCTGCGCGGGGTGGATTGGACCCTAGTGCTGTTCTTCGTCGGCCTGTTCATACTGCTCAAGGGCGTGGAGACCTCGGGACTGATGGACCTGATGCTGAACTACTTCGAGGGCATGGGCGCGGGGGTCGCCGGTGTGGCCGGCCTCACCCTGATATCCTCTGTGCTTTCGAACCTGATAAGCAACGTTCCCGCGGTCATGCTGCTGTCCCCGGCCATCCCCCTGGGTCAGGACCCCCTGTGGCTTACGCTGGCTGCCTCATCGACCCTGGCCGGGAACGCCACCATCCTGGGGGCGGCGGCCAATGTCATCGTTGTGGAGAAGGGACTGGGCATGGGCGTGGAGGTGCGGCTGTGGGACTTCGTCAGGGCCGGGCTGCCGGTGACCCTGGTCACTCTGCTCATCTCAGTGCTGTTCCTAGGCGCCCTGTAGAAAATTGATAAGTGGTTTGTGAGAAGGGGTTTCGACGGCTCAGAGCTTCTTGGTGCAGAACCACCAGTCGTAGCAGTCCTTGCCCTTGCCGACGTTCTTCTTCCGCTCCATGGCGGTCTTGACGTCCCGGGGCGGGGGCAGGATGGCGCGGTCCCCTATGAGCTCGCTGTTGGGCCATCCCTCCGGGGTGGCCAGAGCGTTCTTGTCGCAGAACTGCAGGGCCTTCAGGGCGCGGACCACCTCGGCGACGCTGCGGCCGATCTCCTGAGGGTAGTAGATTATCAGGCGGATTATGCCCTTGGGGTCGATCAGGAAGACCGCCCTCACGGTGTTGCTGGCCTTTCCCGGGTGGATCATCCCCAGCCTCATGGCCACGTCCCCGTGGTCGGCAATGATGGGGAAAGGTATCTTGACCCCGATGTTCTCCTCGATCCACTCCACCCACTTGATGTGGGAGAAGACCTGGTCGATGGACAATCCCACCAGCACAGCGTTCATCTTCTCGAACTCCTCGGCCCTCTTGGCGAAGGCCACGAACTCCGTGGTGCAGGTTGGGGTAAAATCAGCAGGGTGGCTGAAAAGGACCAACCACTTACCCTCCACATCCTTCGGAAGGCTCATCGGACCGTGGGTGGTGGTTACCACCATGTTCGGAAATTTGTCCCCTATAAGGGGCAGGCCCATCATAGAATCTTCACAATCTTCGCACATTGTTATCACTGTGAAGTAATACCCACCATCACATTATTTAATGATTTTTGATTTGATGCAAAAACATGAACACTGGCCAGGCCCGGTCCCATAGTCCAATAATCGGGTCCCCTTATCCTATTTGTGTCATACTAGTCCTATAGCGGAAATAAAACCTAAATACGGAAACGTCCATGAGTTCAAGCATGTCCCTAGCCACCGACATGTCGCTTGTGTTCATCGTGATCGGAGTGCTGATGCTCCTCCTGGAGCTTAGCCAGCCGGGGTCCTTCCTGTTGGTGCCGGCCACGGTGCTCTTGGCCTTGGGAGGTATAGGGCTGGTGTTCCCGGAACTTCTATTGACGGTCTGGTCCCCCATCATCGCGGTGATCATACTGGTCCCCACGACCCTGATCACCATCAAGCTGTACCAGAGATTGGCCCCGCCCGCTCCCCCGGAGACGACCGTGGCCACCTCCCTGATCGGCAAGGAGGGAGTGGTGGAGACCGAGGTCGTTCCTGGCTCCCTCAGAGGGAAGGTGCGGATAGCAAATGTAATCTGGAGCGCCACCTCTGCGATGCCGATCCCCCAGGGGAAAAGGGTGAGGGTCGTCCGCAGCGAGGGAGTGCATGTGACCGTAGAGGAGATCTGATAAGGAGAAGGTAATCATGGCAATTGGTGCTGAAGTATTAGGTTTGTTGATCTTGGCCATCATCGCGG
Organism: Methanomassiliicoccales archaeon PtaB.Bin134; assembly: GCA_002067045.1. Next base: position 6,983 of record MVPZ01000104.1, on the reverse strand, counting down.
CCATCGTCATATTGGTCAATGGAGTGAAGATCGTTCGCCCCTACGAGCAGGCGGTGTACATACGCCTGGGCAAGTTCATGAGGGTCCTGAACCCTGGTTTCAACTACGTGGCGCCCCTTATAAACGAGACGGTAAAGCTGGACCTCAGGACCCAGGTGCTGGACGTTCCAAGGCAGGAGGTCATCACCAAGGACAACTCCCCGGTGAACGTGGACGCGATCATATACGTGAAGGTCATCGATCCCAAGAAGGCCTTCTTCGAGGTCACCGACTACCGGGCGGCAACCGTGTACCTGGCCCAGACCACCCTGAGGTCGATCATTGGGGATATGGAGCTGGATGAGATCCTGTCCAACCGTGAGAGGATCAACCTCAAATTGAGGGACATCCTGGACGAGGCCACTGACCAGTGGGGTGTCAAGGTGGACGCGGTGGAGATCAGGGAGATAGATCCCGCCCCCAAGGTCAAGCAGGCCATGGAGGAGCAGACCTCCGCCGAGAGGCTGAGGCGTGCGGCCATCCTCAAGGCGGACGGCGCCAAGACCGCGGCCATCCTGAACGCCGAGGGAGAGAAGCGCTCCCGCGTGCTGCAGGCCGAGGGTCTCCGGCAGGCCAAGATCCTGGAGGCCGAGGGTGAGAGGCTGGCCATCATACTCGAGAGCCAGGGTGAGGCCCAGAAGCTGAGGATACTGAGCGTGGGCGCGAGCACCCTGGACACCAAGGCCCTGACCGTGCTCTCCCTGGACGCGGTCAAGAAGCTGGGAGAGGGACAGGCCACCAAGATCGTGCTGCCCTTCGAGGTCACCAGGCTGGTGGAGGGCATCTCTGACTACATCGGTGCTGGAAAGCAGGTGCCGGAGAGGGAGATATCCAAGCCCGAGGAGATCGAACGGGTGGTGGGCAAGGCCGACATCATTCTCGGCCCCATCCCCTCCGCAGAGGAGCTACGCGCGGACATGAAGAAGCTGGAGGAGGACATCTCCAAGGACAAGAAGCTCGCCGAGGCCATCACCCACAACAAGATGATGGAGTGATCGCCCAAACCCTTTCCCCGAACCATTTTTCTCGAGGCCCCGGCCTCACTTCATCATTTCCTCGGGTATCCTGATGGCGAAGGCGCATCTCTCATGGCCGTCAAGCACCGTGCCCAGGACCTCCACCTCCACATCGGCATCGAACAAGGTGTCCCATACCAGCTTGGTGAATCCCGCGCTGCACAGGCACAGGGTGGAGGACACCTGCGGGCCGCCGACGCGAATGGCCGAGCGGGCTAGCGGGCAGTGGCAGTAATGGTACCGACGGAGCACCGGGCTTTCCTCCTCAAGATAGGAGCGGGGATCGAACGGGACCTTGTGCACGATTATCCGGTTCCCCTCCCGCACCCCGGTCTGCAGCCTCTGGTCCGCGGCCACCATTTCCACGAACCCGGAGGTGACCTCCTGCTCGTACCAGACCCGCCCGGTGCGCAGGCACTCCCTCAGGTCCTGCACCAGCCGCTCATGCTCCCCGGCGAGGAACTCATCGATGCTCGACGCGGATTAGAACCTCTTTTTCTTTTCCTGGAAGGCGGTCTTGGGTATGCCGTGATAGTTCCAGATCAGGACGTCGCGGCGCTGGGAGTGAGTGAGCTCCCCCTCCATCCTGCGGATCAGACGGCGGGTCAGGGGAGCGATCTCCCCAGGGTCCGTGCCCAGGGGCGGGTTCTCGAAACCGAAGAATATGGCCTCGCGGGACGTCTGCCCCACCAGCTCCCCCACCCTATCGGCCATGAGAGGCAGGATATCGTGAGAGTTCAGAATGCCGGCCAGGTGGATGTACAGCTGTGGCCTTCGAGAGTAGGCGCAGAACCTGGCGAGGTCCAGGAGAGTTTCCGGGGAGTTCCGGCCTTCGGCGATCAGATGCTCCAGGTACGCCTGAAGGTCCTCCAGGCTGCAGTTCCCGATCTCCACCCCACGGTCCTGCAGATAACGCTGGAGACCGGCGGCGTTCTCGACCGCGCGGTCGTCATGACCGATCCCTTTGTTCTTGAGATACTCTCGGAAGCCCTCCAATTTACCCCCTGGTGTATCTGTTCATTATGAGGTATAAGGATTGCGCCTGCCGTCCGACCTCCAGAAGGCTGACGTCCCTCAGCCCATGGGTGCAGGCGAGGATCGGACTAAGGCCTGGAACGCAACGATGGAGTTCCGCTCAATGCCTCAGGACCATGACGGCCAGCATCAGGCTCGCCACCACGAAGGCAGCCACCACATACATCCAGGTGTTGTCCGGGACGTCCAGCTCGATGGCCGCGGCCTGCAGCACGGTCAGGGCCACCACCTGCGACTGCGCGTCCAGGTCCTCTGCATGGGTCCATTCGGTCACCCCGGAGCGGGAATCTTGCACGGTGTGTATCCCCCCGTAGTTCCCGCCGAACTGCTCCGTCACCGTCAGGGGTGTGGAATGGAAGAGCATGACGTTCTTGACCCCCTGTACGGACCGGAGCTCGAGGGTCATGCGCCAGTACCTGTTGAGGTTGAAGGCGGTGCCCTCGGGATCGATAAAGGGGGCGTGGTCGGACGAGTAGGTGACGCTGTACGAGCAGTTGATGCCCATTTCCTCGGCGGAAGCGGCGGCCAGATCGTTCAGGTCCCGATCGTTCCCGGGATCGGCGTTGGTCATCAGCATCTCCGCCGAACCTATGGAGTCCACGATTATGACCGCCTTGATCATGCCCAGCTCTGCTTGGTGCTTGAACACGTAGTTCAGGGACCCGGCCATCCCCAGCTCCTCGCAGGCGAAGGCCACGAAGCGCAGACCGTAGCGCAGTTCGATCTTGGACGAGGATACCATCTCCTGCACCGACCTGGCGATCTCCAGCACAGTGGCCACCCCGAAGGAGTTGTCCAGATAGCCCTCCGTTAGCACCGTGTCGTAATGCGCCCCGACCAGTATGTAAGGTTGATCGGGTTCGGAGGAGGGTATGTCCCCCACTATGTTGCGGTGAACCCCGCTCCCCAAGGTGGAGTTGATGTTCACCAGCACCTGCAGCCCCTGATCGGCCAGATCGGCCAGGGCCATCCCTTCGCTGTAATTTACCGACCCCACCGGGATACCGATGTCCCAGAACATCGGCCCGGTCACCATCAGGGGCAGGCCCCCGGAGGAGGACTGGGAGTAGTGCTCGGCGTGGTCCATCCAGGAGTAATGATAATGGAAGAGGATCGCCGATGGCCTCTCCTTGTTCAGCTTGAGCTTGAAGACCTGGTCCCAAATAGAGTTCCAGCGAACCTCCTTGCCCATGAGAAGGACCTTGCCGGTTATGTTCACCTCGTCCCAGGCCCCCTGGTCTATAGGCCGCCCCCCGACGTTGCTGGGGCTGGCGATTTCCGGGAGGGGCAGGGACACCAGTTCGGAGAGGACCCCGCCGGATGGGGTGGGCAGGCTGTAAGGCTCCGCCTGGAAGGAGAGGAAATGGACCTGGTCCTGGGAGGTGTTGAGGTCCCCGTCCCCCTCGGAGAACAGCACGGGGGGCTCTTGCAGCGTCCAGGATGAGTGGAGGAAAGGCTCGTTGGTCACGTTGAGCCCGTAGGAGACCATCTCCGACCAGATCAGGTCGGCGGCCTCGTCCGCCCCCTCGGAGCCGCTGACGCGGAAGGATGGGTGGGCGGCGGATATCTGACAGAGACGGTCCGCGATGTCCAGGACGTTCTGGGCGTTCCAGTGTTCGGACATCAGGTCCGCCAGGTCTGCGGCGTCATCTTGGGCGGAGGCTCCTGGAAGGCAGACGATGCTCAGCGACGGGAGCATGACAGCGATGATGACCAGGATGGCCAAGGACCTCTCGCGGACCATATATATCGGAATTCGGAACTGTCGAATGCTATAAGTCATTGTTGTTTCGACAGGTTCCGCGGGTGATTATAGGAAAAGAGATGGACGGACCGGGATTTGAACCCGGGGCTTCCTGCTTGCAAAGCAGGCGATCTTCCGAGCTGATCTATCCGCCCAGTGTGGCCGCATAAAAGAAGTTCGGATAAAAAGGTTTCGAGGTCAGCGGCAGATGGCCCCCTTGGAGGCCTCCCCTACCAGCCGGCGATACTTGGCCAGGACGCCGGTGGGGCGGCGGTCCACCACCTCGACCAGGCTCAGGCGGTCCTCGATCTCCGCCGCGGGAACCAGAAGTTCCAGCTTGCGCCCGGGGATGTCGATGGATATGCGGTCCCCGTCGCGTATGGCCGCGATGGGCCCCTTGTCGAAGGCCTCCGGGGATACGTGGCCGATGCAGGGACCGCGGGTGGCCCCGGAGAAGCGCCCGTCGGTGATCAGGGCCACGCTGTTCGAGAGACCCATGCCGGCTATTAGGCTGGTGGGCGAGAGCATCTCCGGCATTCCCGGCCCCCCCTTGGGCCCTTCGTAGCGAATGACCACCACGTCCCCGGCCACCACCTTCCGGGCGGAGATGGCCTCGTAGGCCAGCTGCTCGGAGTCGAACACTTTGGCCGTACCAACGTACCTCATCATCTCAGGGGAGACCGCGGCCTGCTTCACCACTGACCCCTGCGGGGCCAGGTTGCCGTAGAGGACCGCTATGCCCCCCTCGTTGTGGAACGGCCGGGAGAGCGGGCGGATGACCTCCTCGTTCAGCACCGGGGCGGAGAGGGCTATCTCCCGGATGCCTTTCCCGTTCACGGTCATCTCATCGGAGAGCTCGTTGACCAAGCGGTTGAGCATTCCGGGGACCCCTCCGGCGGCGTCAAAGTCCTTCATGTAATAGGGACCGCTGGGCTTGATGCTGGTGAGGTGCGGGATGCGTCGGGATATCTCGTCGAAGGTGCGCAGATCCACGTCCACCCCGAAGTCGGCTGCTATGGCCGGGATGTGCAGGGCTGTGTTGCTGGAACCCCCTATGGCCATGTCCAGGATTATGGAGTTGGTGAACGAGCCCCTGCGTACCACCTTGCGGGCGGAGAGCCCTTCCCTGACCAGCTCCACGATGCGTCTGCCGGTGGCCCGGGCCAGCTCCTTCTTGCGGTAGTCGGTGGCCAGCATCGACCCGCAGCCGGTGAGGCTCAGCCCCAGGGCCTCGGTCAGGCAGGCCATGGTGTTGGCGGTGAACAGGCCGGAGCAGGCCCCCTCGCCTGGACAGGCGCACCTCTCGATCTGCAGGACCTCCTCCTCGCTCATCTTCCCGGCCTTGTTGGCCCCCAGGGCCTCGAAGACGCTCTGCAGGTCCAGGCATGACTCGTCCCGGCGACCCGGTTCCATGGGGCCTCCGGTCAGTATGATGGTGGGCAGGTCCAGCCTACCCGCGGCCATGAGCATCCCGGGGGTGATCTTGTCACAGTTGGTCACCCCCACCCATCCGTCCATGCAGTGGGCCTGTACCATTATCTCCACGCAGTCGGAGATCACGTCCCTGGAGACCAGGGAGTAGCGCATTCCGGCGTGGCCCATGGCCACCCCGTCGCATACCCCGGGTACGCCGAAGGTCAACGGAACACCACCGGCCTCGATGATGCCCCTGCGCACCTCCTCCGCGAGCTCGTTCAGGTGAATGTGCCCGGGAACCACGTCGTTCCAGGAGTTGGCTATGCCAATGAGCGGTTTCTCCATGTCCGCGTCGGTCATCCCGGTGGCGCGCAGAAGGCTGCGCTGTGGGGCCCGGTCCACCCCTTTCTTGACCGCGTCGCTTCGCATCGGTTACGGTTATGATGGAAGGGTGAGATAAGTTATTGGCTCAGTCGTCCCCGAACTCGATGCCTTCCTGATTGAACCGGGTGCGCAGGGCGTCTAGGTAGCCAGTAACGATCTGGTCCCTGCGGGAGATGTCGCGGATCCATATCTTGATGTCCACCAGCACCTTCTCCCTCTGCATGTCCTTGATGATCACCGTAGGGGAAAAGATGGACATGTCCACCTTCTTCTCCAGGTAGCGCCGGATCCCCTTCATCTCGAACACCTTGGATATCTTGCGCTGCTCCTCCTCCCCCACGTGCGGCAATATCATGGGGTCGAGGTCGGCCACCTCCAGGACCGTGTTCTTGATGCGTTCGAAATCCTTTATGGATCTGAGCCAGACCGGTATCCTTATGGCCACGAAGCCCGCCCGTGAGTAGTTTATGACCTTGTTGTTCACCATTACCGAGTTTGGAACGTAGAGGATCCTGCCATCCAGGTCCTTCAGGACGGTGTTCATGAGGTTGATGTCCTTCACCCGTCCGATGCCGGTTACAGGAAGTCCAGAGACCTCGATCCACTCGTCGATCTTCACCGGCTTGATAATGGACATCAGGATGCCTGAGAAGGCGTTCATCATCACCTGCTGGGAGGCCAGGGCCACACCCAGACCCAGGATCCCCAGGGAGGCCAGCAGGGCGGTCATGTCCAGCCCCAGCACCTCCCAGAAGCCAAGATAGAAGCCTACGGCCAGGACTACGTACTGATAGAGCCTGGCTATCGCCTTGGAGTTGACGTGCCCCAGGTGTTCGTCCAGCAGCCTCCGTATGAACAGATGGGTCCCCTTGGCCACCACCACCGTGGCCAGGGCCACCAGTATGAAACCCATCAGGCTGGCCGCGGACACCCCGAAGATTATCGTGTCTGCCATTCGCTCCTTTAAGCAACGGTGCCCCTTAATACACTTGCCCTCAGGGTGCGTCAATTCCCGCTTCCTTCAGGCGGTCCAATGCCGCGGATAGGACCTCGGAAACTATGAGGTCCCTATGCTGCACCTCGCGTATCCAGAAGCGCACGCTCAGCATCACACGGATGTTAGTGACCTCCTGCACCATGACCCGGGGCCTGAACTGGTCCAGCTTGGTCCTGTTGCCCAGGAAGCTGCGCACCTGGGGGAGCCTGAGCTCCCTTTCCGTGGCCGCAAGCTCCGCACCCTGGACGTTAGGAAGGATAAGGGGATGTTCCTCGACGACCTTCTGGACCGCCTCCATGACCAACCTGCGGTCGGCCGAGATGGGCAGGGGGAACGGTATCACGACCTCCAC
>MVPZ01000103.1 GCA_002067045.1 Methanomassiliicoccales archaeon PtaB.Bin134 | reverse complement strand
CTGCGCCTTCCGCGGGATGATCATGGACGGGTCATCCGCCCGGGAGTCGTTCACCAGGTCGGAGACGGGGTATGCCTCCATCCCCTCCGAGGGAAAGGGCTCGAACATACCCTTGAGCTGGTCAGCCGAGAGGACCTCGCCGTTGAGCCATGCGCCTTCATCATCATGCTGCAGGATCACCGGCATGCGGTCATGGACCGGGGACACCGCCTCATTGGACCTGGTGGTCATGATGGAGCAGGTGGTGAGCGTCTTGCCATCCCCCTTCCAGGTGTCATACAGTCCGGCCATGGCGAAGTATTCCTGACCCTTGAGCCGGATGTGGAACGGCCTCTTCCTCTCCCCCTGCCGCTGCCATTCGTAGAAGCCGGTGGCCGGGATGAGGCACCTCTGCCTGTTCAGCAGGTTCTTGAACATGGGCTTTTCCAAAGCGGACTCGGAGCGCACGTTGATGAGCTTGAGTCCGAACTCCTCCCCCCGGGCCCAGTGCGGCACCAGCCCCCATCTCATCCAGCGGATCTCCCTATCACCCACGCCAACGATGGCAGGCACCTGCTGGAAGGGGGCGATGTTGAAACGTGGCCGCAAGCCAGGGTCCTCTGGAACGCCGAACCTGGTCGAGAATCCGTACACCAGGCCGAGGGAGAAGCGACCGCACATGGTTGAAGATTGTTCGAAGAAAGGAAAAAGGTTTAGGAAGGGGTTTGTGAGATCACTTCACAGGGCGCGGAGGTATTTCTGTATCTCCCAGTCGGTCACATGCTTGCGGTAGTCGTCCCACTCCAGGCGCTTGATGTGCAGGTAGTGGTTGAAGATGTGCTCGCCCAGGGCCTCCTTCATGACCTTGCTCTCGGCCATGACGTTGAGCGCGTCGCCCAGGTTCATGGGCAGGTCCACGATCTTGTTCTTGCGGCGCTCGTCGGGGGACATGTGGTAGATGTCCTTCTCCACCGGGTCGCCGGGGCTCAGCTTGTTCTTGATGCCGTCCAGACCGGCAGCGAGCATCACCGCGAACTGCAGGTACGGGTTTCCGGCGGGATCGGGGTTCCTCTGCTCCACCCTGGTGCGCATTCCGCGGCCGGCGGGCACCCTCAGCAGGGCGCTGCGGTTCATGTTGGCCCAGGAGATGTAGCACGGGGCCTCGAAACCGGGGACCAGGCGCTTGTAGGAGTTGACGTGCGAGGCCAGTATGGCGCAGTTGGCCGGGGCGTGGGTCAGCAGGCCGCCCATGTAGTTCATGGCCATCTCACTCAGCCCCCACTTCCCATCGGGGTCGTAGAAGGCGTTGTTGTCCTTGTTGGACAGGGACATGTGCACGTGCATCCCGGAGCCGTTCTCCCCGTACAGGGGCTTGGGCATGAAGCTGGCCCACAGTCCGTGCTTCATGGCGATGGACTTGACGCCGAACTTCAGGGTGAGCATGCGGTCCGCCATGGTGAGGGCGTTCTGATAGCGGAGGTCGATCTCCAGCTGACCGGGGGCCACCTCGTGGTGGGAGGCCTCCATGTCGTACCCCAGCTCGTCGAAGGCCAGGACCATCTCCTTCCTGGCGATCTCCCCCTTGTCCTGGGGCATGAGATCGAAGTAGCCTCCGGCATCGGCAGGGACCGGCACAGGCACGCCGTCCTGTATGGGGAACATGAAGAACTCGAACTCCGGACCGACGTTGAAGTCGAAGCCCATCTCCTTGACCTTGTCCACCATCTTCTCCAGGGCCCAGCGGGGATCGCCCTTGAAGCGGTTCCCGCTGTGGTCTGAGATGGTGCACATGAAGCGGGCGGTCTTGACGCCCGAGTCTATCCAGGGGTAGATCTGGAAGGAGTCCAGGATGGGATTGGCCCTCATGTCCGACTCCTCGATGGTGGCGTACCCCAGTATGGATGAGCCGTCCAGGTAAACCCCGTCTTCGATCACGCTCTCCACCCTGGTGGTGGGGATCGAGACGCTCTTGACCGTTCCCAGTATGTCCGAGAACTGCATCTCGATGAACTTGACGTTCTCCTTCTTCACCTTCTTCAAGATGGCCTCTTTCATCTCGCCGAAGTTCTTATCGGTCGCCATTGGGAGGGGTTTACACGCAGGTATATTAAATAATTTTCTAGGCAACAAATGTGCATCTTCAGTTTACTTGAGTGTACATATGCATATTATTAACATATTATAATGTACAAACATACACTTTTTCAATGCTTTATACAACTTTCTAACATCAAGAGCATGTCCTGCAGGAGGACCTCGGCCTTGACCTGACCAGGCGTTCCACCGCTGGCGAAGCAGGTCTTTCCGCCCCCTTTTCCTCCGTGCTGGGCCAGCGCCCTGTTCAGAAGAGAGGGGCAGTCGATGCCGGCGTCCCCCGAGCAGGCCAGGACCAGGAAGGCCTTTTCGTCCTCCGCGGCCAACGCCACCACCGTCCCGCCCTGTGAGGCCAGCTCGGTGGCCCTCTCCATGAGCAGCTTGCGGTCCAGGCCGGGGAAGGCCCCGCTGTATAGCTTCATTCCCCCGATCCGAACGGGTTCCAGCGAGGACAGTGCCATCCTGCCATACGTTTTCAGGGCCTCCCTGCTTCGGATGAGCTCCGTTTCCCGGTTGTCGAAGGCTGTCAGGGAATCCTGAGGCAGGGCGCCCATCCTCTCCGCCAGCATCAGCGAGCGCACGGACATGTCGACCGCGGCCTGCACCGCCTCCGGACCCACCATGAACTCGATCTCCCAGTCGCCTGCAGGCCTGGCGGAGGTGAACTTGGTGACCAGCAGCATGCCGATCTCGGAAGCGTCATGGAGATGGACGCCGGCGCAGGCGGCCTGGTCGTGCTCCCCGATGCTGACCACCCTGACCTTCTGTGCGGCAATGCGGTCCAGCTTGACCCGTGGGCCACCCTCTCCCAGGGAGTCCCGGTCCACCAGCTCGCATCTCACCGGGGCGCCTGCGGCTACTATGGAGTTCACCTCCCGCACCGCCTCCCTGACCACCTCCCAGTCCAGGGCGCCCTTGACGATGAGCCCCTTCCTCTCCAGGCCCAGGGAGATCTTGACCAGCTCCATCTCCGTGCGCTTGGAAAGGGCGGAGAACAGCAGGTGCTCCCCGGTGTGTGCGCGCATGAGTAGGAAACGGCGGTCCCAATCCAATCTTCCGGTGACCTTCTGCCCGGCCGAGAAAGTGTTCCCTGGGACCTGGTGGGCTATGTCCTCCTTTCCCCTGAGGTCCCGTACCTCGAGACCGTCCAGCGTTCCATGGTCCTTCTCCTGACCGCCGCCTCCAGGATAGAAGGCGGTGCGGTCCAGGGTCACCCAGTCCCCCTCCACCTTGAGCACGGTGGCGGTGAACTCGCTGAGGTAGGGATCCATCTCAAACAGCCTCTCGGTCATGGCCGGTGGATGGACCGTGTCCCGTAAATAGTCCACGCTTCCGGACGAACGAGGCCGTTAGACGTTTGCTCACCCCGTTTAATACGTTAAAAGACATATATCTAGGCGTAGATACGTCAAGAGGATGGCGGGTCGTTAGACATGCTAGATGAATTGGACAAGAGGATCATCGAGGAGCTTTGCACTTCCAGCCAGGGTTCGTCCAGGGCCATAGCCAAGAGGCTGGGGATACACCCCACCACCCTGATCCAGAGGGTCAGGAACCTGGAATCGAACAACGTCATCCGCGGCTACCGCGCCAACGTGGACTACATGAAGCTGGGCTACGAGTTCATGGCCATCGTTCACATCTATGTCGAGGGGGACCTCATGGGCGTTCAGAAGAGCATCAAGGAGCTCAAGAACGTGGTGGCCGTGCTGGACGTGACCGGTGAGTGCGACTCCATAGCCTGGGTGGCCTGCCGGTCCAGGGAGGAGTTCAGCCAGGTGGTCAAGTCCATGCTCACCATAAAGGGGGTCAAGAAGACCAACACCTACGTCATACTGAACGTGATCAAGGACCCGTTCAACTTCCTGCCCGATTTCAGCCCCGAAGAGCAGAAATGAGGTTCGGACACCAACAATCCGTCCACCTTCCTATTTATATCTTGACACTTTGCATCATCACCACCCATATAGTTGCCACAATTGGGCAAAATGCTCATATCTGACTAGATAAGGGTTTAATAGGGATTGTACGTTACTCCGCCTTACCGACCATATCCAACCAGAGGAATGGAAATGTTGAGGACACACCATTGCGGACAACTGACTAAAGGGGACCTTGGCAAAAGAGTGACCCTCGCCGGTTGGGTAAGGTTCTACAGGGACCATGGGGGAGTGCTTTTCTACGATGTCGCAGACTCCCATGGGAGCACCCAGGCGGTGTTCGACCCTGAGGCCTCCAACAGCGGGGACTTGGACCGGTTGGAGACCGTCCTCAATAATATTGGCCGTGAGTACGTGATCTCGGTCACCGGAGTGGTGCGGGACAGGGTCGAGGGGACCACTGACGCGAGGAACCCCACCGGGGAGATCGAGGTCCTGATCCAGGAGGCCGAGGTGCTCAGCCGCTCCAAGCCCATACCCTTCGAGGTGGCGGAGCAGAAGAACTCCATGCTGCCCGGGGAGGACCTCAGGCTGAGATACCGCTACCTGGACCTCCGGCGCAGGGAGATGAACGCCAACCTGATGTTCCGTTCCAGATTGATCTCCAGCGCCCGCCGCTACCTGGAATCGCAGGGGTTCATGGAGGTTGAGACCCCAATGCTCACCCGCAGCTCTCGCGAGGGCGCCAGGGACTTCCTGGTGCCTTCCCGGACCATGCCCGGGCAGTTCTACGCCCTGCCTCAGTCGCCGCAGCTCTACAAGCAGATGCTGATGGTCGGCGGGGTGGAGCGCTACTTCCAGATCGCCCGCTGCTTCCGGGACGAGGACAGCCGGGCCGACCGTCAGCCGGAGTTCACCCAGCTGGACCTGGAGATGTCCTTCGTGGAGATGGAGGACATCCTGTCCATGATAGAGGGCATGTACGCCCATGTCTGGAGGGAGGTCCTGGGGCAGGAGCTGAGCATCCCGTTCCCGCGCATCGCGCTGAAGGACGCCCTGGCCAAGTACGGCACCGACGCTCCCGACGTCCGTTTCGGACTGGAGATGGAGGAGGTCACCGACCTGGTCCTGGGGGCTCCGTACGAGATATTCCAGAGGATACTGGCCAAGGGGGGCATGGTCACCTGCGTGAACCTGAAGGCCTCCCTGATAAAGGAGCAGGACCCCGACGGGTCGGTGGGCCGCAAGCAGGTGGACCGCCTCATCGAATGGGCCAAGTCCCAGGGCATGGGCGGCCTGACCTGGATGCGCATGACCCCCGAGGGGCTCAGCTCCAACATAGTGAAGTACTTCCCGGAGGAGGTGCGCGCGGCCATCGCCGAGCGCACCAAGGCCGAGCTTGGGGACCTTCTCCTGTTCCTGGCCGGGCCCCGGGAGGCCACGCTCAAGGCCGGAGGGCAGCTGCGCCTGAAGCTTGCCAAGGACCTGGACCTGCTGGAGGGCAAGGGCCACCAGTTCGTGTGGCTGGTGTCCTGCCCGCTGTTCCAGAAGGACCCCGCCACCGGCGGGCTGACCTCATTCCACCACCCCTTCGTCAGGCCGGTGGGGGACCAGATACCCGAGGGAAAGGAATGCAGCCTGGCCATGGGCCACTCCTATGACCTGGTGTTCGACGGCAGCGAGATCGGCTCGGGTTCCATGAGGAACCACGATCCGGAGATGCAGCGCAAGGTCTTCGGCATCCTGGGCATGGACGAGGCCACCGTCCAGAGGGAGTTCGACTTCTTCCTGGAGGCCCTGGAGTTCGGGGCCCCGCCGCACGGGGGCATCGGCATGGGCATGGACCGCCTGTGCGCCATGCTGCTGGGCTGCGAGAGCATCCGCGACGTCATCGCCTTCCCCAAGAACAAGAAGTTCCAGTCGCTGGTGGACGGAGCGCCGACCAAGGTGGAGGAGAGCAAGCTCTCCGAACTGCAGCTGCTCTGCCTGGCCGACGAGGACGAGGAGCTCTAAACCCTTTTCTCCAATTCCCTTCTGACCTCTTCCACCACTTCCTTCGAGGAATACCGGCCCTTGCTCTCCTTCATGACGTGGCCGATCACGGTGTTGGCGGCCTTGGCGTTCTTTCGGTAATCGGCCAGGACCTCTGGGTGGGCCTCGATGAAATCCGAGATGAGCTTGACCAGGTCATCCCCGCCCTCCGCGGCCTCCTCCTGTGCCACCCCGGCCAAAGACAGTATCCTGCGCTTGGCCTCGTTGTCGTTGATCCTGCCCTCGTGCTCGTCCTTGACGATGGCCGCGAGGTCGGGCCAGCCCAGGGGGTCCTGCAGCACGGACCAGTTGGCCGATATGGCCCCCAGGGTCCAGCCCACGGCCTTCTCCGGGGGAACATGGCGGCACAGCTCCTCGAACAGGTCGGTGAGCGAGGAGGAGGTGAGGACCATCTGTTTCGCGGTGGCTTCCCCGATGCCGTGCGCGGCCACCAATCTCCTGGCCCGGGCCAGGGGGGTCTCCCTGAGGTCCAGGTTCCTGGCCATCTCCCCGATGTGGAACTCCCCCAGGTCCGGCTCGCCGATGTACCCGTAATCCTCCTCGGTCTCCTTCTCCCTGGCGGAGCTGGTGACCTTGCGTTCCTCGTCGTAGCGCCTGGTCTCGCGCACCACCTTCTTGCCCGCGGCCAGCAGCTTGGACTGCCGGCTGGCCTCGAAGCGCAGGGCCCGCTCCAGGTTCCTCAGCCCCTGCACGTTCTTGACCTCCACCCTCTCCTCGCCCACGGAGATGTTGGCGTCCACGCGCACGGTCTGCTCGTCCTGGGCCTCCAGGCCGCACAGCGAGCGCAGCTCGGTGACCAGCTGGTCGATGAAGGCCCTGGCCTCCTCCGGGGAGGTGAGGTCGGGAGCGGTGACTATCTCCACCAAGGGGATCCCGGAGCGGTTGTAGTCCACGAAGGCTATCTCCTCGCCGGAGCGGCCCACCCGGCGTATGCGCCCTGGATCCTCCTCCAGGTGCACCCGCCAGATGCCTATGCGCCGGCCGTTCAGCTCGAATTGACCGTTAGTGCCAAGCGGCGATTCGTACTGGGTTATCTGGAAGTTCTTGGGCAGGTCCGGGTAGAAGTAGGTCTTGCGGGAGAACCACACCCTCTCCTCGATCTTGCAGTCCATGAAGCGGGCTATGGTCAGCCCCACCTCCAGCGCCCGGCGGTTCAGCGAGGGGCGCGAACCGGGATAGCCCAGGCACACCGGGCATACGTTGTGGTTGGGTTCCGCGGGAGCCGTGGGGCAGGAGCAGAACAGCTTGGAGCGGGTGGGCAGCTGGAAGTGCATCTCCAGGCCGATCTTCACAGTACCACCTCCGGGAAGCGATACGGGAACGCCGTCTCCCAGACCTGGGCGGCCTCCAGGAGGTCCAGCTCCTTCCAGTGGTCGGCCACGAGCTGCATGCCGACCGGAAGCCCGTCCGCGTAGTGGCAGGGGACGGAGATGTGCGGCATGCCTGTCAGGTTCGGCGGCACGGTCAGGAAGTCCGCCCCGTACATCTCCAATGGCCTCATGCGGCCGATCTCCTCGAAACGGGGGGCGGGGAATGGCATGGTGGGGGTGAGCACGGCGTCGTGCTCCTGGAACACCCCCCGGTACTCGTCAATGAGCATCTGGCGCACTGCCAGGGACTTCAGGTAGTAGCGGGAGCGGAAGCCCACCATGCGGCAGAAAGTCCCCAGCAGGATGCGCCTCTTGGCCTCGTCCCCGAAGCTTTCGGAACGGATGCCGGTGAAGAAGTCGTTGAAGTGCTGGTTCAGCTCCTCCTCCCTGCGCCCGAAGCGCATGCCGCAGTAGCGGGCCAGATTGGTGGACGCTTCAGAAGTGGCCAGTATGTAATAGGCCGGAAGGGCGAAGCGCAGGGAGGGCATGGACACCTCGGTGACCTCAATGCCCATGCCCCTCAGCCTGGACACCGCGGCCTGGAAGCCATCCCGCACCCGGGGGTCCAGGTTGGCCAGGGCCTCGGAGGGAACGGCCAGCGATGTGGGCATCCTCCCCCTTCCCGGGAGCGGAGGCTGGGCGCAGGAGGTGGGGTCCTTGGGATCGGGGCCGGCGATGGTGCGGAGGTGCTCGGAGACCAGGGACGCGGAGCGCGCCAGCAGCCCCACCTTGTCCAGGGAATTGCCGTAATCGATCAGGCCATAGCGGGACACCCGGCCGTAGGTGGGGGTCAGCCCCACCACCCCGCAGAAGGACGCCGGACCGGAGATGGAACCTCCGGTGGAGACCCCCAGTGCTATGTGCCCGGGGATCAGGCAGGCCGCCGCTCCCGCGCCGCCGGAGGACCCGCCGCAGCTGCGCTCCAGGTCGAAGGGGTTGAGCGGCACGCCATGCGCGGAGTTGGTGCTGAATGTGCCGAAGCCGAACTCGTCCATGGTGGTCTTACCCACCAGCTGTCCTCCGGCAGACCTCAGCCGATGCACCGCCGTGGCGTCGAACGGAGGGCGGTAGCCGTCCAGCACCGCAGATCCGGCCCTGGCCTGGAAACCCAAAGCGCACAGGTTGTCCTTGGCGGAGAAGAGGAAACCGCCGGCCTCGATCGCATCCACGGTCTCGGTGAAGGCGCGGTGGCGCTGCTGGGCGTGGCGGATGAGCTCAAGCACTTCAGGGGAGTTCACGACAATCGGGGCCCCCTGACGAAATCCTCGTAGGCCTCCATCTGCGAGCGCAGCAGCTGGGGATCGATGTCCTGGGCCGGCTCGTCCTCGCGCAGCACGTCCACCACCGGTATGGGGTTGAAGGTGTACGCCTCGCTCATGGGTGCCTCGTCCAGGACGGAGAAGCTATTCAGGATGTCGTCCAGGTCCTTGGCGTATCTCTCCATCTCCTCCTCGCTGAGTGCGAGCCTGGCCACCTTGGCCACCCGGGCAATGGTCTCTCGGTCCATGCTTTCGACGTCCTTGCCGTGGTCCGGCGATGTGGGGTATATTTTGGCATAATGTCAAGGTTTCGCATAGGGGGTGGGATAAATATCCGAGCGCGTATTCCCAGCCATGAAGTTCCGCCTCTACAGCGATGGAGGATCGAGGGGCAACCCCGGCGATTCGGCCTACGCCTACATCGTTTGCGACCAGGAGGGCCGGGAGGTCAGCTCCGGCTCGAACTACCTGGGGGTGATGACCAACAACGAGGCCGAGTACCGTGGCCTGCTGGCCGGCCTCAGGGACCTTCAGGGCCGGGGGGCCGCAGAGGTGGAGGTCTTCATGGACTCCGAGCTGGTCATCAAGCAGCTAAAGGGGCAGTACCGGGTCAAGGCCGCCAACCTCGCGCCGCTGTACAGGGAGGCCTTGGACATGTTGACCGGCTTCACCAGCGCCAAGGTGAACCACGTGCGCCGGGAGCACGAGATGATCGTCAAGGCCGACGCCATGGTCAACTGGACCCTGGACCAGCAGTCCCTGGCGAGAAAGCTTCGTAGATGACGAAGGTTCGGTTCAATATTTGCGAAGCAAGCAAATCATTAAATACAAAAAGCATTTTGGAGGGTTCTAGGCTACAGGGGCCGGAGGCGATTTTCCTCCTATATTCAACTCCCTTGTGATCCCCCACATCTTCCGGTCCCTGAGCCCTTCAACCTCTGAGCCTTCCCACCACATCCTCCATGCGGACCATGGTCTGCTCCCCGCTGTCCATGTCCCTGAGGGTCACCGAGTCGGACTCCAGCTCCTTGTCCCCGATTATCAGCGCGAAACGGGCCTTCAGCGATGATGCGTGCTTCAGGCTCTTGCCCGGCCCGCGGCGCATGATGTCCACCTCTGCGGGGACGCCGGCACGGCGTAACGCCGAAACCAGCCCGAAGGCCTTGGAGCGGGCTGCCTCCCCTACTGGCACTACGTACGCGACGGGTCCGGAGGAAACGAACTCCACGCCCTCGGTCTGCAGGGCCAGCAGGGTGCGGTCGAATCCTATGGCGAAGCCGGAGGAGAACACCTTCTCCCCGCCGAAGAGCTCCGAGAGGGAGTACGAACCCCCGCCGCATATCTGCTTCTCCGCCCCCAGCTTGGGTGCGTCCACCTCGAAGACCATGCCGGTGTAGTACGCCAGGCCGCGCACCACGCCCAGGTCCACGCTCAGATTGCTGAAGCCCATGGCCACCAGGATGTCGCATACCTGGCGTATGTAGTCGGCCGCCGGCCCCTCCCGCGAGTCCAGTATGGACACCGGCCCGGTGACCTTGGTGATCTCGATCAGCTCGTTCCCCATCTCGGCGGATATCCCCGCCTGTCGCATCAGCTCCTCGGCCTCCGGATAGGCCTTCTTGTCCAGCTTCTGCAGGATCGGCAAAGCGGCATCTCCCTGCACCCCGGCCTGGGCCAGCATCTCCCTGAGTATGCCGATGTGCCCCACGCGGATGCGGTAGTCCTTCAGGCCCGTGCGCTCCAGGATGGCCGCGGCCAGGCCGATGACCTCCGCGTCCGTCTCCGGGGTGGGGTTGCCGATGACCTCCGCCCCGAACTGAAAGAACTCCCGGTAGCGCCCGGCCTGCGGGCGCTCGTAGCGGAAGCACTGCCCGAAGTAGAACATCTTGAGCGGCCGGGGCATGTTGGCCAGGTCGCTGATGAAGAAGCGCATCACCGAGGCGGTGAGCTCGGGCCTCAGGCAGATCTCCCGCCCTCCCTTGTCCTGGAAGGCGTATATCTCCTCCACCACCCCTGGACCGGATTTCAGGGTGAACAGCTCGGTGTGCTCGAAGATGGGCGTGGCTATCTCGCGGAAGCCGTGCAGGATGGCCTCCTGGCGCATCATCTGCTCGAAGTGCCTGCGCACCTCCATCTCCTCCGGGCCGAAATCCCTGGTCCCCCGGGGCCTTTGGATCATGTGGCTTGAGATGGAGCCGCCGATTATAAACATTGCGAGAATGGGAGGAGCGCAAGCAATAAATCCCCCCTGGCTCCATGGCATGGAGGTGTTCTTGGACGAGGAATCGGCTAGGAGGAGGGAGAGGCTGCTCCAGGCCTGGGCCGACGACCTGGACCGCAAGGGGTTCCGGGACCTTCAGGTGAACCTTGAGACGTTTCCGCAACGCCCGGAGGGCTTTGAGGAGCATGTCCCGGACATCGTGGCGGTACGCGGGGACGGGCGCCGGCTGGTCGGTGAGATCTGGCTGTGCGAGTCTCTGGACCAGGACGACAGCATGTTCCAGCGGGCCATGAGCTTCGCCTACCGCGGGGACGTGGTCATGCTGCTGGTGCCCTTCGACTGCCTGGAGGAGGCCGAGGCCCTGGTGCGCGAATGGGGGCTCTCCTCGGAGGTCTTCGTGCAGGCCATCCTGGACTAGCGCAGGGCCTGGTCCAGGTCCTGGCAGAGGTCCTCGGGGTCCTCGATGCCCACGGACAGGCGTATCATCCCGTCACCGATGCCCAGCTTTTGGCGCTCCTCCCTGCCGTAGGAGGTGTGTGAGGTGTTCAGGGGCATGCTGGCCAGTGATTCCACTCCCCCGAGGCTGGCGGCCTTGGCGATTATCTGGAAGCGGCGCATGGCCCTCTCCGCAGCCTCCCTTCCGCCTTTGACCTCGAAGGTCACCATACCCCCGAAGCCGTCCATCTGCCTCCTGGCCAGTTCGTGGTCCGGATGCGAGGGCAGCCCGGGGTAGATGCACTTGGATACGCATGGATGTGACTCCAGGTACCTGGCCACGGCCATGGCGTTGGATTCGTGCCGGCGCACCCTCAGGTCCAGGGTCCTCATCCCCCTTCCCAGGAGATAGGCCGGAAGCGGGTCGAGTATGGCCCCGAACAGCTTGCGCTTCTGATGCACCATGGCCATGTGCTGCTTCCTGCCCACCGCGAAGCCGGCGAGCACGTCTGAATGCCCGTTCAGGTACTTCGTGGCGCTGTGCAGCACCACGTCCACCCCCATCTCCAGGGGCCTCTGCAGCACGGGGGTGGCGAAGGTGTTGTCGATCATCACCAGGCACCCCCTCTCGTGGGCCTGGCGGCAGACCTCCCGGATATCGATTAACTTGAGAAGGGGATTGGTGGGGCTCTCCAGGTACAGCACCCTGGTGCGACCGTCGATGGCCGCGCACAGCTCGCCCGGGTCGGTGGTGGGGACGAAGTGCACGTCCACCCCCAGCCTCGGAAGCTCGTTCCTCAGCAGCCCGTAGGTTCCCCCGTACAGGTCCTGCATGGCGACCAGGCGGTCACCCTTCTGCAGGAAAGCCAGCAGGGCCGTTGATATCGCCCCCATGCCCGAGGAGAAGGCCAGGGCGTCCTCCCCGCCCTCCAGGGAGGCCAGCTTCTCCTCCACCGCCCTGACCGTAGGGTTGCTGAAGCGGGTGTATATGTAGGATCCCTCGGGCACCTCGCCCTCCCAGGTGCGGGCGTCCTCGGTGGGGAAGGCGAATGTGCTGCTCTGAAAGATGGGGGTGTTGATGGCCCCCTCGTAGTACAGTGAACGGTCGCCGTCGTGGACGGAGCGGGTGGACATGCCTTTCATGATGATCGCCAAGGGATTCGCTGCCGGGCGTATAATCGTTGCCTATTCACTCCCCGGTGCGGCGGATGATAACCGAGAGAACATCGCCATCGGCGAGCCTGTGCTCCAGGCCCACCATCTGCCCGGGGAAGCGGGCGCTCTTGCCCCAGATCAGGGCGTACCGGAAGTTCTGCCGGAAGATGCGGTGCAGGGAGTCACAGACATCGCCGACCGTGGCCCCGTTCTTGGTGATGAGGGGGACATCCATGTCCGCCTCCTCGCCCTGCTTCTTCATGTACACGCGGATGAGCTCGAGCCTGTCGAATATCTTGGCCTTCAGCTCGTCTATGCCGATGTTCTTGACCGCGGAGATGAACACAGGGTCCCAGTGCTTGAACTTCTTCCGGACCTCCTTGAGGTACTCCGCGTCCGAGATATCGATCTTGTTTATGGCCAGCACGGCGTTTATGTAGACCCTATTCCCGGCGAGCACGTCCACCAGCTGATCCTGGTCGATGTCCTCACGTATGACCACGTCCGCGTTCACCAGCCCGAACTCCATGATCATGGCCTTGGCCAGGTCCATGTCCAGCTTGGTGAGCTTGACCGTGGTCTTGATGTCGATGCCCCCGATCTCCTTCTTGGTGATGACCACATCGGGAGGATGGGTGTTGATGCGCATGCCGGCGTTCTCCAGCTCGCGCATGAGCACCTGCAGGTTGGTGTCGTAGAAGTCCAATACGAAGAGTATGAGGTCGGACGAGCGCACCACGGAGATGACCTCCCTGCCCCGGCCCTTGCCCTTGGAGGCGTCGCGGATCAGACCGGGCATGTCCAGGACCTGTATCTTGGCCCCCATGTACTCGTAGGCCCCCGGGACCACGTCCAGGGTGGTGAAGTCGTAGGCCCCCACCTCGCTCCTGGCCCCGGTCAGGGTGTTCAGCAGGGTGGACTTTCCCACGCTCGGAAAACCGACCAGGGCCACTGTGGCATTGCCGCTCTTCTTGACGGAGTACCCCTTGGCAGGGCCTCCGCTGGAGGCCCTCCTCTTCTCCACATCGTCGCGCAGCTTGGCCATCTTGGCCTTGAGCTTTCCTATGTGGTATTCGGTGGCCTTATTCTTCTGCGTCTTGTCGATCTCTTCCTGGATCGCCTTGATCTGCTCATCTATGGTCAGGGCCATCTTGCTTGATCCTCACTCCACGGTGGTTCCCGCGTTCCCTTCCAGTGCGTCCATCAATCTGTCGGCCGAGGTTATGACCGCCCTCCTTCCGGAGGTCTCCACGAACCTAATTGCCGCCTCGACCTTGGGACCCATGCTCCCCGGGGGGAACTGCCCCTCTTGGAAATGGCACCGCAGTTCGGACGCGCTCACCTTCTTCAGGGGGCGCGGGCTCTCGCTCGCGTAATCTAGATAGACCGCCTCAACATCGGTCACCATTATTAAAATATCGGCATCGAGGACCTGGGCCAATCTGGCCGATGCCAGGTCCTTGTCCACCACCGCTTCCACCCCGGAGAACCCGGCATTGTCGGCTATGACCGGCACTCCCCCGCCACCGCCGCACAGCAGCGCGAACGGAGGGGCCAGGGACAGGCACAGCGCCCTCAGCCGCTCCTCCTCGGCTATGCTCAGGACGTCCGGGGAGGGCACCACCCTGCGCAGCCCCCCGCGCTTGCGGTCCTCCCTGAATATCCAGCCCTTCTCCCGGGAGAGCACCTCGGCCTTCCCCCGGTCATAGTAAGGACCTATGGGCTTGGTGGGGGACTGGAAGCTGGGATCGTCCCGGGAGACCACCGTCCGGGTGATCACCGGGAGCAGGGGGATGTTCAGCCCCCTCCGGCGGCAGGCCCGGTCCCAGGCCTGGGCGGCCAGATAGGCTATCTGCCCCTGGGACTCGGCCACGCAGACGTCCAGGGGCATGGATGGCACGTCCGCCTGGCACAGCTCGTTGCGCAGCAGGATGTTACCGACCTGGGGGCCGTTGCCATGCGTCAGCACCATCCTCGGAAAGCCTTCCAGCAGGGGCAGCAGCCTGTAGAAGGCGTATTGAAGGTTGGCCAGCTGCACCTCCTCGCTGGCCTCCTCCCCGGCCTTGAGTATGGCGTTCCCGCCCAGGGCCACCACCGCCAGCCTTCCATCGCCGATCCTATCGCCCCCTGTCTGAACGAAAGGGTTTAAAGATACTATAATTATGGCCGATTGATGTCCTTCGTCGACCAAATCAATGATATGATGAAGGGGGTGCGCCAATCCAAGAACGCCATCCCGATAGGGCTGGTCCTGACGTTGGCGGCGTGCGTCCTCCTTACCCTGGTCACCCACCTCTGGGTGTCCCAGATGCTCTGCCTCCTGCCCATGATCGTGGCCCTTGTGGCCTATTACATCCCCACCTATTTCGGACTGAGGGACCGCAAGAAGCTGGCCATATTCGGACTGGCGCTCTTCCTGGTGGTGGGCCTGGCCCTGGGTGGTGCGCTGTACAAGACGGTCGACGACTACGAACCGGTGGAGCTAAGCTCCGAGGACAACCTGCTCATCGGCGGTATCGTCTCTCCCTCCCATGGCGAGCCCGGGGACGCCTTCCAGTTCACTGTATACCTTACCTCCGGCTCCAACAGCTCCAACGTCCGCCTGCTGCTGCTCAACAACTGGGGCACCGGGGAGAACCCCAATGTGACCATGGCTTTCAACCAGGCCCTCAGCTCTGGCCTGGTAGCGGCGTACACGGTCACCCTCACCGGCATGGAGAAGGGCATCTACTACTACCAGTTCGGCACCTTCAACGGGACGAACTGGATCACCACCGAGCAGGGCTTCGGGCCGGTGAACGCGGACCTGGGCGAGGTGCTCTCCAACTCTCTGATCTCCGGTACTGTGTACTCCTTCTACAGCATGGCCGTGCTGTTCTATATCCTGATCCTGCTTACCTGGTGGATGGACCGCTCCAAGAAGAAGATCTTCGAGATGGAGCAGAAGAGGGCCCAGACCAAGGAGAGGAAGGTCAGGGACGAGAAGTTCGTCTGCTCCGAGTGCGGGGCGGAGGTCCCTGCGGATGCCGACAAGTGCCCGGGCTGCGGGGAGAAGTTCGACGATGAGGACCTCAAGTGCCCACAGTGCTCGGCCAAGCTCCTGAAGACGGACACCAAGTGCTGGAACTGCGGGAAGAAGCTCTGAGCGCGGAAAACCTTTTTACCGCTCCCGGGGATATCCGCCCCGGGATGCATATCGTCTTTTCCAGGAAGGGATCAATGTCATGGCCTCAGTAGCTGATGAGCTAGCCAAGAAGCAGAAGGAGATCTCCGTCTCCGAGTTCTTTGAGCGCAACCGCCACATCCTGGGATTCGACTCCCAGGTGAAGTCGCTCATCATGGGTATAAAGGAGGCCGTGGACAACTCCCTGGACGCCTGCGAGGAGGCCAACATACTCCCGGAAATTGCGGTGACCGTGGAGAGGGTGGACAAGGATGAGTTCCGGGTGACCGTGGAGGACAACGGCCCGGGCATCGTGAAGAAGATGATCCCCAACGTCTTCGGCCGGCTGCTGTACGGCTCCCGGTTCCACGCCGTCCGGCAGTCCAGGGGGCAGCAGGGCATCGGCATCTCCGCCACGGTGATGTACGGGCAGATCACCACCGGAAAGCCGGCCACGGTGGTATCCAAGACCGGGAAGGAGGACGTGGCCTGGCGCATGGACATCATGGTCAACACCAAGAAGAACATGCCCGACGTGCTCAAGGAGGACCCCTTCGTCTGGGACGGCAAGGAGCAGGGGACCAGGATCACCTACCATATCAACGGACGATACGTCAGCGGCAAGCAGTCGGTCATGGAGTACCTCCGCCAGACGGCGATAGTGAACCCGCATGCGCGCATCACCTTCACCGACCCTGACGGGCGCAGGACCACCTTCGAGCGGGCCACGGACAAGATGCCCCCGGCCACCAAGGAGATCAAGCCGCACCCTCAGGGCCTGGAGCTGGGTACGCTGATGAACATGGCCAAGGACACCCGGAACAAGACCCTGGGCAAGTTCCTGCAGCTGGACTTCTCGCGCATAAGCGACCGCCTGGCCAAGGAGATAACCGACAAGGCCGGGTTGAACATGGAGCTCAACCCGGCCAAGCTGTCCCTGGAGGATCACAAGCGGCTGCTTGCAGCCATCGGGGAGGTCAAGATCATGGCCCCACCGACGGATTGCCTTTCGCCCATAGGCTCCCAGCTGATCAAGAAGGGTCTGCGCAACGTGCTGGACGAGGTACGCCCGGAGTTCTACGCCCCCCCGGTGACCAGGGACCCCAAGGTGCATTCCGGGAACCCATTCCTAGTGGAGGTGGGAATCGTGTACGGAGGAGGGCTTCCGAAGGACCAGACCGTGCAGATCCTACGCTTCGCCAACCGCGTTCCACTGCTGTACCAGCAGGGAGCCTGCGTGATCACCAAGGCCATCGAGAACACCGACTGGAGGCGCTACGGGCTGGAGCAGCGCGGCGGTTCCGGGATCCCCTTCGGACCGGCCATAATCATGGTGCATGTGGCCTCCACCAAGGTGCCCTTCACCTCCGAGGCCAAGGAGGCCATCGCCAACCTCCCGGAGGTGCAGGCGGAGATCGAGCTGGCCCTGAAGATATGCGGGCGATCGCTCAAGACCCACCTGAACAAGCGGGAGACCAAGAGCAAGACCCGGGTGAAGTTCGAGATCGTGCAGGAGATCCTGCCGCTCATCGCCCAGAAGAGCGCCAAGATCGTGGGCAAGCCGGTCCCCAAGCTCTCCGGAAGCATCACCAAGATAATGAACGTGGTGTGGGTCGACGATACCGTGACCTTCGAGAAGGGCAGGCACAAGGTGCGGGTGTCCATCTACAACTACACCCCCCAGGCCCAGCGCTTCAACCTGCACATGGTGCTGCCCCCCGGGGCCTTCGACTACCAGGGGCTGCAGTTCTTCCCCACCGAGGTGCGGGAGGACGGGAAGGCCTCCTGGGAGCTGCCCAAGATCGCCTCCACCGACCGCCTGGACCTGATGTTCCACCTTAAGGGTCTGAACAAGGACGATTACGACGAGAACGAGATCTACGCCTCGGGCATCAACCCGGTGTTCATCATCGGGGCCGAACCGCTGCCGGGCGATTGGGACCTCAAGGGGCTGCAGGTGACCGAGAGCCTGGAGCCCCCGGTCCAGGAAGAGGAGGAGGACGAGGTCGACTACGACGAGTCCACGGAGGCGCTTAACGATGACTGAGGATGAGAACAAGGCGGTGCGCGCCCTTACGGACATCGCCCAATCCATATACGACCAGATAGACAGCGGCAAGATACCGAAGATGACCCTGCCCCTGAGGACCAAGGGCAACATACGCTTCGATCCCAAGCACGGGGTCTTCAAGTACGGCAAGGCCACCGGGGCCCGTTCGGCCAAGAAGGTGAACGGGGCGCTGATGCTGCTGCGCACCATGCACGTGCTGGAGTTCATCGAGGACATGATCGCCACCGGCAAGTCCTCCACCCTCAGGGAGATGTACTACATCTCCGAGGGCTGGGAGAAGGCCAAGTTCTCCTCACAGGACGAGAGCAATCTATTGGCCGAGGACCTGGAGATCGTCACCGCCTGCATGCGCGAGGACCTCAAGCTTCGGGCGGAGGAGAACGGGGCCAGCATCATCGGCGACCTTACCATAACCGAAATGGACCGCAAGGGCCGCCAGAAGAGGATCAATTGCCGCGACGACGTGGGCGATTCCGGTTACGGCATCCCCAACAACGTGGAGAGGGAGAAGGTGCAGATGCTGAGCACCAACGCCAAGTTCGTCATCGCCATAGAGACCGGCGGTATGTTCGACAGGCTGGTGGAGAACGGCTTCGACGAGAAGTACAACGCCATACTGGTGCATCTGAAAGGGCAGCCGGCCCGTTCCACCCGCCGCTTCATCAAGCGGCTGAACGAAGAGATGAAGCTACCAGTGGTGGTGTTCACCGACGGGGACCCCTGGAGCTTCCGCATCTTCGCCTCCGTGGCCTACGGGGCCATCAAGACCGCGCACATCTCCGAGTACCTGGCCACCCCGACCGCGGAGTTCGTGGGCATAACCGCCTCGGACATCACCAACTACAAGCTGCCCACTGACAAGCTCACTGACGTGGACGTGCGGGCGCTGAACGCGGAACTGAAGGACCCCCGCTTCGCCGATGAGTACTGGAGGGACGAGATCGAGACCATGCTCAAGCTGGGAAAGAAGGCCGAGCAGCAGGCCCTGGCCAAATACGGTTTGGACTTCGTCACCGACAAGTACCTGCCGGAGAAGCTCACCAACATGGGCGTGCTGCGCTGAGCCCCAAAGTTAATGGTGCCTCCGCCCGATGGTAATGGCGGAGATAGATATGGAACGCTTCGAATCGGAGATACGAAGGCTGAACGCCCTGCCCCCCGAGGAGCATGAGGCCTGGGTGCGGAGCATGACCGAGCTGTGCCGCTGCCCGGATTGCGCCACCTACACCGAATGCAACTTGCGGAACAGGGAGCTGCTTTTCTGCTACCTGGGAAGGAGCGAGGGATGCGAGATGCCCTCCAGGACCTGCGACTGCCCGGTGTGCCTGGTGACCGACGAGCTGGGTTTGAAGTTCTCCTTCTACTGCCGTATGGGTCCGGAGAAATTGCTCAGGGAATGAGCGCAGGCGAAGTTTGATATGGCCAGCCTTCCTTCTACACCCGAAGGCGCATGAACGACAGGGCCTCGATAACGCTCACCAGTCTCACAGCCTCGTATATGATCATAGCCACCGCAGCGGCGATACTGATCGCCTGGACCAGCGGGGACTGGACGCTCTTCATTCCATCCATGCTGCTGCTGGGCGGCGTCTTCGCCCTGTTCATCGGATTCCGCCAGGGCGCGGGGACGCTGAGCAGCAGGCAGAGGAGCGACGGCATGTTCCTGATGTTCTGGGGCACGCTGCTCATGGCCTTCGGGACCATCTGGGTGGTCAATTACCTTTACCCGGGGAACGCCATCTTCCTGCTGGTGGCCTTCCTGCTCTGGCTTGGTCTGGCCATAGTCCTCTTCACCATGAGGAAGAGGTGAGGGGCGCCTACAGGGTGATGACCCGGTCGCTCTCGGCGATTATGCGATAGAGGTCGGCCATCTTGGACAGGGGGCAGGCCTGGGACTCGCCCTTGACCCTCAGCCTCATGCATGAGGTGCAGCTGTACGTTCTGCCTCCGGCGTCCAGGAAGCTCTGGATCTCCTTGGTGATGTTGAACTGCTCGTTGTCCAGGTCCTCGCACTCCACGCCCTTGGCCAGCAGGAACATGTTGACGCTGTCCCCCTGCCCCAGAGCATATGTGCCTAGCCTGAACGCCTGATATACCGTCTCCGGATCGTTGGAATAGAGGACCATGCCTAGCTTCATGCCCTCAGCTTGCAGTTCTGAGTATAAGAAACGAGGCGGAAGATGTTTCAGACCTTGGGAACCTCAGGCCTCGGCCAGGCGCTTGAGCACGAATTCCTTGTCCAGGGTGGACAGGAAGAAGCCCAGGCGCGGCCCGGAACGCCTGGCGATGAACAGGCGGTACAGGGCCTGGAAGCAGGCCTTGGGCTGAAGCCCGCGGGCCTTGGCCGTCTCATAGATGGCATCGTGTATGCGGTCCCCGGTCCATTCCGTGACCGAGAGTCGCTCCCTCAGCTCGGCGGCGTAGGCCCTCTCGTCCTCCGATAGCTCCACCTCCGGCCTTTCCGGGCTGACGGTGAAGAGCACCTCCTCCGGGGCGAAGGCGTTGAGCCAGTGGCGAACGCAGCCCAGCCTCTGCTCCAGCACCTCCATGTCCTCCGTGGATATGTCCGGGATGCTCATGGAGCGCTTCAGGACCTCCACCACGCCCTCAAAGGAATCGGATATCTGGGCCACGCTAACCAGGTGTCGGTATGGCACCTGCAGCGGCAACTTGGAGCGGACCTGGGAGGGCTGGGCTATCTCGTAGGCCCTCAGGAGGTCCTTCTCCTTTTCGTCCGCTCCCCCGTTGAAGTAGAGGGCCTCGACCTTGTCGAACTCGTCCACGATGTCCAGTATGCCCATTCCGGGGTCGTAGTCGATGTGCCTCTCCGGGTTGTAGCGCAGGACGCTGAAGGCCAGCACCGGGGCGGGGGTGATCAGCAGCGCGTCGGTGCCGGTGACCACATTACCTGTGGACTTGTGCATCTGGCCCTTTCCCTTGAACTGTATGAACTCATAGGGCACGGGGTGCGGAGGTTCAACGCCATACACCTCGCGGCACAGGCGGACGCCGCTGTCGTAGGAGCCCCCGGAGGCGGCGTGGTCCTTGCCGAACGGCTCGCAGGTGACGCCGAACAGCTTCCACTTGGCGGGCCATTCCACCCTCCAGGGCATCTTGCCCTGGCCCTTCCTTATGTCCGCGTCGCCCTCGTAGCCGCAATGGCAGCGGAAATGAACGAAGGGGAACTCGTAACCCAGTATCTTGTCGCTGAACATGCCGCACTCCGGGCATTCCGCCGAGAACGGCCAGAAGTCCTCGGGCATCTTCCTGCCAGTGACCTCCCCGAGTATCGTGGCCACCTTGGCCCGCTCCCGGAGCACCAGGTCGACTATCTCGGTGAACTGGCCCTCCTCGTACAGCTTGTGGGTCCAGATGATGCGCGGCTTGATCCCCAGCTCCCCAATGGCGTCCAGGAAGGGGGTGATGAAGTGCTCGGCGTAGCTGTCGTGGCAGCCGTCCGGGCAGGGTATGTAGCATATGGGCTTCCCGACCTCCTTCTCGAAGCATTCCGGAAGGAAGGGGTAGCGCTTCCTGAGGGGATCGTAGGAATCCACCAGGTAGATGAAATCGGCGTCCGCCTTCTGGTCCTTCAGGGCCTTGTACACGGCGTTGGCGGTTATGGACTCCCTGAGGCTGCCCACGTGGATGTAGCCGGAGGGGGTGATGCCGGTGGAGATCAGGTGCTTGCCGCCCCTGTCCATCAGTGTCTTAGCTATCACGTCTGCCCAATGCATGCTATCAAGCCGTGAAGCCCCCTCCCCATTAAAAGGTTTGTCGCACATGGGACGGCCGGAAGGACCGGTTCAGGCGGACTAAATATTTTTATATCCTTGAGCAGGTAGCAGGTCCGATCGATATGGCGAAGGACAACAAGAGCGGGGGTTTCCAGTCCGCGGCGGGCCTCATCAGGTACTTTGACAACGAGGACGAGAAGGCCCTTAAGCTTAGCCCGTACCTGGTCATCGCCCTGTGCGTGGTGACCATCGCCGTGGTCGTTGTTGCCACCGCCCTGTTCCCGACCTGAGCGGGACGGCAGTTCATTTTTCTGGGTATCGTTCAGCCCCCTGGACCATCGGGTCCGGAGGTCATTGGTTTTAAAAAAATGATCAAAGGGAGAGACGGAGGCCTCTCGGTGTTACGGCATCCATCAGATGTCCGGGTCCGGCGGGACGATCTCGCACTTCTTGCCCAGCTTCCTCCGGAAGGTGTAGGTCAGCAGGGGCGGGGCCACCAGGGTGGTCGCCAGGGACATGAACACCACTGAGTTGTAGAGCCCGGCCTCCACGATGCCCATGGTCAGCCCGATGCTGGCCACGATCAGGCCGACCTCGCCCCTGGGCACCATGCCCACGCCGATGATGGCCGCGGACTTGCCGCCAAGCTTCTTGGCGCCCAGGCCGCATCCGAGGAACTTGGTGGCCACGGCCAGGCCGGTGATCACCAGGGCCAGCACGATCACGGAGCTGAACTCGGAAAGGGCGACCTCAATGCCCACGAACACGAAGAAGAACGGGGTGAGGAACTCGGAGATGGGCTCGATCTTCTCCTCACAGGGCCAGCGGTCCTTGAACTCGGCGAAGGCCATCCCGGCCAGGAAGGCCCCGATGATGGCCGCCAGTCCCAGTATGGAGGAGACAGAGGACAGCGCGAAGCAGATTATCAGCGCCAGGGGCAGGGGGCCGATCAGCTTGCGCTTGCGGTCACCGGTGCATACCACCTGGGCCTTGGCCTTCCTCTCCCTCCGCTCATCGTTCTTCTTGAGCACCTTGGGCATAAGAATGGACCCGATGAAGATGATGGCCAGCACGAACAGTATGGCCTCCACGGACACCACTCCCACCTGAAGTATGTCCAGGCTGCCGCCGCTGGCGATCCCCACAACTACGGCCAGCACGATCATGCCCAGTATGTCGTCGATCACCGCCGCCCCGATGATCACCCGGGACTCGATGGTGTGCATCAGGTTCATGTCCTTGATCACCCTGGCGGTGATGCCCACGCTGGTGGCCACCATGGCCGCCCCGATGAACATGCCCTCCAGCTGGGGGTACCCGAGGCCGACCATCAGCCCGTAACCCACGATGAACGGTATTATTACGCCCAGGATGGCCACGGCCATGGCCGTGCCTCCCACCTTGCGTATGGCGCTGAAAGGCGTTTCCAACCCCACGGTGAAGAGCAGGAATATGACACCCAGCTCCTTGAACACCTGGAAGACCTCGGGGTCCTCCTCCAGCCTCAGGAAGCCCATCAGGAAGGTGTTGGCTATGATTATCCCCACCATGATCTCCCCAATCACGGTGGGCACCTTGATCCTCTCACAGATAAGCTTGGCCATCTCGACCAAGACGATTATCATGAACAGCTGGAACAAGACTATTTGAATGAACTCTTCTCCCATCGATTAGCCGTATGCATTAATTCGTATATTAATTTCTAAGTATGCATCCAGCTGGCTGGTAAGGCGTTATGGCAATCCGTTCATGACCGCCAGCAGTACAAATCGAGGTGTCAAGACAAAAGAAATAAGTATGCCTAGACGTTCGAATCCTGATAGGAAAGTGCAAAAATGTCGTTATGGAAGAAGGTTCCCTCGGGACGCAACCCCCCTGAGATCATCAATGTCATCATCGAGACCCCCAAGGACAGCAAGAACAAGTACGAGGTCTCCAAGGAGTTCGACTGCATGCTCCTGGACCGCGTCCTGCACTCCAGCGTGGTGTTCCCCCTGGCCTACGGCCTGATACCCAGGACCTTCTACGAGGACGGGGACCCTTTGGACGCCATGGTGCTCATCAGCGAGCCGACCTTCCCTGGCTGCGTGGTCGAGGCCCGGCCCATCGGGGTGTTGGAGATGAGCGACGAGAAGGGGCAGGACGACAAGATCCTGACCGTGGCCTGCGGCGACCCCCGCAACAACCAGT
>MVPZ01000102.1 GCA_002067045.1 Methanomassiliicoccales archaeon PtaB.Bin134 | reverse complement strand
CGGGTGAAGTTGAACAGGGCCGGGCGGCCCTCCAGCTGCAGGTACACGTTCTTCAGGAACTGGATGGTCTTCTCGGTCATGATGTCGCTGCCGCCGAGGATCTTGGCGAAGTAGCGCACCGGCGAACCGTTGCGGTCGGTCCCGTCCACCCGGATGGGGATGGAGAGCCGGGATCCCTCCGAGCCCAGGGGGGTGACCTTAACCTGCCTCACCTTGTAGGATTCGACCATGATCAAGTGGATGGAGCGCAGCACATCGCGGAAGTGATCCCTCTGGTCCTCGCGAGTGGGGGTCAACCCTGCACCTCCCTCTCCGGGGACGACCGCTCCTTGGCCCTGCGCTTGGCCTTGGCGGCCTTGCGGGACTGGGCCCACAGGGACAGGAAGAGCTTCAGGGCGTGCAGCCGATGCACCTTCATGCCGTTCCTTACCCCCCTGCCCACCTCCAGGATGGGAACGCCCTGATGGGAGTAGATCATCCTCCAGACCACCAGGTCCGGTACGGCGAAGAAGAACTCGTTGGAGTTGATGTTTATGTCCCTGCCCTTGACGGAGATGTCCATGTCCACCAGCCCCGGGCGCCTCAGGGGGATGTTGACCCCGTAACCGAATATGGCGCGGAAGAGGGCGTAGGAGATGACCTCCACCGTCCCCATGTCCAGCTTGCGGTCCAGGAGTGTATCCGTCCGGGGCCTGGCAGGGCGCTCGGGATCGGCCGGAAGGGGGACGTGGTCGCTCAACCCGTCCTGGTCCAGGTAGGGCGCCCCCTCCTTGTGGTACTCGCTGTAGAACTTGGCCGGACCCTGGTCCCCCCAGGCCTTCTCGAAGCCCTCCAGGTCCTGGTCCACCTCCAGGATCTCCGAGCTGAGGCCCTCCTTGTGGAACTCGCCCAGTATGGTGCGGCAGTCCGGATCCTTCCAGTCCGCCGCGCACATCAGCACCCTCTCCCGGGGTTTCTCCTCCGCCTCGTCGTCCAAGGGAACACCTACTTCTTGATCAGCACCTGGAAGCGAGCGTATATCCTGGTGCCGTCCGGGAACTCCTCCATGGAGACCTTCCAATCCTCCAGGTCGGCGTTCAGGTTGTCAAAGAACATGTCGATCTCGTCCACGATCTTCTCCACGTTCTCCGGTTTTCCCCCGACCAGGTGCAGGACCGAGGCCATCTTCTCTTTCTTCCCCAAGTTAAGACCCGGGGAACTATCCCAGCACGGATTAGATATCCTTTTCCATCCCCGAGCGAGCTCGCCCGCCGCCGGAGGTCCCTCGCAGCCCCTCCACCCAATCGGGATGGTACTTGGCGCGGGGGCGGCCCTCGCGCACCAGCTCGAAGGCCTCCTGATAGCCTATGCCCAGCTCCTCGCTCAGGTAGGCCATCACCAGGAAGGGGGAGCGGTCCCGGCCGTGATGGCAATGGACCAGGACCTTGTAGCCGCCACCGTTGAGCACATGGATCAGCTGCACGGCCCTGGCCACCCGGACCGGGTCCGGCCTCCTGCCGATGGAAAGGAACCTCTGACG
This sequence comes from Methanomassiliicoccales archaeon PtaB.Bin134, assembly GCA_002067045.1. Next base: position 3,296 of record MVPZ01000102.1, on the reverse strand, counting down.
GAAGACCCCCCGGGCGTCGATGCAGGCGTCGATCCCGCTGCGGGCCTGCCATCGATGGCGGATGTGGTCCACCCAGCTGCCTATGGCCACGTTCCCGTTCACCCATTCCATGGCCTTTAGCTAGGCAGCGGGAGCCTAATCAGCTTATCTGTCGAAGGAGGGGACGATGGAACGTGAGGTTCAGTTTATGTACAGGAAGGTTTTTCGGAGGCATAGCCCATGGAGCTGCCTTCATCCCCTACCCTGGAGGACAGGACGTACTCGTTCGAGCTAGAGGTATCCAACGAGCTTGCCAGGCAGCATGACCTGCTGCATCTGGCCAAGGGGGAGTGCAGGCACCAGTACCGAAGACTTCTGATCCCGCTGCTGCTCATGGTGCTCTCGGCCGCGGCCATCGTGTTCTATCCCAAGGCCCTCTGGAGCTGGTTCATATCCGCCCTGTTCCTCTACTCGTGGAACTTCCTGTTCCTGCTGATCCCCAGCACCACTGCCAAGAATGGCCGCAAGGAGGGCGCCACCAGGCCCAAGAGGAGCCTGGGCGAGAGGCTGGCCTCGGGAAGGAAGCTGCTGGGAAAGAAGAAGCTGACCGTGGAGATCGCCCTCACCCTGTTCCTGGGGCGGATGGTGCCGCTCACCGCAAGCTTCACCCTCATGCTCGGCCTGGGAATGGGGCTGCTGGTCTACTTCGTTCTCACCGACTACACCGCGGCCAGCGGGCTGACCCGCCTGCTCATCGTCCAGGTGGTGTTCATCCTTACCTTCTACGGGCTGGTGAACGCCCTCCGCCCCCAGTCCCAGGGCATAACCCGGATCGCCCGGGCCTGGAAGGTGCGCCTGGGCGTGGCCAAGGGCCGGGGGAGGGGAGCCTCCACCCTGGTCAAGATGGCGGCCATCGGGGTGGTTGCCTCGGTGCTCGGACTGGCCGTAGGGGCCATGGTGCTCCCGGGCATAACATTCCTGACCCTCCTGGCCTCGCTGGGGGACTTCAGTGCTGTGGACATACTGCTGTCCCTGGGCATATTCCCTGCCCAGCTCTGGATCATGAGGGCGTTCCAGAGCGTCATGAGCCGGCGCATGGCCATCGAGATGCTCAACATGAGGATCGCCCGGCTCCAGGCGCTCAGGGAGCGCGCGGAGGCCCTGGAGGCGCAGAAGCTGGAGAGCATGGATGGTAGCGAGGCCCTGCAGGCCCTCAAGTGCGATTTCTACAGCATGATGATCTACGAGGTCTACCGCCTGGACCTCTTCGGCCGCTCCCCGGTCTACCTGGTCGGACCCAGGGCCAAGTACGTCCTGGACGAGAGGGCGCTGTGCCACCTCCCCTGACCCGGCAGTGAATGGAATAACGAAATATAGGGGAAGTCCAATGCAACCACCCGATGCCTAAGGTCGACCTGGGAGAGGTGCGCCTGAACTATGAGGTGCACGGTGACGGAGAGCCATTGGTGCTCATCACCGGCCTGGGCGGAGAGATATCCTTCTGGAAGAGGTACATCCCCCTGCTCAGCAGGAGGTACCGGGTGGTGGTCCTGGACAACCGAGGGGCCGGGGAGACCGAATATCCGCCCACCCTGTTCACCATGCGCACTTTGGGCGATGACGTGGCCAGGCTCATGGAGCACCTGGAATTCCCCAGATACCACGTCCTGGGGTGGTCCATGGGCGGCAACGTGGCCCAGAAGGTGGCCTGGAACTATCCTGAGCGGGTCGGTGCTCTGGTGCTCATGTCCACCTACGCCCGGAGGCCGGAGCGCTCGGCCTTCGCCATCGACACCATGATCCGCACCGTGGAGGAGGGGGCCACCTTCGACACCCTCATGGAGCTCATGCAGTCATGGTGCCTCCCCGAGGATTACTTCAGGAAGCTGGCCCTGGCCAAGCCCGCCCAGAGGCGCTGCAACGGCAACGGCAGGAGGGCCGCGGAGGGCTTCAAGGCCCAGAAGCTGGCATTGGACCTCTTCGACGGCCACGACCGCCTTCACCGGGTGAGCGCGCCCACCCTCATCCTGCACGGGGACGAGGACATCATGGTGGCCCCGCACTTCGCCCTGAAGTTGCAGGAGCTGATAAGGGACTCGGAACTGGAATGGGTGACCGGCGCCGGGCACATCATACCCGCTGAGATGTGCTGCCCCAGGGTGCTCAGCTTCCTGGAGAGGCACCCGCTCTGATCACTCCAGCCCGGGGATCTTAGTATCCGTGCCTTCGGCCCCGAACACGGCCACCCGGCTGTCGGCCTTCTCCTTGAGCATGCAGTACCCCAGTTCCTCGCCGACCCGCCTTCCGAACTCCAGGACCTCGGCGTGCGAGGGCATGTTGTCCATGGACATGCGGCGGCGGGAGTCGCCAACGAAGACGAAGCCCTTGGGCTCCACGAAGGTGGGGTCGGCCCTGCGGTCCAGCGCGGCATACTCCCTCTCCCATCCCAGGTTCCAGTCCTTGACCAGGGTGTGCCTGATCACCGTGCGGGTGTCCAGGGATGGCAGCAGGTCCAGGGTCTGCATCAGCCGTTCCCAGCCGTCCTCGATGCGCGGAACACAGAGCCTACGGTAGATCTCCTGGTTCGGCGCGGCCACGGTCACGTACAGCTGGGTGGGGAGGGTGGACAGGCCCTCCAGGACCTTCGGGAAGGTTCCGTTGGTCACCAGGAAGGTGGTCATGCCCCGACGATGGCACAGCTCGATGAAGTCTCCTAAGTACGGGTACATGGTCGGTTCGCCGGCCAGGGATATGGCCACCTGCCTGGGCGCACGAGCCTCCTCCCACATCTGGGGAGAGCAGCGCGGGTCGCCCTTGAAGCCGGTGACCAGCTGCCTCTGTCCCTCGATGCAGGTGTCCAGGACCACCTCGGGGTCCTGCCACTTGGTGACCGACGATTCGAACCCGCGCACCCTCCAGCAGAACAGGCAGTTGTGCGTGCAGTCGTTCACCACCGGGGTCATCTGCAGGCAGCGGTGCGAGCGGATGCCGTAGAAGTCCTGCTTGTAGCAGGTGCGCCCTTTAAGCAGGCTCTGCTTCATCCAATGGCATAGCTTCACCCCGGCGTGGTCGCCGCACAGCCGGTACTGCTGCTTCTGCAGTATCTCCCGGAGATCGTTCTTCATCTCTGAACCTCAGTATTCGAAAAGTGAGCTCTGTTTGCCCTTGGGCTCCGGCTTCTTCTCCGGAGGCCTCTCCTCTTGCGGCCGGGGAACTTCCTTCTCAGGCCGATCCGCGGCCTCCCTGGCCTGCCGCTGCCGCTCCACCTCCTTCATCAGGTTCTTGACCTCCGCGGAGTCGACCTTCTTGTCCAGGAG
>MVPZ01000101.1 GCA_002067045.1 Methanomassiliicoccales archaeon PtaB.Bin134 | reverse complement strand
CCTGATTCAGACCATCTCGAAGAACATGCGGTGCAGCCGGGGGTCCCCGGTCAGCTCCGGATGGAAGGACAGGGCTAGGAGGTTGTCCTGCCTGGCCATTACCGCCTCCCCCTGATGCCTGCAGATCACCCGGCACCGGTCCCAGCACCTGGTTATCAGGGGGGCGCGTATGAACACCCCCGGGAAGGCGCCGTCGATCCCCTCAACCTCCAGCGGAGCCTCGAAGGACTCCCGCTGCCGGCCGAAGGCGTTGCGGTCCACTGCCATGTCCATCAGGCCGAGCAGTTCCGTCCCGGTCCTCTCGGCCTGTTCCCCTCCCTCCTTGGCCAGCAGTACGCATCCGGCGCAGGTGCCCATGATAGGGAATCCCGAGGAGCCCATGCGCACGATCTCCTCGAACAGCCCGAACTTGCGTAGCAGCTTGGAGATGGTGGTGCTCTCCCCTCCGGGGATCAGCAGGCAGTCCACCTGCCTCAGCTCATCGATGCGGCGAACGGCGATGGCCGTGCCCTTGCGGCCCATGTCCTCCAGGGCCATGTGGGACATGCGCAGGTGTTCGGGGACCGCCCCCTGCACGGATATCACGCCGACCTTCATCGGCAGGGCGATTCCGGGAATGCTAGATAATCATTGCGACTAGTCATCGAAGCGCTTGCGCAGGTCCACGATGGGTTTCATCTTGGGGGTGAACTCCTTGCTGACCTCCCTCATCTCCACCTCGATGGGGTCCAGCAGGTCGTTCTCCAGGCCGCTGCGAATCTCCTCCAGGGACCCCACGGCCTCCTGGACCTTCCTCCTCCCCTCCTCCAGGTCCCCGTTGTACTCCACAGTGAACTTGAGATGGTCCCGGAAGGAGGGCTTGTCGATAACCAGCTGGTAGTTGAGGACGCCGTGCACCTTCATTATGGTCTCGTCGAAGAGGGCGGGGAAGACGTGCTCTCCCAGCCCTATCTTGGTGGCCGCGGTGCGGCGCCCCTTGGGCTTGCCGATCTTGCCCACGGTGGCGTGGCCGCATGGGCACGGGGGCAGGATGTATTGGGAAATGTCGTATGAGCGGTAGCGCAGGAGCGGGGAGCCCTGGAAGCTCAGGGAGGTCCATATCAGCTCGCCCTCCTCCCCGGGGGGGAGCCTCTTCCCGGTGTCGGGGTCCACGACCTCCACCATGAAGTCCGCCTCGTTGATGTGCAGCCCGGTCTGCACATGGCACTCGATGGTGGTCGCCAATCCCATCTCGGTCATGCCATACTGGCTGAGGCACTTGCATCCCCAGGCCTCCTCCATCTCGTGACGCACCGCCTCGGACAGCGGTTCGGAGGAGCAGATGATGGCCTTGAGGCCCAGTGACCGCAGGTCCATTCTGTCCCGGGCCAGCACCGTCACCCGGTAGATGAATGAGGTAAGGCCGATTATCACCTTGGTCTGCTGCTCCCTCATGACCTTGAGCTGCTCGTCCACGTCCACCGCGGAGCAGACCACGGACTTGAGGCCGGCCACCTTGCAGGCGCTCTCCAGCATCAGGCTGGGGTCCCAGGCCACCACGGACGGGAACATTATGTGCAGGGTCTCGCTGCTCTTCAGCCCGGCGGAGCGCAGAGCGGCGGCAATGGAATCAACTATGTTCAGGAGGTCCTCGCTGGTGTAGAACAGCCGCTTGGGCTTGCCGGAGGTGCCGGACGTGGAGAAGGTCCGGGCGATCTTGCTCTGCGAGAGGCAGAGGAAAAGGAACGGCTCCTCGGCCAGGTCGCTCGGGTCGGTCAGCGGTACCCTGTCCAGGTCCTCCATGGTCCGGATGTCCTCCGGCCGTATGCCGGCCTCGGCGTACCTCTTCTGATAGTAGGGGCTGTTCTCCATGACGTAGCGCATCTGCGTGCGGAAGCGGTGCAGCTGGTACTGCTCAAAGGTATGGCGGTCGATCTCCCCCAGCTCCTTCCGCCCCAGAGCCTTGCGGAAGCCCTCGTCCCGCTTGAACGCGTTGCGAACCTTGAGATGCACCCAGTCATGCAGGGGGTTCTCCACGTCCTCCGACACCTTGCGCGAGGACAGCTTGGTGCGGGCGTAGGCGACGATTATGCGGCTCTTCAGGCTCATCGCCCCCCAATGCCCTCCTCGGGATATATTTCTTTCAAACCGCAGGGTTTTTTATCGGCGCACGGCCATTTGACGTGCATGCCTGACGCGGAGAGGATGAGGCAGACCAAGGAGTTCCGTTCACTTCTTAACCTGGGTACCTACCCCGTGGGGGTCAAGATGTACGAGAGGGCCGCGGAGGCCCTGTCCGTGCCGGGAGCCCGGCTTCTTGCATCCACCGCCACCTGCCACATGGCCGCCCTGGCCAGGCACCATTCCCCGGACGGGACGTGTGTCACCACCAGCAGCGGTATGAAATGCCTGTGGGGGTTGGCCTGCCTGGGTCTGATCGCCACCCCGGAGAGGCTGTTCAGGGGGGACCTGAACCGGCCCTTCACCAGGGATGACGACGCGGCCAGGACCCTGCAGGAGGGCATCTTCATGCTCGGGAACGAGGGGCAGAGGTACAGCGCCATGCTCACCGCTCCCCTGGACGTCATGCCTGTGGCCCTGGACGCCATAGTGGCCTACATGACCCCGGGGCAGGCCCTGAAGGTGCTGCTGGGTTACGAGTACCACCGGGGCAAGGTGCTCAGGGACGCCGCGATCACAGGCCAATCCTCGGTTTGCTCCGGGATAGCCAAGGTGCTGGCCGGAGCGGAGATGGTCATGGACATCCCCTGCGTGGGCGACCGGACCTGGGGTTTGGTGCCCGACGATCAGCTGGTGATGGTGTTCTCCCCGACCATCTTCGAGGAGCTGCTGCAGGGCATGCGGGCCACGGACCGCTTCGCCGCGCATCCCTTCCGTCCTTTCCTCAACTGGCCGGTGATATTCCCGCCGGACATGGAGCCCCGGGGCAGGGAGCTCGAGCAGCGATAAGTCCTTATAGAAATGTAAACGGGGGAAAAGCAATATATCATGAGCGTGGTTATGCTGCCAGAGTGAGAAAATGCCCCTGACACCAGAACTGCGTAGGGCGGGAGTTACTCCGGAACTGATGAACACCACCAGGCGCTTCGCCTGCCCCAGCTGTGGAAAGCAGTTCAGCCTGATGCAATCCCGCGCCATCGCCTGCCGCGGGTGCCGGTTCGCCAACACCAACTGCCGCTTTGTCCGCTGCCCCTACTGTGACACGGAGTTCCCCATGGAGCAGGTGATCACCAAGAACAAGTACGGCGAGAAGTACCTGGCCAGCTACGCCAACAACATCCTGAACAACTATTACAACCAGTTCGGGAAGCGCAACTCCAGGTAAACTAGTTAAAATATTTTTAGGGAGGGGGGACCCCTCCCGTTCATCTGTTCTCACTGTACTTCGCCCACATCTCGTGCCGGTACAGCGTCTTCCCTTCCATGGAGTTGATGTTGAACAGGCAGAAGGGGATAAGCTTCCCGTCCGGGGTGACGGTGTGTATGCAGCAGTTGCGGAAGCGTTCCGTCTCTGACGTCCAGGCGTCCTGGAAGGCCATCATGGACACCGTCAGATAGTGGGTCTTGGCCCGGTCCACGAAATCGCCCCACTCGTTCTGCTTGCCGTCGTCCTCCTCCACTATAAGGGAGTCCTCGATGAAGCGCCACAGGTCGGATATCTCCTTGCGGGTCTTGGTAGCCACCGACGAGGTGTCCTTGGGCGGTCCGAAGGCCCTGCTGGTCAGCGGGAACAGCGAACCGTCCTCCATGACCACGGACATGGACTTGGCATCGCAGTGCACGTTGGAGCAGGAGGTGGGGATGAAGTTGTCCACCCTCAGCTCCCCGTTGGTCTGCTCCTCTATGGCCCTGAGCAGGTCCGGGATGGTCACCCGGTCCTCGTCCTTCGGGGATATGGGGACCCTTCCGAAGTACGCGATGGGCTGGAAGTGCACGCCCTTGATGGTGGGCACCTTGGACTTGGCGAAGTTTAT
>MVPZ01000100.1 GCA_002067045.1 Methanomassiliicoccales archaeon PtaB.Bin134 | reverse complement strand
CGGGCATCGTCCCTGAGCCGTAGCGCTGGGCCGACTTGTAGTGCCAGTTCACCTGGTCGCCGTTGGTGGATAGCGTGGCCACGAGGATGGGGGAGCTCTCCACCCACGAGCGGGTGCAGGTGTCCCACTGGCCTGACAGCCCATTGAGGTCCTTGCCGAAGTCGTTGAAGGTCAGGGGGAACTGCTCGGTGCTCCGGTATCCCCAGGCATCCGCGATATGAGGTCCGATCCACTCGGCGTAGCCAGCATCATGGCCCCGGGCCCCCCCGTCGGTCTGCTCGTAGGGGCGCACGAACATGTGCCAGGTCTTCCCCGTACCCAGCGAGGGATCGGGCAGCACCCCGCCTATAGAGGTGTACTTTACTCCGAAGACCGAAGCCCCGTCCACGGGGTCCCCGTCGATCCATATCGGGGAGTAGAGGTAGGCCTCGGCCTCGTTGAAGCCCCACTCCACGCCCAGCGTCCGTCCCGGCACCCTCATGTCGAAGGCCGGTGCGAACATCTCGTAGCATGGGTACCAGCCCCCGATGCCGTTCGTCTTCGGCGTCTCCTCGGGGATTCCGGGGACGTAGCGGTGCACCTGCCCGTCGCTGAACAGGTCGTACATACGCCCGTTGGTGGAGCACAGCGCTATGGCGTAGGTCACCATGACCTTGGACGTCCCCGGCGCGTAGGCGACGTCCAGCTCGAAGTAGTCCCGGTGGAGGTCGAAGGTGTGGAGCAGGCTGAACTGGGGGCACGACTCCAGGAACCATACGGAGTCGCCGTCCTGGCCCCAGCCGGTGATCCTGGTGGTGACCCAGTTGAGGTCTTTTCCAAACTCGTCGACCGTTCCCTCGTCCGCGGTCAGGGGGTCCAGCCTCTGATAGAGGATGTAGTCGGTGGTGAAGTACGGCCTGATGATGTATGATACGGAGCTACCGGACTGGACCACCGTCACCGTGTAATTGTCCGTCCGCACCACATAGGTGCCGCCGGTGTACGTCGCGGAGAGCTCGGAGGAGCGGGCGTCCAGGTCGATGGTCCGCCCATCGCCATCCAGGGCGAAAACGCTGGTGGAGCTGTTCCTACCGCCTCCTGTGATCAGGGGTCCGCCGTCCCCGTCATCTGCCCCTCCTTGGTAACCATCGGCACCGTCTTGGTCGTCTCCGGCAGCGGGGTCGGACCCATCATCCTCAGCGTTCGCGCCCGCGCTCATCCCCGCGTCTCCGCTCCAAGACGCGAGGGGATAGAGAGAGCACAAGAGGAGGGCGAGCACGAGGAAGGCGGTCAGAGCACGCCGCCCGCTCTTCGACGGGCGGAGCCCCGCTCCGATCGCAACCCTCGCCTTATTGATGGTGCACATGTCGCTCGCTCCCTTCGAGACCGGGGGCCGTAACCTGCCCTCTTCCGTGTACCGAAGCTTCCTCCGGCTGCGGAGCTACGGAGGTCCCCTCAGATGTTCATATCACGTTCCTCTGGTGCTTATGGACGTTACCTTGCCAGGAGCCAGAGGTCGAGGCGTGCCGACAGCCAGAGACTTGGTGCTGGCCGCCGCACGGTAGGCGCGTCCCAGGGGCAAGGTACCCTCAAACGGAGGTGTCCTCGAGGCCCCGATGCCCGTTATTTTTGGAGCATATTTATAAATTGGTATTTACTTTTTCGTTATGTAGAAAAATGAATAATAATCAGTGTTTCATATCTTCCGAGCCAGATATTTTCTCACCTTCCTGAGCTCTCCCTGACCAATCTCTCGGCCATCTCCCTGTACTGCTCCGCGAACCTCTCGAGGCTGAACCTCTCGGTCACCACCGCCCGGGGATGCCGCTCCCTTGCCAGAACATCGTCCATCGCCGAGAGGTAGTCCTCGACCTTGAAGGTGGGGACGACCACCCCGGCCCTGTCGTCCTCGAGGTCCTCGAATATCCCCGTGCGCGAGGTGACCACCGGCACATCGCAGGCCATGGCCTCGAAGGGCGTGTAGCTGCAGGCCTCATAGTGGGTAGGGAACAGGAGCAGGTCGGCCGCGCAGTAGTGGAGGGGCATGAGGTCGTGGGGAACGTTCCTGCGGACGATGAGGTTCTTCCCCTCCACGTCCGAGGAGGTGACGCACAGCACCCTGAGGTCCTCGCGGCGGGAGGCGATCTCCTTCACCAGGTCGAACCCCTTGGTGTGGTCAGCCCGGCCCACGAAGATAGCCAGAGGACCGTCGTGCTCGATCCCCAGCATCCTCCTGGCCTCCTGCTGTTCGCGGGGAGAGAAGCGCTCCACGTCCACCCCGTTGACGATCACCTGGGACGGTATCCCGTAGCGGTCGGCCAGCTCCCTCTGCACCTTGGGGCTCACGGCCACGTTGTGCTTGGAGAACGATGTTAGCTTCTCCAGCAGGGGCATCATATAGCGCGTTGGCAGGAAGCCCGGGGTGCCACGCAGCGTGCCCTCCGCGAAACCAATGGACGTGTAGTGGAACACGTTGACCATGGGTGCGCGCGGCCGGAACAGGGAGAGCCACCACCCGGCGGTGGAGTTGCACAGGATGAGATCGAACTCGCCATTGTTCGCCACCTTTCGGAAGTGGCGTCCGATGGCCGCGCCCATCCACGCCTCCTTAAGGTTCAGGCGGTCAAGGGCCGGCAGGGACCTTCGCCCGGTGTCCTCGAAGGTGATGGTTACAAGATCGGGAAAGGCCCGACGGAGCTGCTCGGTGAAAAGCTCGGTGCCCCCCTTAACCTTCTCAAAACCATGGTAGGATAGGACAGCGACCCTCATAATCAGGACAATGGGTTAATTTAGTGAATGGTAATCAAGATTACCCATGGGGTATCAGGAAGCTAAGTTGGAACTGAGGCTCATTGCCGAGAAGCTGCGCAATCGTTTCACAGTACCCGGAAGGCTGGAGGGCACCCAGTGGAGCCCCAAGGTCATGGACATACCTCCCGGGCAGCGCTTCCTTGTCCTCTCCCCTCACCCCGACGATGATACGGTGGGATGCGGCGGGACCATCGTGAAGCTCCTGGAGGCGGGCAAGGACGTGAGGGTGGTGTACCTCTCCATGCAG
>MVPZ01000099.1 GCA_002067045.1 Methanomassiliicoccales archaeon PtaB.Bin134 | reverse complement strand
AGCGGAGAGACCGGCGGCGGCCTCTTCCTCGGAAACAGCTTCCTCTTCCTTGGGCTCTTCCTTGGCCGGAGCGGCCGGACCGGCGGCAGCCGGGGCGGCAGCGGCGGCAGGCGCGGCAGCGACCATCGCGGAGGCGATAGCCTCATCGATGTTCACTCCCTCCAGGGAAGCGGTCAAGGCCTTTATCCTGGCGGCATCCGGCTCAACACCGGCGCCCTTCAGGACAGCGGCAACCGCGTCCTCGGAGACCTGCTTTCCAGCGGCGTGAAGGACCAAAGCGCTGTATATGTATTCCATTTCCTTACCTCCTCAATCGAACAGAGAGCTCAGTCCAGCGGCGGCTTCCTCCTCGCTGACCTGCTCCTCTTCCTCATCTTTCTCAGCCTCGACGGCCTTGGACTCGCTCACCGGGGCGGCCGCGGTTACCGCAGCCTTCCTGTTCTTTAAACGGTCATCTTCCAGACCGGTGATCGAGGCCAAAGTCATCATCTGCGCGTCAGCCTTCGCAAGGATGGCACCGATGCTCTCCTTGGTCGGGAACGCGCCAGCCACGCTCAAGGCCATCGCTTCGCGATAGGCCTTGGATAGCAAGGGCGTGACAGTTTGAGGCGTGACATATGCAATAGACAAGCTCAAGCCTAGGGCATTCCTGGCGGCCAATCCGATCATGTTCGGATAGTAGTCCGCAGGTACGTTCAGGACATCCTTCCCGTACAGAACGCCATCCTCGAAGGCGCCCCGGAGGTCCATACCCACGATCATGGGCAGGATCTCCAGCTTCACCAGCACCTTGGCGACCTCATCGGGGACCGGCTCGCCCTTGGGGACGAGGACCTTGTCCTTCTTGATGATGATCTTCCCGGACTCTATGGCCGCGGGGATGCCGGCTTTCTGCAGCTCGCCGATGATCGGGCCGGGCTTGAACGGGGTGTCCCCCGCTTTCACCATGATGTCCTCCGGTGCTATGTCGCCGGTCTTGGCCGGCGCCGGGGTCTTCGTGCCCTCCATCTGGCGGAACAGCTTGAACGGGTTCTCGTCCGTGGTGACGATCGCGCACTGTCCGTCCACTAGCGGCTTCAGCTTCTCCAGGCCCGGCCTCTGCTTGGCGGCCTCGGTGAGGGCCAGGTCCATCAAGGTGTTCCTGGTCATGCTCACATCGGCCTTTCCGCGCAGCACTGCGCGCATGGAGATCATCTGAGCAGCGGGAATGCCGTGCAGATCGACAATGCCGACCACGTGGCTGTGGACCATCAGGTTCACCAGCTCCTGCACCCTCTCCTTTTTCCACTTCGCTACATGTGCCATGTCTGGAACCTCCTCAAATCACCTTCTCGGAGGGTCCCATGGTGGTCTTCACGAAAGCGGACCGGATGTTCATGGTGCCCTTCTCGAGCTTCATGCCAACTCTCTTGACGATGAGCTCGATGTTATCGGCTATGTCCTCTGGCGTCATGTCCGTGGTCCCGACGGCGGTGTGGAAGGTCATCTTGTCCCTGGTCCTGATGGACACCGACTTGCGCAGGTTGTCTATCATGGGCTTGGGGTCCGCTCCCGGGGGGATGGGCTTCGGCATCTTTCCGCGGGGACCGAGCACGATACCCAACCTCTTACCGATGGTGGGCATCAGCGGGGCCTCCGCGATGAAATACTGGAACTCATTGGCCATCTTCTTGGCCTGCTTCTTGTCGTCAGCGATGGTTCCAAGCTCCTCCACGGACACGACCTTGTCGGCCACGTCCTTGGCCTTGAGCAGCATCTCGCCGCTGCCGATGACACAGACCTTGATAGGCTTTCCCCTACCGTGAGGCAGAATGATGTCCTCCTGTATCCTGTTCTTGGGTATGGACAGGTCCACATCCTTCAGGTTTATGGACAGGTCGACCGTTTGTGTAAAATTGCGCTTTGGAGAGTGCTCCAAGGCTTTCTTAACGGCCGTAACGGTTGCTTTTTCTGCCAATTCGATCCCTCCTGTAGTGCCTACGAGCCAATGAAGGCTCTCCTACAGTTCGGTGAGACCCCTTAATCATGCATCCGTTTATAAAGATATCGCGCGTTCGCGCCTACCAGGAGGCATTTGGCAGCATGCTGCCGGAATATGGAGGGTGAAGACGGTCCCCCTCTTAAGCTCGGAATCCGCCTCGATCATCCCGCCGTGCTTGGACACGCAGTACTTGGTTATGGCCATGCCCAGGCCCGCCCCCTCCTTCCTCTTGGTGAAGTACGGCTCGAACACATCCCTGAGCACGTCCTCGGGCATCCCCGGTCCGTCATCCTCGATCTCGATGCGCACGTAGTCCCCGTCCCTTAGGCGGTCGCGGTCCATCACACTGACGTTCCTGGCCCGGACCCGGATGGTGCCCTTCCCGCCCATTGCCTGCTTGGCGTTGATGATAATGTTGCCCACCACCTGGGACAGGTGGGTCCTGTCCATATGGACCTCCGACAGCCCGGGGTCGATGTCCGTCTCCAGGACGATCTCGGACCCGGCCAGGTTGAATCGCGCCACCTCCGCCAACGTTTCCCGGATGTCGGTGCCCTCCGGGGAGGGGGAACCCACCTTTGAGAAGGCCATCAGCTGCCTGGTCAATCCCATGGCGTTATGCGAGGCCTTCTGGACGTTGTCTATCCTCTCCAGCCCCTTGCGGTCCTGGACCGAGTCCTTCAGCAGCTCCAGGTTCCCACTGAGGGACAGGAGGAAGTTGCCGAAGTCGTGTGCTATTCCCCCCGCAAGGATCTCTATCGAGCGATAATGCTGCTGCTCCCAGATCTCATCGTTCAGCCGCTCCCTCTCCGTGATATCGGTCACCACGGTCACATGGCCGATGGCCTCGCCCTCCATCGTTATCCGGGCCTGGCTGACCGCGACCCTCGCCCGTCCTCCCGACCTCTTCAGGAGCACGATGGGCTGCTCCGGTCCCGCCGTCAGGGCCTTGGCGCCCATGCCGAGGCTCAGCCTTTCGCCGGTGCTGTCGTCCTGCAGCATCACGACCTCGTCGATCGGCCTGCCCAGGGCCTCCTTGAACGCAAGGCCGGTCATGGCCTCCGCCCCGGGGTTCATCAGGGAGACCGCGCCGTCCCGGTCGGTCACCAGAACCCCGTCCCCTATTGAACGCAGGGTCTTTTCAGCCGCCGCCTCTCCATGTCGAGAAGCCCCTCGGTCCTTATCCTTAGGGTCAGCTCGTCCCTCAGTTCCTGGTTGGACATATCCAGGGAGGCCGTCCGTTCGGCCACCCTGGCTTCCAGCCGCCGGTTCGTCTCCTCAAGCTCCCATTCCTTAGATATCGCTCTCTCGTTCAGGGTGAAGGTTACCAAGGCGATGGCTAGCATGGCCGCCCCCCTCATGAGGTCCTCTGACAGCCCCCGGGCATCCCCCATCAGGACATCGCTCACCAGCAGCGAAGCGATAAGGAAGAGGGTCACCGCCAAACCCCTCCTCCGCCACCATATCACGGAAAGGAGGATGGGCACGTAGAAGAAGTGGGTGAAGAGGATCCCGGTCTCGATGATCCAGTGAAAGGCCACTATCATGGCCAGGGCCAAAAGGATGGAGGCAGCGATCAGGACCGACCTCGCACGGTCCGACGGCCACTCGATGGACATGCGCCCTGTGAACGCAATGCCATTAATAAAACCGTCTGTCCATGAGAACGATGATTGAGAATATTAGATGATGGCCAAAGGCCATCATTTGGGGTTTATGAAAGCTGGGCGTCCCACTTTCCGGCCTTGATCTCCGCCTGCATGTCCTTGGCCTCCTTGCCTTCCACGGTTATGCCGCAGGAGACGCAGGTGCCCAGGACCTCCAGGACCTGCGCCTTCATGTCGGCGCCGGTGAGGGAGTCCTGCTTCATGTGGGCGATCTTCTTAGCCTGCTCGATGGTGATGTTACCGGCCTTTCCGGCCTTGGGGGCGCCAGCGCCCTTCTCGATCCCCAGCTCCTTGAACAACAGGGCGGAGGTCGGGGGAGTTCCGACCTTGATCTCGAAGGTCTTGGTCTTCTGGTCGATTATGACCTTGACCGGGACCTTCATGCCTACGAATCCCTTGGTCTTCTCGTTGATCGCGCCTACGACCTGAACGACGTTTATGCCCGTCGGGCCCAAGGCGGGTCCCAGCGGCGGGCCGGGGGTGGCCTTGCCGCCATCCACTAACACTTCGATAGTCTCTGCCATTTTATCATCTCTCCTTCTCGAGGACCCTCACGCTGTCCCCGCGGACGGTGACAGGGATGGGCACGGTGGCCTCGAAAAGCTCTACCGTGATCTCTTCCTTGCTCTCGTCTATCTTCTGCACGCGAGCCTTTTCGCCCTTGAATGGGCCGGCGACAAGCTCCACCACGTCGCCCTCGGATATTCCGGACACCAGGGGCTTGGGGGTCAGGAAATGCTCTATCTCCGAGAGCTTGGTCTCCCCGTCCACCAGTCCTTTGGCCTTCCGCACGCCCCGGCAGGTCTCCCTGACCAGGTCGGTGTTCATGGCCTCCATGAAGACGTAGCCCTCCAGCTTTCCCGGGGCGAGCAGGGCGAATATGCCCTTGTCCCCGCCGGTCTTGGCCTTGCCGGCCACGCCGTCCACCACGGCCCTCTCATGGCCGATGGAGGTCTTCAGGATCAGTATGGACTGCATGGTATTGGCGAAGAACTCCATGCTGCCGCATTCCTGTCCCTCGGCGAAGACCTGCAATTTGATCGTGACGCTGTCATCCATGCGCGCTCCCCGGGGAGCCACCGCCTCCAGGATGATCTCCTTCCCGCCCGGGCCCTCCATGTTGAAATCCACGTCGGGGATGGTGAGCTTGGCGCTCTCCCAGAGCACCCCGGACCCGTCGGAAATGCTGATGTCCCACTCCGGGGAGTCCTCGGTGCCGTAGCTGATGGTCAACAGCACCCTGACCTTCATCTTGCTGGTCTGGCGGGGCTTGAGCACGAGCTTCCACACGGCGCTGCTGCCGGCGGTCACCCTCTGGGCGTTGTTCTCCCCCGACAGGGTTAGCGGACCGTTCCCGTACTGCGGGAATTGAGTTGATTCCTGACCGTTCATATTCAGCCCTCCTGAACGTGACCTACAGGCCGAGCATTCCAGGGAGATATTTCACAATGAGGTATATGGCGAAGCCCAGGCCGCCGATTAGGACCAGGCCTAAGCCGACGATCATAATCGTCTTTGCGTACTCATCGTTGGTGGGCTTCCTGGCCATCTTCAGGACGCGGCCGTACTTGCCCTTGCCGAGCCGTTTGGCCCGTTCCTCGATCCCCTTTTGGATCTCCCAGGATTTTTCGACTATGTCCATTTACACGCACTCTTGGATAACGCCCTAATCCTTCCTTATAAATAATCCTTTCTTTACCTGATGAAGTCCACGGCCATCCCCTTGGGCATGGCGGACTCCTTCGGGCCCAGGATATACTTGGACTTGACGCCAGTCACCACCACCATCACCCGGATCTTGTTCTCCAGGGCCGGATCGACCGAGGCGCCCCATATGATCCTGGCGTTGGGGTTGACCTTGGACTGGATCATCTCGGCCACCTTCTCGGCCTCGCTGACGGTCATGTCCTCGCCGCCGACCACGTTGATGAGGACGCCGTTGGCGCCGGTGATGTCCACGTCGATGAGCGGAGAGTTGATCGCCTCGTTGATGGCCTGCTCCACCTTGTCGTCGTCCTCGCCCTCGCCCATGCCGATCATGGCCACTCCGCCGCCCTTCATGATGGTCTTCAGATCGTTGAAGTCCAGGTTGACCAGGCCGGGGCGGGTGATGAGCTCGGTGATGCCCTTAATGGCCCGCATGAGCACCTCGTCAGCCACCTTGAAGGCGGCGTTGATGGAGTAACGGGGGACCAGGTCCAGGAGCTTGTCGTTGGGGATGACGATGACCGTATCGGCCACCGCGCGCAGCCTCTCCATGCCCCACTCGGCGTTCTCCGCGCGTATGGAGCCCTCGGCCTTGAACGGGGAGGTCACTATCGCAATGGTCAGTGCCCCCATCTCCTTGGCCATCTGGGCGATGTAGGGGGCGGAACCAGTACCAGTTCCACCGCCTAGACCGGCGGTGACGAACACGATGTCCGCGCCCATGAGCACCTTGCGCAGGTCCTCCTCGGCCTCGCGCGCTGCCTCCTCCCCCACCTGCGGGAGGGCTCCCGCGCCCAGTCCCTTGGTGCTCCTGCGGCCCAGCAGGATCTTCTTGTGGGCCCGGGTGATCAGCAGGTGCTGGGCGTCGGTGTTCACCGCGTACAGCTCGGCGTCCTTGATGTTGGTGGCGTACAGGCGGTCCACGGTGTTCGAGCCTCCACCTCCGCATCCCAGGATCTTGATGTTGGTCTTCAGGCTCATCAAGATCTTTTCCAGCTCCTCGTCCTCGGCCGACTGGGCCTTGTAGGTGGACATGCTGGATTCGTTCGCCGGACCGGCTCGGGACATCGCATCGCTGATGAATGATTTCATGGAGGGGCCTCTGACGGGGGCGGCTGGCGGCTGAAGCCCTTGGCTGCCTCACGTCTGAGAACTATGAGGTGATGCAAATTTTAATACATTTCGGTGCCAACAGGCTATAAATATAATTTTTTCAGAATTGAATTACGGTCAAATGACAACATCTGGATTGTTAATAATTACGAAAAAAAGATTCGTAAAGGAATATTTAATTTGACTTATGTATATATAAAATGACAAAATGTAATATTTATTTTACAAAAAGTAAAGTTTAATATTCATAATGTAAATCATGCTTGACAGCAAGATGGTGAATAGACGATGAAGAACCGCCTGCGGGTGTACCGGACCATGACCAACCTTACCCAGGAGGAGTTGGCGGAGAAGCTGGGCATTACCAGGCAGACGGTGATCGCCATCGAGAAGGAGCGTTACGACCCGTCGCTCGAACTGGCCTTCAAGATGGCCATGTTCTTCCGGGTGTCCATTGAGGAACTGTTCCAGTACGGGGAGATGTAGGGGCGGTTGGCCTAACAGGTATCTGCCATACTATGGCATCAATTTTCCAAGGTAGACCTCGGTGCGATACATCATCAGAACGGTGTCGCCCCTCTGGTGAGCATGGAACAGCGCATCCAGGTCTTCCATCAGAGGTACGAAGCCAGGATCCCCCGGCCGGGGACAATAGGAGGAGGAACGCAATCGCCCCTTCAGGCCCTCGAGGTCTAGCTGCTGGCAGTTGTCGAAGTCGTGCCTCTCTGGATCTCCGCTGAATAAGTCGCCTATCCTTCTGTCCAGCTCGTCGTCGGACATTCCTCGGGAATCGTCCGCGTTATGCTTTTTGAGCATGCGCTCGTAGGCGATGTTGAAATCCCCCCGATCGTCCAGCCGATTGTTCCAGACCAGCATCACCCACCCTCCGGGACGCAGGATCCTGATGAACTCGCGCCGGCAGCCCAATGGATCGAACCAATGGAAGGACTGCGCGGCGGTGACCAGGTCCACGCTGCCGCCCGGAAGCCCGGTCTCCTCAGCCCTCTTCGGCACGCTGAAGAAGTTCTTTTCGCCTTTGAACCTTGCCTCGGCCTTGGACCGCATGCGGGCATTCGGCTCCACGGCATATACCACAGCTCCTTGGCGGAGCAGCATGGCGGTAAGAATGCCGGTCCCAGACCCGATGTCGGCCACGATCGTGCTGTTGGACAGGATGCCCCTCTCGCGCAGCAGACGGACCATTCCCTCGGGGTACCCTGGACGATACCTGTCGTAATCGTCCTCCCGCCCGTCGAAACGGGCGGTCGGGTCCTGGTCCGAGGTCATCACCTGATGAAGTCCAGGTCGGCCTTCTTCAACTTGTCGGTGTCGTTCGGGGCGCCCAGGATCTGCTTGGACTTTACCCCGGCGACCACGACCATCACGCGTATGGTCTTCTCCAGGGTGGGGTCCACCGCGGCACCCCAGATGATCCTGGCGTCAGGGCTGACCTTGCGCTGGACCTCCTCGGCTATGAACTCCGCGTCGGATATGGTCATGTCCGGCCCGCCGATGACGTTCACCAGGACGCCGTTGGCGCCAGCGATGTCCACCTCCAGCAGCGGGGAGCTCAGGGCCCGGTCGATGGCCTCCTTGGCCCGGTCCTCCGCATGGCCGTCGCTCTCGCCCAGCCCGATCATGGCCACCCCGGCACCCTTCATGATGGTCTTGACGTCGTTGAAGTCCAGGTTGACCAGCCCGGGCTTGGTTATGAGCTCGGTGATCCCCTTAATGGCCTTGGTCAGGACCTCGTCGGCCATCTTGAAGGCCTGGTTCAGTCCCAGGCGGGGATAAAGCTCGATGAGCTTGTCGTTGGGGATGACGATAACCGTGTCGGCCGTGCCACGGAGGCGCTGCAGCCCCCACTCGGCGTTCTCCATGCGCATGCGCCCCTCGCCCTTGAAGGGGGTGGTGGTGACCGCTATGGTAAGCGCCCCCATCTCCTTGGCGATGTTGGCCACCACGGCCGCGGAACCGGTTCCGGTCCCTCCGCCCATCCCTGCGGTGACGAACACGATGTGGGCGTCGACCACGGCCTTCCGGATCTCCTCCTCGGCCTCGCGCGCGGCCTGCTCCCCCACCTGCGGAAGGGCCCCCGCGCCCAACCCCCTGGTGCTGCGGCGCCCCAGCAGGATCTTGTGCTGAGCCCTGGTTGCCAGAAGGTGCTGGGCGTCGGTGTTCGCGGCATAGGTCTCCAGTCCGGAGATGTTCTCCTCGGAGATGCGGTTGATGGTGTTCGAACCGCCGCCCCCGCAGCCCACGATCTTGATGTTCGTCTTCAGTTTCTGTAAGAGCTCTATCAGTTCAGCGTCAGTGGAATCCAACTGCTGGTATCCAAAATTCGGTGCCATCTCCGGCTTTGCGGGAGCGGCATCCCTAGCTAGAGCTTCCTCAACAAGTGATCTCATCATCCATCCCATCCTTCGGCCAAAGCCATCTTCCGACTTGTCTGACGATATATCATTTCTATTAAATATTCTTGCGCCCCAGGGGTCGGTAATTTGATATCATCGCAACTACAGATGACTAGCCATGACCTACCGCGTCTCGGTGATCTTCAGGGGAAGGGTGCAGGGCGTGTACTTCCGCCAATACGCCCGTCGTTGGGCGGAGATGCTCTCCCTGAGCGGCTACATCAGGAACATGCCGGACGGGACGGTGATGGCGGTCTTCGAGGGGCAGAGGCAATCGGTGCAGGAGATCATCCGCAAGCTGAAGCACGAGCACCCCAGCGCCGAGGTCACCCAGACGGACATCACTGTACAGGAGCCGGAAGGGCTGCAGGGGTTCGAGGTCCTGCACTAGACCTCGATCCCATACACCTTCTCGGGGTTGTCCTTGTTGATCTTCCACAGGACCTTCTCGTCCATCCCCTTCTCCACCAGCTGCCGCATGCGCTTGGGCACGGTGGTGATGGCCAGGACCGCACCCGGCCTGCTCAGGTCGTCCATGAAGTCCGTCTCCAGGAGGAAGCGGTCCCCCTTGGACAGGGCCTCATGCACCATGCCCCTCGAGGCCAGCACCGACGGGTAAACGCCGTGGTTCTCCTCCGGGGCCACCAGCGGGCCGCAGTAGTGCTTGACCACCTTGCCCCTGGGAAGTCCGACCCTGTCCGCCATGCTCGCCAGGTCCGCCATGCTCTCCGGGGTGGCGCTCTCGGCATGTATCACCACCGGGCATCCGCACTCCCTGGCCAGGCGCATGCCGTACGACAGGATGTCATTGGAGGCGGCCATGACCTCTTCCGGAACTGGGAAGTGAGGGCGGCCGATCTCTCCCAAGGCCACGGCCTTCCCTTCTCGGACCAGCTCCGCGGCGATGTCCATCCCGCCCTTCATGACCTCAGTGGCCTGGTCCAGGGGCATGCTCTCCACGAGTTCCAGGAGCTGCACCGGGTACGGTCCCAGCGTGGCGAAGGCCGAAGCACCCACCGAACGAGCCAATTCGGTCATCCGCAGGGTGATGGCGTACGCTCCTCGGAAATCGTCCGCGGAACGGACCGGCGTCTCATGGTAGGGCATATGGCTGACTATGAGATGCGTCCCGCCCGCCTTCAAAAAGTCCCTGACGGCCTCGACGTTGCGTCCACCAGGTTGAAGGTGCACATGGTTGTCGAGGACCGGGAAATCGAATATCACTTCAACAGGCCCGCGGCCTTCAGCTCCTCGGTGATCTTCTCCACCGCGGCGGCCACATCCTCTTCCTTCTTGGCCCCGGTGCACACCAGCTTGCCGGAGCCGAACAGCAGCACCACGACCTTTGGGACGTCGATGCGGTACACGAGCCCGGGGAACTGCTCCGGCTCGTACTCCACGCGCTCCAGCCCCAGGGATATGGCTATGGCGTTCAGGTTGATCTCCTGACCCAGGTCCGAGGAGGCCACGATGTTCTGCACATCGATCTTCGGCTTGACCTTGATCTTGATGCCCGCCTTCTCGATCTGCTTGGCGACCTTGTTTATGGCGATCTCTACGTGCGGAAGGGACTTGGCCCCGGTGCACACCACCTTTCCGCTGCGGAAGAGCAACGTCGCGGTCTTGGGGTCCTTCAACCGGTAGATCAGGCCGGGGAACTGCTCCGGCTCGTACTCCGCTCCATCCAACGCCAGGGCGATGGACTGCAGGTCAAGCTCTTCTCCAAGGGTAGTGGAAGCGACGACGTTCTCTATCTGTATCTTGGCCAAATAGGTCACCTTCCCCACGTTATTTATATACCCCTTTATAAAGGTTTTCGGTATTTGCTTATATTAGAAGATTGCCAGCGCCACGTTCCCCCACCCAGTTCCGGAGTGCCTCCACTGGGCCTTTGGCGCAATCCCCTGGCTAACCGCCAACTTTTATATATCTTCAATGATATCATCTAAACGTCAGACAAATATCAGAGTTTTGTCGGACGATATATGGTCAGGGCACGGGCATGAGCGACAGCGAGAGGATTACCGTTAGGATCCAAGCGGACAAGCTGGGAGCACTGCAGGCGCTCGTGGATGGCGGCAAGTTCCCGACCATTTCCGACGCCATCCGTGCGGCCATCGACTCCTTCATCGAGACCAATTTCACGCCTGAGCACATACAGAGGGTCACGGTGGAGCTCCCCAAGGTCAAGGTCGTGGAGCTGGAATCGCTTATCAAGGATGGCGATTCCGTCTCCATCGACGACGCCATCAGGAACGCGGTTCGCGAGTACGTCCGCATGAGGCTGGACAAGGCCATGGGCGAGATGCGGTGACCTCCCGCCCGTCGCAGGAGCTATGGGATGGGGTTGCGCTTCGAGGGACTGGATGAGCCAGAGGTAGAGCTGCACGAGCTCAACATACTGGTCGTGGGTTGCGGTGGCGGGGGATGCAACAGCATTCACCGCCTGAACCTGCTAGGCATAGAGGCAGCCACGACCATAGCCATCAACACCGACCAGAAGTCCCTGAAGGCCACGGAGTGCCCGAACCGACTGCTTCTGGGCGTGGAGTACACCAAAGGTCTGGGCACCGGGGGGCGCCCGGATATCGGGGAGGAGTGCGCGCTCAACGCTGCGCCCATGCTTTCCAAGCTCTTCCAGGGTGTGGACCTCACCTTCATCGTCACCGGCCTGGGCGGGGGGACCGGAACGGGCTCCTCCCCGGTGGTGGCGGACATCGCCAGGCGCTGCGGCTCCATGGTCATATCCATCGCCACCACCCCCTTCAGCTTCGAGGGCACCAACCGCCGGAACATCGCCATGAAGGGCCTGAAGCGTCTGAGGGAATCGTCCAACAGCGTCCTGGTGCTAGACAACGACCGTCTTCTGCACATGGTGGAGAACCTGCCGGTGGACCAGGGCCTTGCCATAATCGACCAGCTGATCTCCGAGCTGATCAAGGGCGTGGTGGACATCCTCACCACCCCATCGCTGATCAACCTGGACTTCGCCGACCTGCGCACCATCATGGAGCAGGGCGGGGTCTCCACCATCCTCTACGGGGAGAACGCCGATCCCGAGGCGGTGGTGCGGGACGCCATAAACAACCCGCTGCTGGACGTGGACATTCACGGCGGAACCGGTGCCATAATCCACATCACCGGAGGGAGCAACCTGACCATGAGGCGGGCGAACCGCATCGTATCCAGCATAACCAAGGTGCTGGACGAGGAGGCCACCGTAAAGTTCGGCGTACGGGTCGAAGAGGAGATGGAGGGCAACATCCGCATGATAGCCATCGTCACCGGCATATCCGAGGTCAAGGGTCCCTTCGCCCCGGCGGTGGCCGCCGGGGACGACCTGGGCAAGATACTGGGCAAGTATTCCCCGTGAATCACTTCTTCCTGATCCTCTTTGCCGCGTCTCCGAACACGCCCATGATGGTGTGGAACTCCCAGCGGCTGGGCATGGCCCGCCCCATCATCCTTCGGAACATAATTGACGTCCGTTCCCGCCGGAAATCCGGGTATTCTATAGCGTCCAGAAGGTCATCGAAGAACTCGTTCAGCTTGTCCCTCTCGTGCTCCGCCGCCTTCTTCGGTGAACCCACATGCACCTGCTTCTGGTACAGCTCGTACATAACCACGGTCGCGGCATGCGAGAGGTTCAGGATGGGGTAGTCCTCATGGGCGGGAATGCTCACCAGCAGGTCGCACATCGCCAGCTCGTCCTGTCTCAGCCCGGTGTCCTCGGGACCGAAGACCACGGCCACCTTCTCCTCCACGCCCTCCAGGCGCTCCGCGAACTCCCTCGGGGTCAGTGGAATGCGTATGTAGTGCTTCTCGCCGGAAGTAACTATGCCGCTGGTCCCCACCACGTGGAAGCAATCCGCCACCGCCTCCTCGAAGCTTTCCACCACCCGTGCCTCCCTCAGTATGTAGCCGGCGTGCTTGGCCCGCTTGAAGGCCTCATCGGTGAGCTCGCAGGGGCTGACCATGCACAGCTCGGTAAGGCCAAAGTTGGCCATGGACCTGGCCACCGCTCCCACGTTCCCGTCGACGCGCGGCTCCACCAGCACCACCTTGACCTGGGGCATGGTCCCTCGACAGCCTCAGCCTTTATTATAGGTTTTCCGAAGGGATGAAAAGCATTTTGTGTCCGCCCAGGGATTACTGGATATGGGCAGGGTGGCAGTGAGGTTCGCCTATGATGGCAGCAGGTTCATGGGTTCGCAGCGCCAGCCCCGGGAGCGTACGGCGGAGAGCGAGCTGCTGTCCGCCCTTATGAGGGCCGGGGCGATCACCTCGGCCGACGACAACCGCTTCCGGGTGGCCAGCCGCACCGATCGAGGCGTATCCGCGCTGGGGAACGTGTTCGCGGTGAGCACCGAATTCCGGAGGGACGAGCTGCTGGCGGCCATCAACGCCAGCTGCCATGACGTGCACTGCTACGCCCTGGCCGAGGTCGCGGATGACTTCTCACCCCGCCGGGCCAAGGGCCGCTGGTACCGCTATCATCTTCCTTACCGGGGACAGGACCTGCAGCTCATGTCGGAATGCGCCCTTGAGTTCGAGGGGGAGCACGAGTTCCGGTCGTTCTGCAAGCCCGACGGCAAGGTCACCCGGCGCCGCCTGGAGTCCGTGGAGGTGCGCCGGGATGGCGGGCCGATCATCATAGACCTCAGGGCCAGGGAGTTCCTGCGCAACATGGTTCGGAGGATCGTATCGGCCCTGGACCAGGTGGGCATGGGAAAGGCATCCCTGGTGGAGGTCCGGGCCGCTCTGAACGGCCAGGGAGGATGCTTCGGACTGGCCGAGCCAGAGGGGCTGTTCCTGATGGAGGTGGAGCACGACCTGGAGTGGATGTATCCCAGAACGGGCCCCATGGCCGCGAGGGTCGACGAGGAGGCGCACCGCGCGCAGGTCCGGCACCTGTTCTTCAGAGAACTGCAGGAAAAGACCGGTCTGGCATCTTCTAGTTCCGGAAAATGATATTTAACCGTGACGGTAGCATGCTCAAGACCTATTGATATACCGACGCATCGCTCGACCCTATGTCCCAAAGGTTGAGAAGGTCCGCGGGGCGAGGGGGCCGGTGGGGGCTTCCTCGACATCATCTTTTTTATCTGTTCTACCATGGCGATGGGATGCTTGTCGCTCTGACCGGAACCCCGGGAACCGGGAAGTCCACGGTGGCCGAGGCGCTGTCCGCCCTGGGGCACGCGGTGCTGGAGGTGAACGACCTGGCCAAAAGGCATGGGCTGCTGCGTAGCAAGGACCTGGCCAGGGACAGCTACGACCTGGACCTGGACGAGGTGCAGGAGGCGCTGGAGAGGGAGGGTTTCGCCGACGGCGTCCTGGTGGGGCACCTCTCCCACCTCCTGGACGTGGACATGGTGATCGTGCTGCGCTGCCACCCCGACGCGCTGGCCAGGCGCCTGGAGGCCCGGGGATGGCCGGCAGCAAAGGTCCGCGAGAACGCCCTGGCCGAGGCCCTGGACGTGATACTCGCGGAGGCCATGGACCCCGGGGTCCCGGTCCTAGAGCTGGACACCACAGAGCTGAGCCGGGAGGGCGCCATCTCCGCGGTGCGGTCCATGCTGGCCGGAGAAAGTGAAAAGTACGCCGTGGGAAATATCGACTGGAGCGAGGAGGCTTTGAAATGGTCCTAGACTCTCATCGGGGAAAGGTGGACTTCATAATGGACCCCGCGGCCCGGGCCCTGCGCAACGTCCACCCCAACTACATTTCGTTCATGGCCATAATCCTCGCCGCCGTGGCCGGGCTGATGCTCTACTTCTCCTACGACCACTGGGTGCTTCTTCCGCTTTCCGCGGTGGTGGTGCTGGTCAGCGGCTTCCTGGACGGCCTGGACGGCAAGGTGGCCCGGCTGGCCGGACTGGCCGACCGCCGCGGGGACTTCCTGGACCACGTGCTGGACCGCTACGCCGACATGCTGATGATCGGAGGGGTGGCCGTCAGCGCCTGGTGCTCGCCGTACCTGGGGATGATGGCGTTGATCGGGGTGCTCCTGACCAGCTACATGGGCACCCAGGCCCAGGCCGTGGGCGCCAAGCGCATGTACGCCGGTCTGCTGGGCAGGGCTGACCGCATAGTCCTCTCCTTCCTGATCCCCCTGGTGCAGATGGTCATGGTGCTCACCGGTAACACGGAGATATCCCTGCCGGGTTACGACATCAACGCCTTCGAGGTCATGATGGTCTGGTTCGCCGTGGTGGGCAACCTGACCGCCATACAGAGGGCCGTGGCCACCTACGCCCAGCTCAGGAAGGCTTAGGGCCCTTGTCAGGTTTCCGCTCCTTCCGGTCGCTGCTCCGTATGCGGTAGTAGGTCAGGGGATGCGTCACCCGCCGGCCGTTGCACAGCTCGTCCGGCTCGAAGCACAGGCCGTTGGTGCGCATGGTGGCGCACTCCGGCGGCGTGTAGCGCTTCCCCAGCCCGTCGCCGGTGATGTGCCTCACCTGGTAGGCGGTCTTGGAATGGTCGAAGTCCGGGGAGGAGCAGAACAGCTTGATGATCTCCTCCACCGGCATGCCGATGAAGCTCAGGAAGCTGGCCAGGGCGAAGCGCCCGGCATGGGGCATGTTCTGCCCGGCCTGGGCCATGGCCACCAGCTTCTTCATGCAGGGGGGGAACTTTAGTATGCTGACCTCCCCGAAGCCCTCGTCCCGGTACTTCTCCTTGTAGGCGTCCAGGGCGGAGACGACCTCCATCAGGTCCTGCTCCACCGCCTTCAGTATATCATCGTTCACCGGCAGCGGGAGCTCGTCCTCGATCCTCTCGTAAAGGGCCTGCTCCAGCACGCGAACGAACCTGGGCTTCTCCAGCTGGACGTACCCGCCCCTCATGTCCTGGTTCACCAGCTTCCATTCCGGGCCGCGCAGTCCGGAGGTGTAGTTCAGGAAGTCCGAGAAGTGCATTCGCAAGGTGTCATCGCTGCGGGCCGCCTCCACTCCCAGCTCCTCGGCCAGCAGGGCCACGGTGTCCATGTCCTCCTTCCGCAGGCGCTCGTTGAAGGTCTTGGCCTCGGCCAGGGCGTACCTGCGCACCAGCACCTCGTCCCCCACGCAGGAGACCAGTATGCGGGCGTACGGGTAGCTGAGGATCTCATGAACCGCGTCCTCCTCCTTGCCCGCGGGATTGTTCGGGACGCTGAGATCGCTCAGCGCGGACAGCACGCGGTCCTTGCCCCTCCTCCTGGCCTCGGAGGCCCCCATGCTGTCCATGAGCTCCTTCAGCCCCATCCCCCTCTCCCTCACGAACTGGGTGGAGGACCT
Organism: Methanomassiliicoccales archaeon PtaB.Bin134; assembly: GCA_002067045.1. The sequence goes on along the minus strand of MVPZ01000099.1, from coordinate 15,764 downwards.
GAGGAACGGATACAGGGCTAGGGTGCGGAAATCCATGGGCGGCACCTGATTCGCTTCGCCGATATTTAGGGTTGGGATTGGCGGAAACTTATGAACGGCAGCACTCCCTCCGCCACCCGGGGGTCGTCCAGGGCCTCCATGAGGTCCTCCGGGCCGTTCATCGGCCTGGCCCGGAACAGGCGGGTGGCCCTCTTCCTTCCCAGGCCGGGGAGGGCCTCCAGGGCGGTGATGTGGCATTCGTTGACCTGCAGCGGATAGCGCACGGCGCTGATGCTGCGGAATCCGTGCCCGACCACGGCCACGTCCACGAAGGCCCCCATCTCCACCGGGTGGGGTATTCCCACCAGCAGGGGATAGCTGCCGATCTGACGGCCGAAGGCCACCTTCCCCTCCCTCATCTCGGTGTACACGGAACGCAGGACGGTCCCCACCGGGACCAGCCTCTCCAGCATGGGCCGGTCCACCTCCTCCCTGACCCGCTCCTTGAACTTCAGGAAATCGCCGTGCTTCACCGTCTCCGGGAACTCCCTGCGCACCGGCATCACCTGGCGTATGTTGATGCGTCGCAGGAGCAGCCCCTGGTCCAGGACGCCCTTCAGGAATCGGAGGTTGAGGTCCAGGCTGCTCTTGCGCTCTCCCTCCAATCCCACCAGGATGTTGATCCCCGGAAGCAGGAGGGGCAGGCCGTTCTCGCCCCTTTCCCCTCCCAGGCGGTTAATCTCCCTGACCGACCAGAGGACCTCCTCCGGGGTGGCGTTGAGGTTGTTGATCCTCCCCACCTCCGGGTCGGCGGTCTCCATTCCCAGGGCCAGGACGTTGCCGGGCGTGCAATGCCTGACCAGTGATCTCAGTATCTCCCCGGACTCCGCCGGGTGCCGGGCGATGACCGCGGGATTGGCGTTGTCCACGTGCAGCACCCGGGGCTCCAGGGCCGATATGCCTGACAGAAGCTCCTCCAGCGCCTGAGGGTTGGGCCGGGGGCAATCCGTGCCGTCCAGTTCCGCATGGTAGGAGATAATGCACGTCTGCGCCCCCAGGCGGAAGTTCTCCACACCCCTTTCTCTCAGCGCGCGGGCCTCGGCGATGATGGACGCCGGCTCGCGGAACACAGGCCTGCCCTTCAGGGGCTCCACGCAGAAGGAGCAGCCCCCGTTGACGTACCGTATGCAGCCCCGGTAGGTCTCCAGCTCGGCCATCAGGGGCTGCGGGTGGTCCGGATGGGAGAGCACGCAGTCCGCCCCGAGCATGAGCCAGCGGTCCCACTCCTCCACGGAGCGCCACCTGTCGTCCGCCCTCCCCCTCTCCAGCAGGTCATAGGCCGCAGAGGCCGCGTCCAGGTAGTGGGCGTGGTGGAAGCGCTCCCTAAGACCCGGGTCCAGCGCTGCTGGACCACCGAGAACGGTCTCACCCCCGAAACCATCGATCAGCTGGAGCAGCTCGCGCCGGGAGGCCGGCATCCCCCTAAGGTACCTGCCGGGAACGGACATGCCCGAGAGCACCACGATCATGATGGAATCCGGGAGCGCCTTCCCGGCCCTCCACTGGTCCACCGTGACGTATGCTGGCGTGTGTCCCGCATCCCTCACCGCTCCGTACGTGGCCCTGGCCAGGGGATGTATGTATGGAGGGACGCCCAGCGACCCGGGCTCGTCAATATACCCATCGAAGATCAGGACATCGGACAAGAGGCATCAGCCCGAAACAGAAGGGGGATGGCCCTTTCAGGCCTTGAAAGTGATTTTCAGAGCAGGGTGACCTGCTCGGTCTCGACGTTCTGGATGCCGGGTATGGCCCGGAGGGCCTCTTCCAGCTGGTCCACGGAACCCGAGGCGTCCTCCATCACGAAGACGGCCTCCAGCTTCTTCAGACCGAAGGCCATGGGAACGACCTCCGTCTTGGCCACCTTGACGTTGGCGGGCACTATCTGGGACAGCTTGCCGATCAGGGACTGGAAGTCGAAGTCGGTATCCTCGGGCATGAGGCTGTAGGTGGCGGCGACGGTTCCCATCTCAACCACCCTACGGGCCGATGAAGCCGCACTTCTTGCATTCGTACTTTACGCTCTGGTCGCGGCACTTGGCGCAGCGCCCGATCTCCTCAGTGCCGCAGATGGGGCACTTGAAGAAGGTGATGCCATTGCCCACGAGCCGGACACCGCATGAGTTGCAAACCTTTTCGTTCTCCATAGGTCATCGCTTTGTGCGTGATTATAGTACTCCTATAAATACGTGATTGGGATGGCCGGGGCGTTGGCCGGGCCCTGGAACCCCCGTCATCGTTATTATTGGTATATATCGCGAGGAACTCAGATACGGCCATGCGAAATTAGAATATGCGTACGTCAATAATTTTACTTTTCAAGCAAGTTCTTATACATTACTTTCATTACCTGAAGAACAACGGGAACTTCCGGCGGGTCCCTGTCGATCGGCGTGCCAACAGGGTCTGCGTTCCATGGTGGATGGGAAATGTTAAATAACACAAGGATTTACTCTCCCGTTCACACGCCGGCACTTACTTACCAATGGGCCCGTAGCTCAGCTAGGTAGGACCTTCGGAGACGAGGGGTCCCTAGAGAGAGCATCTGGCTTTTAACCAGGTGGTCCGGGGTTCGAATGGTACGCGGTAATTCCGTGTATGCGGAAATCCCCGCGGGCCCGCTTGGGTAGGTGAAAAAAATATGCAGACCGAAGTATCCAAACCCGATTCCCGATGCGTTTTTATAAGGCCAACACTTAGTGGAGGATTGACCCGGTTTCTGCATGGTATGAGGTGATTCATTTGGAGGAGTCCGTACCATTTAACGTATTGAAGCACAAGATGGTGCCTGTCCACGAGCTTTTGAGCGATGAGGAGACCGACAAGGTCCTCAAGCGGTTGAAGATCACCCGCGACCAGCTCCCGAAGATCAAGGACAGCGACGCCGCGATCAAGACGCTCGAGAAGGCCATGAACCGGAGCATTCCGGAGAAGAGCGTTGTCAGGATCATAAGGGAAAGCCAGACGTCCGAGGTAGCGGAAGTCTACCGCCTCGTTATAAGAGGGTGAACCTATTGAGGGATCTCGTCGAACTCTATTTCAAGGAAAGCAGCATAGTCAATCATCACATAGCCAGCTTCAACGACTTCCTGTCTTCGCAGACCAACCCCAACAGCCGTATGCAGAAGATAGTGGACAACGTGAGGGTCACCGCCGAGGACCCCGAGCGCGGCATGATCACCCTGGACCCGGAGAAGACCAACGGCAGGATCATCCAGATCCGCGTGGGTCGCCGCCGGGACGATAAGACCGGCCAGGTGGACCAGCATCTGCCCCCGACCCTGAAGATCGGGGACCCCATGGTCCGCGAGGCCAACGGTTACGTTCACAACATCACTCCCATGGAGGCCCGCCTCAGGAACCTCAACTACCTGGCCCCCATTCACCTGGACTTCACCATCATCGAGGATGGCATTGAGCGCGAGGAGAAGGATGTGCACATCGGGGACCTGCCCATCATGGTCAAGTCCCGGAAGTGCAACATCTACAAGGAGAACATGGAGAAGGAGTACGACCTTACCGACGACCAGTACAACACCGAGCTCATGAGGAAGAGCGAGGACCCCATGGACGCCGGCGGTTACTTCATCATAGGCGGCACCGAGCGCGTACTGATCACCCTGGAGGACCTGGCGCCAAACCGGGTCATGGTCGAGCTCAGCGAGAGGTACGGCACCGCGATGGAGGTGGCCAAGGTGTTCTCCCAGAGGGAGGGTCACCGCGCCCTCACGCTGGTGGAAAAGAAGCGCGACGGCATGCTCATGGTCACCGTTCCCGCCGCCTCCGGACAGATACCCCTGGTGGCCCTGATGAAGGCCCTGGGCATGGAGGATGACGAGGAGATCTACGAGGCCATCGTCTCCGCGCCGGAGATGGCCAACATCGTGTACGCCAACCTGGAGGAGATCCAGGACCACAAGGTGTACGGGCCCACCGGGATATTCACCACCGATCACGCCCTGACCTACCTGGAGAAGAAGTTCGCCACCGGCCAGGCCAAGGAGTACCGGGTTAAGAAGGTCGAGTCCATCATCGACCGCTCCCTGCTACCGCACCTGGGCGACACCCGCGAGGACCGGCTGAAGAAGGCCATATTCCTGGGCAGGATAGCCAGGTCCGTCCTCGAACTTTCGCTGGGCAAGAGGAAGGAGGACGACAAGGACCACTACGCCAACAAGAGGCTGAAGCTGTCCGGCGACCTCATGGAGGACCTGTTCAGGGTGGCCTTCACCAACCTGGTGAAGGACCTGAAGTACCAGTTGGAGAGGTCGTACGCGCGTAAGAAGGATCTGCGCATCTCCAGCGCCATCCGCCCCGATCTGATGACCCACCGCCTGCTGCATGCCTTGGCGACCGGCAACTGGGTGGGCGGAAGGGCCGGCGTCAGCCAGCTTTTGGACCGCACGTCCAACATGAGCACAATCTCCCATCTGAGGAGGGTCACCTCCTCCCTTACCCGCAGCCAGCCTCACTTTGAGGCGCGTGATCTGCACCCCACCCAGTGGGGCAGGCTGTGCCCGAACGAGACCCCCGAGGGTCAGAACTGCGGCCTGGTGAAGAACGCCGCCCTGATAATCAACGTCTCGGAGGGCTTCCGCGAGGAGGACGTGACCTTCCTGCTGAAGGACCTGGGGATACACGAGGTGCGCGGCCAGCAGATGGCCGGCACCCGGGTCTACGTCAACGGGGACCTGAAGGGCGTGCACGACAACGCCGCCTACCTGGTCAGCGAGATGAGGAACCGCCGCCGCACCGGGCTGCTGTCGGACGAGATAAACATCCGCTACGACGAGGAGATGGACGAGGTCATCATCAACTGCGACGAGGGCAGGCTGCGCAGGGCGCTGCTGGTCCTTAAGGACGGGAAGCTGATGATCACCCGCAAGCATTTGGAGGACATACGTGCTGGCAAGCTGCGCTGGTCCGACCTGGTGCGCGAGGGCGTTCTGGAGTGGATAGACGCCGAGGAGGAGGAGGACACCTTCATCGCTGTGGAGCCTTACGAGGTGCCCCTGAGATGCGGCAACTGCGACAAGGACATATCCCCTCTGGACATGGACTGGATGAACCCTGGTACCCCGGACAAGCAGGCCGAGCTGAAGTGCAAGCACTGCGATGGGACCACCAAGGTCGACTACCTGTTCGACAAGACGCACACGCACATGGAGGTGGACCCCATGGTCATTCTGGGCGTCTGCGCCGGAATGGTTCCCTATCCCGAGCACAACTCGTCCCCGCGTGTCACCATGGGCGCAGGGATGGCCAAGCAGTCCTTGGGGCTGGCTTCCAGCAACTACCGCAAGCGCCCGGACACCCGCGGGCACATATTGCACTATCCGCAGAAGCCCATGGTCCAGACCAAGTTCATGGACTTCGTGGCCTTCAACCAGCGCCCGGCTGGGCAGAACTTCGTGGTGGCCGTCCTTTCCTATCACGGCTACAACATGGAGGACGCGCTGATCCTCAACCAGAGCAGCGTGCAGCGCGGCCTTGGCCGTTCCACCTTCATGCGTACCTACCGCACGGAAGAGCGCAGGTACCCTGGCGGCCAGGAGGACCACTTCGAGATCCCGTCCCCCGACGTGCGCGGCGCTAGGACGGACTCGGCCTACAACAACCTCTCCGAGGAGGACGGGCTCATCTCGCCAGAGACCCCGGTCTCCGGCGGGGACGTGCTGGTCGGCAAGACCTCCCCTCCCCGTTTCGTGGAGGAGGAGGAGGCGAACTTCCTGTCAGGCCACAAGAGGCGTGAGACGTCCGTGACCGTCCGCGCGGGAGAGACCGGCTGGGTGGACAGCGTCATGCTCACCGAGTCCGAGAACGGCTCCCGATTGGTAAAGGTCAAGGTCAGGGACGAGAGGATCCCGGAGCTGGGCGACAAGTTCGCCTCCAGGCACGGGCAGAAGGGAGTGGTGGGACTGCTGGTCCCCTCCTCCGACATGCCCTTCACCGCCGACGGGGTCATCCCGGACCTGGTCATCAACCCCCACGCCATACCCTCCCGTATGACCGTGGCCCACATCCTGGAGATGATCGGCGGGAAGGTCGGCGCGCTGGAAGGCCGTCACGTTGACGGCACCGCCTTCAGCGGGGAGCGCGAGGACGCCCTGCGCCAGTCCCTGGTGGACGCCGGCTTCCAGAGGTCCGGCCGCGAGGTCATGTACGACGGCCTGACCGGCCGCATGATCCAGGCCGACGTGTTCATCGGCGTGATCTACTATCAGAAGCTGCACCACATGGTGTCCGGAAAGATGCACGTCAGGTCCCGCGGACCGGTGCAGATACTCACCAGGCAGCCCACCGAGGGACGGTCCAGGCAGGGCGGTCTCAGGTTCGGTGAGATGGAGAGGGACTGCCTCATCGGGCACGGGGCGGCCATGGTCATCAAGGACCGTCTGCTGGACGAGTCCGACGGCACCTACCAGTGGGTGTGCGGCAACCCCAACTGCGGGCACATCGCCATCCTGGACAAGAGGGGCGCCCTGCACTGCCCGGTGTGCGGCAACAACAGCAACGTGCACATGATCCAGACCTCCTACGCGTTCAAGCTGCTCCTGGACGAGCTGCTCTCGCTTGGGGTCGCCATGCGCTTACAGCTGGAGGATTTGAGATGATGCGAGGAGTTTCCAAGAGGATCGGGTCCATCAAGTTCGCGTGCCTGTCGCCGGACGAGATCCGCAAGATGTCGGCGACCAAGATCATCACCGCCGACACCTACAACGACGACGGGTTCCCCATCGAGGCCGGTCTCATGGACACCCACCTGGGCGTCATCGAGCCCGGGCTGATGTGCAAGACCTGCGGGCACAAGGTGGACGAATGTCCCGGCCACTTCGGGCACATCGACCTGGCCATGCCGGTCATCCACGTCGGCTACGTCAAGGAGATCAAGAAGTTGCTGCAGGCCACCTGCAAGTCGTGCGGTCGCCTGGTCCTCACCGAGGATGACGTCAAGGAGTACCGCAGCCGCATGGACATCATGGAGGAGCTGGGAAGCGATGCCATAGACATGCGCGAGTTCTCCAAGGAGACCGCCAAGGCCGCCGCGGAGAAGGCCATGAAGGAGGTCTGCCCCCACTGCGGCGAGGTGCAGCTCAAGATCACCCTGGACAAGCCCACGACGTTCCGGGAGGACGGCCACAAGCTCACCCCCAAGGAGGTGCGCGAGAGGCTGGAGCGCATTCCGGACCAGGACCTCATACCCCTGGGCATCGACCCGGACGCCTGCCGCCCGGAATGGATGGTGCTTACGGCCTTGCCGGTTCCGCCGGTGACGGTGCGTCCGTCCATCACCCTGGAGTCCGGGGACCGTTCCGAGGATGACCTCACCCACAAGCTGGTGGACGTGCTGCGCATCAACCAGCGGCTGAGGGAGAACAGGGATGCGGGCGCGCCCCAGCTCATCGTGGAGGACCTGTGGGAGCTGTTGCAGTACCACGTCACCACCTATTATGATAACCAGACCTCTGGCATTCCGCCGGCCAGGCACCGCAGCGGACGTCCGCTGAAGACCCTGGTCCAGAGGCTCAAGGGCAAGGAGGGGCGCTTCCGGTCCAACCTGTCCGGCAAGCGCGTGAACTTCTCCGCGCGTACCGTGGTCTCCCCGGACCCCTGGCTCTCCATAAACCAGGTCGGGGTCCCCACCTTCGCCGCCCGCGAGCTGACCGTGCCGGTCACCGTGACCAAGGACAACATCGAGGTCCTCAAGGCCATGGTCAGGCGCGGACCCAAGCCCGAGGGCGATGTGTACGAGCCCGGGGTCAACTACGTCATTCGCCAGGATAGCCGCAGGATACGCGTGACGGAGAGGAACGCGGAGACCGTGGCCGAGGGAGTGGAGATCAACTACATCGTGGAGCGCCACCTCATGGACGGGGACGTGGTCCTCTTCAACAGGCAGCCCTCCCTGCACCGCATGTCCATGATGGCCCACGTGGTCAAGGTCATGCCCGGCAAGACCTTCCGCCTGAACTTGTGCGTCTGTCCTCCGTACAACGCCGACTTCGACGGCGACGAGATGAACTTGCACGTGCTGCAGAGCGAGGAGGCCCGCGCGGAAGCGCACATCCTGATGAAGGTGCAGGAGCACATCCTGTCGCCCCGTTTCGGCGGGCCGATCATCGGTGCCATCCACGACCACATCACCGGGGTGTTCCAGCTTACCTACCGCAACCCCCGCTTCGATAAGGCGCAGACCCTGTTCATCGTTTCCAAGATGGGCAGGAGGGCCCTGCCGGAGCCGGTGGTCGAGAACGGCCGGGAGTACTGGACCGGCAAGGACCTGTTCTCCACCATACTGCCCGACAACTTCAACGCTCAGTTCAAGTCGCACATATGCCAGAAGTGCCAGAAGTGCGAGAAGGAGGGCTGCCAGTATGACGCCTATGTCAAGATACGCGACGGCAGGCTGCTCATGGGCACCATCGATGACAACGCCATAGGCTCCGGAGGCGGCAAGATACTGGACAAGATAGCCAGGGACTACGGCGCCGACCGGGCCCGGGAGTTCCTGGACGACGTCACCCGCCTGGCCATCGGATCCATCATGGTCCGCGGCTTCTCCACCGGGATCGACGACGAGGACATCCCCGAGGAGGCCAAGAGGCAGATCGAGGACAAGATCAACAACACCTTCCGCGAGGTCGACGCGCTGGTCACGTCATACCGCGACGGGACCCTGGACCAGATGCCCGGGCGCTCCCTGGAGGAGACCCTGGAGGTGGAGGCCATGCGCAAGCTGGGCGAGGCCAGGGACGAGGCGGGCAGGATCGCCGGAAAGCACCTGGGTCTGAACAATGCCGCGGTGCAGATGGCCAAGTCCGGCGCTCGCGGCTCCATGCTGAACCTGTCCCAGATGGCCGGCTGCATCGGGCAGCAGGCCGTGCGTGGAGAACGCCTGTCCAGGGGGTACTGGAACAGAACGCTCCCTCACTTCCAGAAGGGAGACCTGGGCGCGCAGGCCAAGGGGTTCGTCAAGAACTCCTATAAAAGCGGGCTCACGCCCACCGAGTTCTTCTTCCACTCCATGGGTGGTAGGGAAGGACTGGTGGATACCGCCGTCCGTACGTCCCGTTCCGGTTACATGCAGCGCAGGCTGATCAACGCCCTGGAGGACCTCAAGCTGAAGGAGGACGGCACCGTCCGCAACACCGCGGACAGCATCATCCAGTTCGAGTACGGCGAGGACGGGATCGATCCGACCCGTAGCGTACAGGGTGAGGCCATCGACCTGGACGACGTTCTCAGGGAGGTGCTCGGCGAGCACTACGCCGACCTGCTCTCGCGGGCGGACGAGCGCAAGATCAGCGGGTACGCCACCGTGGAGAAGGACCTCATGGAGGCCACCTACGAGGAGGAGGACGAGTCGGAGGATGGCGATTACGAGGGCGGAGGTGAGGAGTGATGGCCCAGAAGGATTTCATCAAGGGATTGGAGAAGAAGGGCATCGACCCGGCGACCATCGACATGGTCAAGGACCACTATCACAACCAGGCCGAGCTCAAGGCCGCCTCGGTCAAGGACCTCACGGACATCGGTCTGGAGGAGGAGGCCGCCCAGGACGCGCTCTCCAAGCTGGGCAAGAAGGAGTCCGCTCCCAAGAAGAAGGCGGCACCCCGCGGCAAGAAGGCCGAGAAGGCCTCCGATGTCCCGGAGGCCCCCGTGGTCTATGAGATACCGGACAAGTCCAAGAAGCACTCCTCGTTCGAGGAGCAGCTGTTCAGGAAGTGCGACGAGCTCAAGCTGCTGCTGCCCCGGAGGGTGGTGTTGAACATCGCCCACCGTCTGGAGGGCAACGACATCGCCGAGGACAAGCTGGTGGCTATACTCAAGGCCGCCAACGAAAAGTTCACCGACCACCTGATGGACCCCAACGAGAGCGCGGGCATCCTGGCCGCGCAGAGCATAGGGGAACCGGGCACGCAGATGACCATGCGTACCTTCCACTACGCCGGTGTGGCCGAGATCAACGTCACGCTGGGCCTTCCAAGGCTCATCGAGATAGTGGACGCCCGGCGCGTCCCCAGCACTCCCATGATGACCCTGTACGTCAACAGGGAGCTGTCCGGGGATGTGGACAAGGTCAAGTCCATCGCCTCCAACATCGAGATAACCACCGTGCTGGACCTGGCGGACATTGAGACGGATTTGCACAACATGAGGCTGTTCATCGTGCCCGACCAGCGCAAGTGCGTGCAGAAGGGGCTGCTGAACGAGAACGCGGAGGTACCCGCGGGCCAACCCACGCCGACCGAGCTCATCCGGGAGAAGGTCTCCCGCCTGAGGGGCATCGTCATGGTGGACGAGGTGGCCAAGGAGTCCCTGCCGCCCAAGGTCGAGCTGGCCGAGGCCACCGGCATGGGCTATCTGTGCCTCTCGCCGAAGGACGCAACCTTCAAGAACCTGCAGAAGGCCCTGGACCTGGTCAAGTCGGCCAAGGTCAAGGGGGTGGAGGGCATCTCCCGCGCCCTTCTGAAGAAGAAGGATGACCAGTGGGTCATATACACCGAGGGCAGCAACCTGCGCGAGGTACTCAAGATCGAGGGCCTGGACCACACCCGGGCTTACACCAACTCCATACAGGAGGTCTACGACGTCCTGGGGGTGGAGGCGGCCCGCAACTCGATCATCGAGGAGGCCTCCCGCACCCTGGACGAACAGGGTCTCTCGGTGGACATACGCCACATCATGCTTGTGGCGGACCTGATGACCAACGACGGAGACGTCAAGGCCATCGGCCGCCATGGAATATCCGGAAGGAAATCGTCAGTACTGGCCAGGGCCGCGTTCGAGATAACCGCGGCCCACCTGCTGACCGCGGCCATGACCGGGGAGGAGGACCACCTGGACGGCGTGGCAGAAAACATTATAGTAGGGCAGCCGGTTACACTCGGGACCGGGGCTGTAAATCTGGTATACGCACCTGTAAAGAAGGGGGCAGCTGAATGATCGATCTGGGAAGAGCCTTAAAATCGGCCATGACCACCGGCAAGGTGGTCTTCGGCGTTGAGCAGACGGAAAAAATGATCAGGAACGGGGAGGCCAAGCTCGTTATCGTGGCCAAGAACTGCCCCAGCGACTTCGTGTCCTCCAAGGGCCACGGGGTCCCGGTGTACCAGTTCGATGGCACCAACATGGAGCTGGGTGCCCTCTGTGGAAAGCCTTTCTCGGTGTCTTCCATTGCCGTTATCGACAAGGGAGCCTCCAACATCCTTTCGCTGGGCTGAACATGACCACTGAGATCACTTTCACGGAAGAGACCCTGCGCTACATCAGCCTGTTCGAGAAGATCACCAAGGCCAGGGTCAGGGACTGCATGGAGACCGAGGAGAAGCTCGTTTACGTGGTCGATCCCGGCCAGGCCAACCGCGCGGTGGGCAAGGGCGGCGAGAACGTCATAAAGCTGAAGAACACCACCGGCAAGAACATCCAGGTGGTGGAGTTCTCCGACGACGCCGAGACGTTCATCAAGAACGTGTTCTACAACTACGGTCCGGAGAAGGTGGAGATCGAGACCCGCGGCAACATCGTGCACGCCACGGTGACCGTGGACCCGGCAGTGAAGGGAAGGGCCATAGGTAAGAACGGCAAGAACCTGAAGATCGCCCGGGACCTGGTCAACCGCCACCACAACGTCCAGAGCATCTCGGTGGCCTAGTTCAACGGTTCCCGTTCCACTTCCAGGCGGTCCGCGGTGGGGTACTCCTCCACCAGGAAGCACCGGAAGGGGAGTTCGGCGGCCAGGTCCTCCAGGACCCAGGAGGCCACCTCCAACCTTTTCCTTTTTCGGTCCAGGAACATAAGTTCCTCGGGCACCTCCATCTCTCTCAGGGCCTCCGCCGCTGCATCGAGGTCCTCGGCCTCCACGACCCCCAGCAGGACCATGCCCTCGGAGGTGATAAGGTCCAGCGGCCTGGCCACCCTCTTGGCCCGGCGCTTGAGGCGCTCCCTGAGCTGCACCTGGTCTTTGAAGCTGGAGGAGCAGAAGTGGATGGGGACCGCGGACCCCATCTCCTCCATGACATCCAGGGCCAGCTCCTGGCTGCCCTGCATGGCGCTGGAGATGTCCGACCTAATATGGAATCCGCGCCCCAGCAATGCCTGGCAGTTGGTCTCCGAGACCTCCAGCTCGTTCAGGTTCACGAAGTCCAGGCCGTGCTCGGCGGCGAAGCGGCATATGGAGAGCAGGCCGTCCCTCTCCCCCGGGAGGGCGGGGACCTCGAACCCCACCCTCATCCTCAGTCCCTGGATGGCCCGGGCCAGTCCGATGCTCTCCAGGCGGGTCCAGTCCTGAAGCGGAGGGTGCACCCTGAGCTCGTCCAGTCCCGCGTCCTGGAGCCGGAGGTACTTCTCCCTGTCCACCGTGGCGGTGTAGAGGTGTATGTGGTGCGCGGCCCCGAAGCGCTCCTTTAGCAAGGTTATGTAATGCACGGTGCGGTCCATCACCGCCAGGGGATCGCCTCCGGTGACACCGGTGCCCCTGGCCCCTATGGACAGGGCCTCCTCGATGACCTCGCCGTCCTCCTGCACCGGCCGTTCGTTGGCGTAGACCACGTCCCGGCCCTTCTTGGCCTCGGAGAGCGGGCAGTAATAGCACGTCTGGCCGCATTTGCCGGTGACCAGCAGCACCATCTTGGACCCCTTGCGGCAGAGTCGGCAGCCCCGGGAGAGGCGCTTGGTGTAGCAGGACGACGATTCCATGGCGATGGCGCGCATGGGACCTCTACCGACCAAGGCGGACTTAACGCTTGCCCACGGCAAATCCTAAATCGGGGGGAGGCGTTGGCTTCGTCGAGAGCATGAAGAGGAGCAGCAGGGTCATTCTGGCGTTGGATGAGGTGCGGGAGGAGCGGGCGGTCCATGTGGCCGAGCAGGTGGCCGACGTGGTGGACGCCATAAAGATCAACTGGCCGCTGGTCTTGGCATCCTCCCCGGATATGATCACCCGGCTCTCCAGGCTGGGTCCGGTGATCTGCGACTTCAAGGTTGCTGACATACCCAACACCGTCTCCCTGATAGTTTCTCAGGCCGTGAAGCGCGGGGCGGACGGCGTCATAGTGCACGGCTTCACCGGCAGCGATTCGGTCAAGGCAGCGGTGCAGGCCGCCGAGGGCCGCCAGATATTCGTGGTCACCGAGATGTCGCACCCCGGGGGGAGGGAGTTCACCGCCCCGGCGGCGGAGTCCCTGGCCATGATGGCCGTGGAATGCGGCGCCTCGGGGATCATCGCCCCGGCCACCAGGCCAGAGAGGGTGGCGGCCATGCGCAAGCTGGTCGGCGATATGCTGATACTCTCCCCGGGCGTGGGGGCCCAGGGGGGCAGCGCCGCCGAGGCCCTGCGCATGGGGGCGGACTACGTAATCGTCGGCCGGAGCATCTACGGCGCCGAGGACCCCCGGGATGCCGCGCTAAAGGTGGCGAGGGAGGCCCGGGGAGCGATGGGCGCCTAGGTCTAAAATCCGCTTTTAACGGGCATGAGCCAGGCGTCCGATTTTACTGGCCTGGGTCGGACCAACGTATTTATACGGGTTGCGTCATCAACTGCTAATCACCCCAGAGGAGACTAACTGATGGCAACGAAACAGCAGGGGTCCAGTCGCCCTACTGAAAGGCAGCATTCTAGCTCGTTGTCCAATTTCTCCCGGAACCTCAAGGATTCTTGGATCGGAAGGAATTGGCAGACAGTGCTGCTGCTGGTCATGATGGTGTTCCTGGCATTGTTCGTCAGGAGCTATTTCGGCTACTCCACCTCGGTGGAGAACGGCTACCTGGTCTCAGGTGGATCCGACTCTTACTATCACATGAGGGTCATCGACCACGCGGTGGCAACTGGGGACCACCTGGTGTGGGATGACATGCTCAACTATCCCAACGGGATGAGGAACCCTCGCCCCCCGCTCTATGACTGGTCAGTGGCGGTGGTCGGCATGCTCCTCAGCACCATCACCGGATTGGCGGTCAACGACGCCGTAGGCCTGACCCTGGTGTTCTCCACCGCGGTCTGGGGCGCTCTCACCGTGGTTCCAGTGTTCCTGCTGGGCAACGCAGCGTTCGGTCGCAAGGCCGGAATATTGGGGGCGTTCATCTTCGCCCTCATGGCCGGGCATGTGGAAAGGACGGTGCTCTCCAACGCCGACCATGACGCCATGGTGCTGTTCTTCGTGGTGTTCTCCTTCTACTTCCTGCTGCGCTCGCTGCAGTCGGTGAACGGCAGCAGATGGGTCGCCGATTGGAGGCGGCCCAAGACCATCCTGCCCGGGATCAAGGGATACCTGGGCACCAATCAGCTCTCGCTGCTCTATGCCGCACTGGGCGGGATATGCGTGGCCGCTGTCGGTCTGATATGGACCGGTTACACGTACCTGCTCATCATCGTTTTCGTGTACTTCATCGTCCAGCTTCTGGTCGACCGCTTCCGCAACGCCGATTCCATGGGAGTGCTGTTCCCCATCGCCGTCTTCTTCGGCCTGGCCTTCCTGGTCATGGCCCCGATGTACGTCAGCCTGAACCTGGTGGACACCTGGCTGGACACCCCCATATTCCTGTACCTGGTGGGCATGGTCGGAGGGCTCATGTTCGTGGTCACCCGCGATTACCCCTGGACCCTGGTGCTGCCGGTGTTCACGGTCATAATCGTGGCGGTCCTGGCCCTGCTCTCCCTGTTCGCCCCCGGGCTCTTCGAGTCCATTGTGACCGGGCAGGGGTACCTGGTGAAGAGCAAGCTCTACAGCACCATCTCCGAGGCGCAGGCCCCCGGGTTCTCCAGCCTGGCCATGTCCTTCGGCATGGTGACATTCTGGCTATCCCTCATCGGGATCGGGTGGGCCGCGTACAAGGTCCCCAAGAACATCAACCCCCACTTCATCTTCGTGGTGGTGTGGGTGGGCATCTCCGTGTACATGGCCGCCTCCGCGGCCAGGTTCGTTTTCAACGCCTCCCCGGCCTTCGCGGTCTCCGCGGGCTGGATGCTCGGTCTGATAATCGACCGCCTCAAGTTCGATGAGATGGTCAAGGGGCTTAGCACCGATCACGGCGGGTTATGGAAGACCATACGCAGCTCCGTGAAGCTGCGCCACGTCGTGGGCGTGATCTTCATCGCCCTCATGATCCTGGTGCCCAATGTCTGGTACGCCCTGGACGCGGGTATCCCGTCCACCACCAAGCGCGATTACGACCGACAGATATACCTGGCCATGCCGGACTTCCTGAGGCCCGGCGATTATGATGTGGAGAACGGCACCTCCTGGTACCTGGGCGCCTTCAACTACGGCATGTCCCTGCCCAATGAGTATTGGCCGGTGGCCTGGAAGTGGCTTTCCTCGCAGAACACCGACCGGGTGTCGCCTTTGGACCGCCCGGCCTTCCTGTCCTGGTGGGACTACGGCTTCGAGGCCATACAGCAGGGAGGGCATCCGGCCGTGGCCGACAACTTCCAGAACGGATACCAGTTCGCAGGCAGCTTCCTGATGACCCAGACCGAGGAGGGGGCCATCGCCATGCTGATCGTGCGCTGCATGGAGAGCGCCCATACCTATGACGCCGAGGCGCTGTATTCCCTCATGGCCTCCCACGGTGTGGACACCGTGCGGCTCAGGGACATCATGAGCAACCCGGCCAACTACATCGACGAGGTCCGCAACAACCCTGACATTTACGGGCCATATGACCAGGAGCTCAGCGCCGGCAACGCCAAGTACGCCGCGGCCCGCGAGGTGCTCAGCAGGCTT
>MVPZ01000098.1 GCA_002067045.1 Methanomassiliicoccales archaeon PtaB.Bin134 | reverse complement strand
CGCCGCACCACCTCCATCTCGCTTCGTCCGGCGGGGAGTGGAATGCCGTCCGTGCGCACCTCCCCCGGTATGTCCGCGAAAAGCTCATCCACGCTCTCGATCCCCAGCTCATCCAGCATCCTGCGGTCCAAGGCCATGATAACGTTCACTCCTAGGCCGGTATCCCAATAAATAGTTTGGTCTGGCATGCCAGAACACGGTCCCCGGGAGGCCCGATCAACCTTTCCTGGCCTGCACTTCCTGCACCAGCCGGGAGTACAGGGAGGGCAGGGACTGCACGTCCTTGATGTCCTGCTTGGCTATGATGACCAGGCGCTGCCTCAACCTCTCGTCGTAGGGGACGGCGTTAGCTTCCAGGGCGTTCCTGAGCAGGCGGGAGAGCTGCCCTCCCTTGCGGTCCCAGTCGGTCATGATGATGGCCTTGCGGCCGTCCCTGGCCAGGCGCTCGGCGACCGACATTATCCCGTCGCTGCTCTGCACCTGCACCATCTCCCCCCGGACCCCCAGGATGGTCAGGGCGCCCCGGTCCCTCATGCCCTCCACCAGGATGACCGAGTCCGGGTCCCGGGAGACCAGCTCGTCCAGTATGGACTGCAGCTCCTCCAGGCGCTCCGCGGCCGAGCGTCCCACGCTCATCCCCCTCCCTCCAGGGCCATGGTCACAGCGCTCACGGTGGAATCGATATAAACGACCTTCATGCGCTGGGTATGCCCCCTGGACACTGTCGCCTTGGCTCCCAGGACATCGGTCAGAAGCTCCTCCACCTCCTCGTTGGCCCGGCCACCCTCCGGTGGTGCGCGCACCTTGACCACCAGCCGGTGGCGCCAGGGATCGACGTCCTGTATCCCGGGGGTGGTGCTGTTCGGAGTGACGATGATGTCCAGCTCCGCACCGTCACCGGACGGCCTCAGGCACTTGGAGAGGTCCACGGGCGGAGAACGCCTCTGAATTACTTAATCCTTGAGAATTTTCATCACTGGCAATGGTATGGCTCTCGTCCTAGGGCAGTTTCTTATATCAACAATCGAATCAGTGGGCAATGGCCCCTCCTCTCGAGCTCATCAACTACAAGGAGGTCACCGAGATCCACCGCAAGGAGAAGAACTCCTCGGACCTGGTGGAGGTAAGGCGTGACCTCTATCCGGCCTTCCGGGAGTACCTGGATAGGCTGAAGAGGGAGAGCGAGGAGGAGATCAAGAAGGACCCGTTGTCCTTCAAGGCCAGCAGCACCACCAACGAGTACAAGAAGGTCTCCACCAAGGGCAACCAGATATTCTTCTACCGCACGCGCAAGATCATGAACATGGCCTCGCGGACCTCCGAGGGGGCCAAGGTGGACCTGGGGCGGCTGACGGATGAGGAGCGGGAGATGTACGAGCAGGTGCTGAGGGCCATCAACGACTGCCGCCTGCTGGCGCTGGAGGGAAGAATGCCTGAGCCGCGCGCGCCGGTACAGGGCGGCTCGGTGTGCGCCGCGGTGGACCAGGGGCAGCTGAGGAAGGCGCTGAGCATCGTCAACGGGAAGGACGCCAAGGCCGAAGCTCCGGAGCAAGTGGAGAGGGTACTGGTGCGAATACTGGATGACCTCCCGGAGATCGCCGGGATGGACCGCCCGTACAAGCTGTCCAAGAACGAGGTGGCCAACCTGCCGGCGCCCATCGGATGCGCGCTGATCAAGAGGGGCAAGGCGCAGGAGATAGTTCCCTTCTGGAGACAGACGGAATAGGCCCATTTCCGTAACGTTTATCTATGTCAATATGTTTCCGTGGCTTACTCGGGCTCGTAGCTCAGCTAGGTAGAGCAATCGGCTCTTAACCGATGGGCCGAGGGTTCGAATCCCTCCGAGCCCGCCATTACGCATATCCAGTCATCGAAGAATTTTTGTCCAATAGCGGGGTTTTCGTAATAGATAAGGTTTTCGGTCTCTTGCTGGCCCATGCCCGCTTGAGCCTTTCCCCCGCCTTGTCCACCTTGATCTCGGCGTAGTACCGAGTGGTGGTCTTGGTGCTCTCGTGCCGCAATTGGGAGCTTACATCGTTCAGGAGCATCGGGTCCATGTCCACCGTCAGGCTGGCCATCGTCGGCCTCAGGTCCTTGATGCGGAACTCCACACCGGTCCTGCCCTCCAGGTTTCTTTTTATTCGGTTGAGGTTGGAGGCGGTGTAGAATCCGGTCTTATTTCCGTAACCTACGGCCGGGAACAGGGCGTGGTGCTCCTTCACGCCCTTGCGAGTTAGGTGTCCCTCCCTCGCCTGCAGATATCTCTCCAGGAAGGGCGTGAGGTCCTCCCTGACGATCGATATCCACTGCGGGGAGGCCCAGCTTCCCTCGCCCTTCGGATAGCGAACGAAGAACCTTCCCTTCTTCAGGTCTAGGTCCTCCAGGTGCGCCATCCTGATCTCCTTGGGCCTGCACCCGGTGGCCAATCCAAGAGCGACGATACCGAGCCCCAGGGAACCTTCCCAATCGTCATAGTCCTTCAGCGCGTTGAGCAGCATGTCGGTGCTCTCCTCGCTCAAAGCCCGGATGGGC
>MVPZ01000097.1 GCA_002067045.1 Methanomassiliicoccales archaeon PtaB.Bin134 | reverse complement strand
CGACTTCGGCGACGTGGCCCTCACACTGTGCACCGACGGCGTGGGCACCAAGCTCCTCGTCGCCAAGGCCATGGGCAAGTGGGACACCATAGGCATAGACTGCGTGGCCATGAACGTCAACGACACCATCTGCGTGGGGGCGGAGCCCATCTCCTTCGTGGACTACCTCGCCATCGACCGACCGGACCCTGAGCTCATGAGCGAGATCGGCATAGGCCTGAACCGCGGCTGCGAGCTGGCCAACTGCGATCTGGTGGGAGGGGAGGTGGCGGTGCTCCCCGAGATAATGAAGGAGCTGGACCTCTCTGGCTGCTGCCTGGGCATGGTGCGGAAGGACCGCATCATCGACGGCTCCAAGGTAGCCCCCGGCGACGTGGTCATAGGGCTGCCGTCATCGGGCGTGCACTCCAACGGCCTAACCCTTGCCAGGAAGGTCCTGGAGTCCAACGGCATCAGCCTGGACCAGAGGTTCCCTCAGCTGCGGCAGAGCATCGGCCTGGAGCTCCTGACACCCACCGAGATCTACGTCCGCAAGGTGCTGGAGATCGTGGACAAGTGCACTGTGCACGGGATGATCGACATAACGGGCGGCGGCCTGCGCAACTTCCTGCGAATGCGCAAGGGCATAGGCATCGTGATCGAGGACCCCATGCCGGTGAACCCCATCTTCCAGGTGCTGGCGGAGATCGGTTCACTTGAGCTGTCGGAGCAGTACCAGACCTTCAACATGGGCATGGGCTTCGCCCTGGTGTGCCCTCCCGATGAGGTGAGGGCGGTGCTCTCGGTGTATGGGGAGGGCGCCCGCGTGGTGGGCACGGTGATCCCCGGGGAGGGAGTGACCGTCCCGTCGCTCGACATTCGTTACGACAAGTACTGAGAGCTCCCACGGCCGGTCGGCCGTCAACGCCTACCAGCCAGGGACCACATCTCCGTTCCACGCTCACGGAAATGGACCACCTTGCCCTCTTCCAGCAGCTCCTCCAGGACCTTCTGCAGGTGCACATCCTCTATGTTGGTCAGGGATGAGAGCTCGGGATACGAGAGGTTCATCTCCCCCAGCTCCCGGATGACCCTCTTCTTGTAGTCGGCCTTCAGGATCTCCGGTATCTCTTTCTTTGGCTTCCTCTTCCTGGTAAGCAGGAGGACCCCGGCTATTATGGCAACGATGATGGCGATGAGGGATGGCCACTCCACCGTGGTGCCAGTCACGAAGCTCTGGGTCTCGCCGCCTACGGTCACCTCGTGCGTTCCGTCACCCAGGTTGGTGGCCCGGAAGGTGATGTTCTTGCTCTCCCCCGGCTCCAGGGCGACCCTCTCGGAGGCCACCTGCTCCCCGTCCAGGATCATGGTGAGATCGTAGCTGCCGGAGCTGTTCCCCTCGTTCACGATGGTAATGCTCACAGTGATGGACCCACCGCGGTTGGTCATAAGGACCAGGGGCCACCACATCTCGTTGACCTCCATCTTGACCTGGAAGTCCTGTACGGCCAAGCGAGCCAGCGTGCTGCCCGAGGCCGCGAACACCGCCAGGGCCCCTGTGTTGCCGACGTAGCTCCTGACCTCCCAGGTCACGGTGGTCTCCGATATCGGCGATAGACGGCCCCAGGACCCTGAATCCAGCTGGTACAGCCCCATGATCGTGGAGCCTCGGGGCAGCGCGGAGGCGTCCAGCCCCACCACGATCTCCGACATGGGGGAGATGTTCGCCCTCACCAGCGTACCGTTCCGTAGGTATCCGCTGAGGTTGTAGACCGCCACCGTTTCCGCACCTGGGGGGCCGCTGGGCAAAGACGAGGCGTTGGCCGTGTTCAGCGAGATGCGGCTGGGCACCATGCCGTCGGCAGTGGTGATGGAGGTCCCCTCCGGAAGGTGGAGGCTGAAGCGGCCCGTTCTGTCTGTGGCGATAACCGTCTCCAGGGTCTTCCCGTTGATATCGGTGCCGACCACGGTCTCCTTCCCCAGGATGTCAACTATCACGAAGTTGTACGTGCTCCCGCCCACCGGAATGTCTACCAGCAGGTAGTTGATGTTGAAGCTGAGCCCGTCGCCCTGGGCATCGTTCTGGGGGGCCCCGGTGTCCACGAACTCCCAGGACCAGATGGCGGTCACCGACTCCCCTGCGGACAGGGGGCCGATCAAAAGCTGGTTCTCATCGGTGGGGTGGTCCGGGAGGTCCCCCAGCAAGGAGGGTAAGGATAGGGATGTGTGGAGGCCGTTGGCTGAGAGGTGGAACCGCAGGTACTTGCTGAGGGCCGCCCCGTCGCCACGGAGATCGGTCTCCTGGACGTTGCTTATCCATATCATCAGGTTGGCGGTCATGGATCCGGCGTTGCGGATCTCGATGGTGGTTGTCCCGGTGTCCCCGGGCATCATGGAGCCGGCGCTCCAGGCGACGCTCCCCTGGCCTCCCAGGACCAGGTCCACGGCCCCGCTGGCAGCGTCCGCCCCTGGCAAAGGTAGGGAGGCCAACAGCAGCAGTAGGGCTAGACCGGCGGCGGCCTTGCAGAGGCGACGTCCCCCCCTCATACGGGACGGTAGTATATCCTCACCTCTTCCAACACCGGGGTCACGCCCGGTGAGTCGCTCGTCAAGATCGCCCGCCACTGCACGTACCGCCCCTCAAGGCCCTCGAGGGATGCGTTGGTGCCGCTGCCCAGAACCTGCCATCCCGCATCCGGCTCTCCGGACGAAAGGCTGTCGGACGCCCGTATCTCCAGGGTCACGGTGGTCAGGGACGGAAGGGTACGGTCCCAGAAGGCGTGATCGAACTTCGCCCCTTCCGTTCCCGCATCATGGACCGCTGAGGTGTAGGTGCCCGTTCCCGTGGAGGCGAGGATGATGCTCCCTGGTAATGTCGCCAGGTCCACATTGACGCCCGTGCCGGCCGCAAAGTCCAGCTGTGCGGTCTGCCTCCAGCAAGAGGGGGTCCAGGCGGCGAAGTTGTTCCCCGCGGAGACCTCTGTGTCCACGGCGGTGCACAGGACCTCGCCCATGCCCATGGAGAGAGCCAGCACGGCAACGAGCAGCGTTGCCCAGCACCTGCGGGGCATCACTCGCCTCCCTCCCTTGGGCCCTGGGCGCCACCCTTCACGATGGCCTCCTTGGCCTCGCCGAAGACCAACATGGCTCCCAGAAGGATGATGAAAGCCCAGCCAAGGGGTCCCTGCAGGAAGCTGACCACATGACCCAGATAGGGTACGGTGAACGCTACCTTCCCCTCCACGTCCCCGAAGGCCACGGCATACGGGTCCGCTTCCTCGTTGGCGTCGCCCTTGGTGACGATGGTGGAGTTGGGGCCATCGATCGTCATTATGCGGTGGCAAACATGGGTCCCATCCGAGGTCCTAAAGCAGGCTACATCTCCCAACGCTAGGTCCTCCGGCCGCTCCGGGGAGGTCACGGCCAGATCCCCCACGTTCATGGCGGGGGACATGCTTCCGGACCGCACCACGTCCAATCTCCATCCGAAGGCCGGTGCCAGTGAGCCGGCCAGCGCCAATGCTAGGAACGCTGCTACCGCGACGGACCCTATATGACGTGGCCTGACCCTCACACCAACCCTCCACGGCCTCGCTCGTCCAGTCCTAGGTCTGGGTCAGGGTGTACTCGATGCTGAAGGTGCAGATGTCACCCTGTATCTCGTTCCCCACGGAGGTGGGGATCAGGTACTTGATGGACACTTTGGAGGTGGCCCCTCCTGCGAGCGGGCCCAGGTTCCAGCTGGTGGTGGCGGAGTTGACCGTGCCGCTGTAGGCGGTGGTCTCCGTCCCGTCGACGAGCCCATTGCTGTTGCTGTCCACCCATACTGTGATCATCATGTTAGCTCCGAGCTCACCGGCATCGGTGCCCAGCAGCGCCTCCGGCTCCGATGTGGAACCAGGTCCGTTGTTTATATTCGTTAGGCGCCCGCTCAGGGTACCGGGGGAGTTGCCGGCATTGGTCAGCAGCATGGTCTTGAACCCCGTGGAACCGGGGACCAGGTTCTCGGCTGTGAACTCGGTGGAGGCCCAGGGGTTCTGGGCATCCACGGTCAGATCGATGGTCCCGGCAGTGAACGAGTTGCCGCTGCTGGTCTCGGTATCGTTGAAATACGCGTACAAGGCCCCGCTGCTCATCACAGCGACCATTGACAGCGCAAGAAACGCGATGATAGCTCTTCTCTTGATCATGTACCCATCTCTCATCGGGTTGCCGAGGATGGACCTGCTCGGTTCCCGGGACCCGTTGGACGAGGTTACGATATAACAGTTAGTATCTTGTTCGCCATCTTGGTAATCAGCAGTGGAAATCGGACATGAACGTGGATGGCCAGCATCCTTAGGAAAGGTAGCCACTGCCTAAAAAGAGAGACGATGGGCTATCGCCCCCACCACCGCGCCCATGGCGGTGCAGGTCTCCAGTGAGAAGCCGCCGGGGGTGATGTCCATGTGTTTTCGGGCCATCTCGAACACCTCACGGGGAGCTCCTTTGGGTCCCAGCCCGAAGACCACCATTACGCTCCTCCCCTGCCTCAGGAGGGCGATGACATCGTCCACGCTCACTCTCTTCCCCTCGTCCGGCTTACGCGTGGTCAGCACAGCCTCTCCTAGCTGCGGGGGGAAGCCCCGGTTAGGGTAGGGGAAGGTCTGGAACCGACCCTTGGAGGTGAGCTCCCTGAGGAACTGGCCGTTCTCGCCTATGGAGGTGGTGGTGGCGACCCAGTCCGCGATCTCCTGCGGGGTTCCCAGTTCCTGGGGGAAGGGGAACCCGAAGGTCACGAGGTTGAAGTCGAAGGCCAGGGCCAGAGGTCCCGCCCGTGCCAAGGCCCGGCGGTGGGCCTCACGGAAGTTGCGGGGATCGTAGGAGTTATAGAGTGCGATGGTGGGGCGGCCCAGGCGCTGCATGGTTCTCAATGGCCGCGATTGCCTGTGACCTCATAAAAGGTGCGCCGCTGAAAAAGGGATGAGGGGTTCGGGCCTTCTCAGGCAAGGTCCGAGCTGGTGTCCAGCATCTTCGCCCATTCATATTTCCGCCGCTTCTTGAGGTCCGTGTTATGGTAGACGTAGCTGAATATGAGGGGCACGACCGTGGTGGCCTCGGCGTATACCATCT
>MVPZ01000096.1 GCA_002067045.1 Methanomassiliicoccales archaeon PtaB.Bin134 | reverse complement strand
GCCGCCGCACCATCCCCCTAACACATTTTCGAACTGGTTCTCAAAGGTCTTATGTGGCCCCCGGCGCTTCTCCATCCGTGCTTGTGGGATTCGTCATCAACCCCGTGGCCGGGATGGGCGGGAGCGTGGCCCTGAAGGGCACCGACGGGGAATCTTACGAACTAGCGTTGGTGAGGGGGGCGGTGCCGTTGGCCCGGGGAAGGGCCGTGCGCGCCCTGTCCGCCGTGAGCGGAAACATCCGCTACCTGACCGCCCCGGGGGAGATGGGGGCCGGAGCGCTCTCCGACCTCGGACTTGGGTTCGAGGTGGTAGCGATGATCGATGAACCAAGCGGCCCGGATGACACCAGACGGGCCTGCCTGGCCTTTCTGGACGCGGGAGCGGACCTCATCGTCTTCTGCGGAGGGGATGGAACGGCCAGGGACGTGTTGGACGTCGTGGGGGAGCGGGTGCCGGTCATTGGCATCCCCTCCGGTGTCAAGATGCACTCCGCGGTCTTCGCCAACACCCCGGAGGAGGCCGGAAGTATGATCTCCCTGTTCGCCTCCGGAATGAAGGAGACCAAGCTGGCGGAGGTCATGGACGTGGATGAGGATGCCTTCCGCAGGGGAGAGCTAAGGGCCCGGCTCTACGGCTACATGCGCGTGCCTTCCGGGAACGGGATGCAGCCGCCCAAGGGATCGGTGTACGCCACCTCGGACGAGGAGCAGAAGGAGGCCATCGCGGAGTACGTGGTCGAGGAGATGCTTCCTGGCACGCTGTACATACTGGGACCTGGCACCACCACCAAGGCCGTCGCCGACCGCATGCAGGAGGGTAAGACCCTGCTGGGGGTGGACGTGTACCTGGACCGCAGGCTGTTGAAGGTGGACGCCGCCGAGGACGACCTCCTGGAACTGCTTAAGGAGCACCGGGCCCGCCTGCTGCTCACCCCCATAGGCCGCCAGGGTTTCGTCCTCGGCCGCGGGAACCAGCAGATTTCCCCACGAGTGGTCGAGGCCGTCGGTCCGGAGAACATCCTGGTGCTGGCCACCCCGGAGAAGCTGCGGGAGACCCCCTGCCTGCGCTACGACACCGGGGACGCCGTCCTGGACCGGGAGATGTCCGGCTTCCAAAGGGTGCTGGTCGGTTACGCCCAATACCGCATGGTGCGCTGCGGCCGACCGGCAAATCATTTTCAACCAGAGGAGCGATAGGCGGCCTATGAGCGTGATACACCTCGACCTCCGCACCTTCTGCCACGCCACCGAGGTGGAGGAGAGCGTCAGGAAGGCCATCTCCTTCGCCTCGGGCTGCCAGGACATCGATGTCGAGAGGTCGGAAGGGTATCACGGAAACCGAATTCTGATCATGTCCTGCACCTTGTCGCGGAAGGCGGACATCCGTTCGTTCTTCCGGCGGCTCTCGCGGGAGGACCTGGCGATGCTGCTGGACAGCCTGGACCAGAGGATGGACGAGGACGGGCAGTTCTTCTTCCGCCTGGACAAGCAGAAGGCCTTCCTCGAGGAGCTGAGCATATTCAACGGGGACGACTGCATCCACGCGCGAGCCAAGGTGGAGAGCTACCCCAAGCGCAGGGAGAAGGCCCTGGAGAACGGCAAGGAGATGCTGCAGCAGCTCCTCGACCGACAGGATAAATAGGGATTTGGCATTCGGAAATCACACGCAGGGGTAGCCAAGCTTGGCCAACGGCGTAGGACTTAGGATCCTATCCTTAGTGGTTCTGGAGTTCAAATCTCCACCCCTGCACCACCGACAACCCTCCAGACCGCGTCTGTAAGCATCGTGCCCTTTCTAAGAATGTTTCGCCCTTCTCAACTATGGTATCGATCAATATAATATCGTGTTAGGTTCATTTTATTAGCTGATCCATCATTAGCAGTGCCTGGGTATGCACATGGGTGAGATAAGGTCCAGGAGGAAAGGATGCCCATTCTGTGGGAACATGCATATCTACGAGGTGGTCTGCGTCCCATATGATGGTGTTAAGGAAGAACAGGTGCCCGAGGCGATCCTGAAGGGAAGGTCGCCCGTGTTCACCCGCATAATCGATTCCGATGGTGCGCTGAGTCATGAGGAGTCCGTCCAGTATTGCCATGAGAACAACATTGAAAGGGGATTTGAAAAGCAATACTTCTTCGAACCCCCGGTGTTCAGAGGCGCCTCGGATATGCCTGCGACATCATGTTCGAGCCGGATCGACCTGTTCTGGAAATGCAAGGAGTGCCTGAGGACCTGGAGCCCCTTAAGCAGGAAGAGGTTCGCGAAATGCCCGAATTGCGGAATGAGCAGCGGGGTCCAGATAATGTACGGATTTCCAAGCCATATGGGTTTCAGGTCCATGGGAAGGGGGGAGGTCAGGAGCGGAGGGTGCTGCATCGATCTAAATAATCCGACCTGGGCCTGCAAGGAGTGCGGGCACGAATGGGGCGGGGCCGATCTTGAACGGAGGCTGTTGGACCTGGAAGAGTAGGAAGGTCGATCGCATTGACCGATCTGTACAGGGGAAACACTATGCGCCCAATATCTGGACGACGCTCACGCTCTCCTGGCCCTGCTCCAGTATCACACCTTCCGGCAGGGGCATGAATATCACGAAGGAATAGCTCTTCCCCGGACCGAGCTCGATGTCCCGGTCCACCGTATAGGTGGCGGAG
>MVPZ01000095.1 GCA_002067045.1 Methanomassiliicoccales archaeon PtaB.Bin134 | reverse complement strand
GGCCCAGATGTTGGCCCGGTAGTTGACCATATGGGGCGGCAGCACATGCCCGCTCCCGTGACGGGCCAGGAAGGCAACCTCCACGCCGTCCATGGTGCCCACCTGGACGCAATCGGAGGGAGGCCCGTAAGGCGTCGAGAGAGAGATCCTCTCCTTGATGTCGAAGATCTTGGGGTCGTAAACTCCAGTTCCACCGATGATCCCGATGCGTGATGCCATGGACCGCGCATATTGTCCCAAGCTAATAAATTCGATGTCGGTCAAGCGAACAAAGGAAGCGAGACTTTTTTTATGGAAGTAAAATATCCCAACACCGAATAGAATGGCGGTAAAAGCTGAGATGAACCCCGTCCGGGGAATCCGGACCTTCCCAGCCTTCCCCCTCGTTTTGGGAGTGGTTGGGAAGGATGAAAAAAATATAATCACCCTGTCATTGGTGCACGTTTTCTCCTTCAATCCCCCCCTCATCGGGGTCGGCATCTCGCCCTCACGGCACAGCCACGAACTCTTCCACCGTTCTCCCGACTTCAGCATAAACATACCTCCTAAGGAGCTTGTGGAGGAGTCCATATTCTGCGGTGAGAAATCCGGCAAGGACATGGACAAGTTCGAGGAGACCGGCCTCACCGCCGTCCCGGGAAAGAAGATAGGAACACCGATCATAGAGGAATGCCTGGTGAACCTCGAGTGCCGGAAGACCCAGGTCTTTGATACCGGCGACCACACATGGTTCCTGGGGGAGGTGGTCTGCGCTCAAGCGACGGAGAACTACGACCGGGAGCGTGCGCTGATCTACTGGGCAGGAGAGTTCCGGACCGTGGGTGAGGTCATCAGGGGCCGTTGATGCGCTTTCTGACGGACCCCCTGGAGGAGTGGGCCATCCACTGCCATCGTAAAGGCGCCACCATATCCCTGGATAGCAGCGGGGCGCCAACCCCAGACCCTGACGTGTTCCCCCTGAAGGTGAATGATATTGGGGACGAGGCCGAGGCTGAGGCCGAGCTCCGGGAGGAGTTATGCAAGGCTTACGGGGTGGACGATGATATGATCGCCCTCACCATGGGCGCTCAGCATGCTGATTTCCTCTTCTTCCTGACCCACCTAGGTGCGCGCGATACGGCGGTGGTGGAGAGCCCCACGTTCATGCCTATACGCCGCCAGGCGGAAGCCATATCTCGTGTGGTGAGCCTGGAGCGTTCTCCGGCGAAGGCCTACGTTCCGGACATGAGCGATCTCGGCTATAACGTTCGGAGGGGTGCCAAGGTGATCGCTCTCACCAACCTCCACAACCCCTCCGGCGCCATGCTGGACGACGAGGTTCTCTCCGGTATCGTGGACGAGGCCGAACGCACAGGGGCGCTGGTGCTGGTCGATGAGGTGTTCAGGGAGATGAGCTACGGGCCTGTTCCCAAGGGCGCATACCAGCTCGGGGAGAGCGGAGTATCCGTCTCCAGTGTCACCAAGCTCAACGGCCTGAGGGGACTGAGGGTTGGCTGGCTCCTGGGACCGCCGCCCGTGGCTATGGCGGTGGAGGCCGCCCGGCTTTACACCAGCTACAGGCTGCCGGTCTGGTCCTGCCACTACGCTGCGCAGGCCGTTAGGCGTCGGGAGTGGTTCCGTGAGCGTGCCCTGAAGTGCGCCCGGGAGAACCTGCCAACCCTGGAGGCTTGGCTCCGGACGGAGACCCGTGTCTCCTGTCACTCTCCGAAGGGAGC
Organism: Methanomassiliicoccales archaeon PtaB.Bin134; assembly: GCA_002067045.1. The sequence continues at coordinate 865 of MVPZ01000095.1, read as the reverse complement.
CCTCATGGCCCACGTGGTCCTGCCGCAGGGAATCGATGACCTGGAGCTAAGCGAACGGCTGCTGGACCGGGGAGTGGCAGTGGGTCCGGGACTGTACTGGGGGGCTGCCGGCACCATAAGGCTGACCTTCTCCTGCGCGCGGCCCCAGCTGGAATCGGGGCTTGGCCACGTCTCCGAGGTCCTGGACCTCATGACCAAAAGTTGACGCCTTCAGTGCAGGGGCTTGGCACGAGGATACGAGCCAAGCACCTTCACGAAGGCCGCCCGGCGCACCAGGTCGGTGAGGGCCTCGGCGACCTTGGGATCATTGACATGGCCGTCGATGTCGACAAAGAACACGTACTCCCAGGCCCTCCCCTTCCGGGGCCTGGACTCCACCTTGGTCATGTTTATCCCCCTGCTGGCGAAGGCCCCCATGGCCTCGTGGAGCATCCCTGGGACGTTGCGGGTGGCGAAGGCCAGGGAGGTCTTGTCCCCCTTGTCCAGGAGACGAGAGGCCTTCTGGATGGCGAAGAACCGGGTGAAGTTCTCCTCGCTGTTCTGGACCCCCTCGCGAAGCACCTCCAGTCCGTAGAACTTTGCTGCCCGGCAGGAGGCGATGGCCGCCTCCTCGAGGAGCCCATTGTCGCGGACGTGCCTCGCCGAGCCCGCAGTATCGAAGGACGGCACCTTCTCCCAGTGGGGGTACTTGGCCAGGAAAGTACGGCACTGGCCCAGGGCCTGGGGGTGGGAGTAGACGCGCCTGATGCGCGATATGTCCGAACCCGGGTTCACCATGAGGCAGTGGACGACGGGGACCAGGACCTCGCCGACGATGATGAGGTCGTTCTCCAGCAGAAGGTCGTTCACGGCCGCCACAGTCCCT
>MVPZ01000094.1 GCA_002067045.1 Methanomassiliicoccales archaeon PtaB.Bin134 | reverse complement strand
CCGGTGGATATCTTGGTGAAACCGAACTCAGCTACCAGCCTCTCGGTCTGCGTTCCCTTGCCCGATCCCGGAGGCCCCAAAAGGACGATCTTCAGGTCCATGCCCGGCCATGCCATTACCCATAAATCATCTTTACGATTCTTGCATCCCCTCCTCAGGGCAATAGGAATAAATGCTTTGCCAGCCATGAAAACCACATGTTGAGGGGGGAGCTGGTCGGCCTGGTCCCGTTGCAGAGCACGGACGAGCTGGCCCTGAACAGATGGTTGAACGACCCCCGGGTGCGCCGCGCATCGGGGAGACCATCCTGGAAGGCCTGCTACAACCTGGAGCAGGTGCAGGACATCATAAGGGACAGACTGGCCCAGCCATCCAGGTATGACCTTATAGTGACGGAGACGAGCGGCGGGCAACCCCTGGGAATGGTGGAGATCACCCACCTTCACCCCATGCGGGACTCCGCGCAGATAACCATGGTTTGGGGGGAGAAGGAGGACCTGGAGAAGGAGGTCGAAGCGCTGGCCCTGGCCGTGACCTACGCCTTCAACTCCCAGGGACTGCATCGTCTTTGGGCCAGGGTTCCCTCGGCCCAGCAGGGAATGGTCGACGCCTTCCAGCAGGTGGGGTTCAGGGTGGAGGGGGTTCTGCGAGAGGACCACTTCTCCGGAGGGATCTGGCGGGATTCGCTGCTCCTGTCGTTGCTCTCCGCGGAGGCCAGGCCATGCTGATCGGGGAGAAGGTGGACCTGGTGGCCGCGGACCGCGCCTACGTGCCCTTTTACACCAAGTGGATAAACGACCCGGAGGTCACCCAGTGGTTGAAGGTGGACCCGCCCATGAGCCAGGAGATGGAGCAGGGGTGGGTGGACGGGATACAGAAGGAGGGGAGGATGGTCTTCACCATCCTTACCAAGGACGGCCGGCCCATAGGGAACACCGGCATCGAGGAGATATCCTGGAGGTACCGCAGGGCCAGCATCGGGATCATGATAGGGGAGAAGGACCATTGGAACAGGGGATACGGTAGCGACGCCGTCAACACCCTGCTCCGATACTGCTTCGAGGAGCTGGGAATGCGCCGGGTGGAGCTCATAACCGATTCCGACAACCATCGAGCGCAGAAGGCCTACGCCAAGTGCGGCTTCAAGGTCGAGGGGGTCATGCGCCAATACCGCACCAAGAACGGCAGGCTGGTCGATGACGTCATGATGGCCATCCTCTCCACGGATTGGTTCGGCCTCCACCCCCCGAAGACGCCCGAAGAGTAACTTATTAGTACAATCATATCATTCGCCAAACCCTAGGCAGGGGTAGCCAAGCCTGGCCAACGGCGCTAGATTCAGGGTCTAGTCCTTAGTGGTCCGAGGGTTCAAATCCCTTCCCCTGCACCACCCTTCTTCATCGTTTCGTCCTTGCTCGATGGTTTGCGATCACCCCCTCAACTCCCGGGAGGCGGGTCATCCTCTCCCTCATTCCCTGGTGCAGGATTTGGCGCTTAAATTCCGTTTCAACGATTTCGTTTCTCGACGTCGGCTTGCCTGGGGAGCGGTCGCGGCGATGCCACTGGCCGCCCTGATGTTTTCGTTCCTGCTGCCCCATTGTCAATACTTGTCATCGCAAACATACAAATATTACATGTTTGCATATGGTGATATTGGTGACAATAGTGAGAATCACACCATCAAAATGGGACGCGGAGTACTGCTGGTTAACGGACGAGAGGTGCAACCGGAGCATTGGGACCAGCCCAATGCTCAGGGTCGATGGGCAGAAAGGATATCGTGAGAGTTGGAGTTGGGGGAGGCTGAGAAGAACGCTTCTCAGCCGAATCCAGCTCACGGAGCGCCGTGGATGGTGGACCCTGGGTTTGGGGCTGCAGGCCTGCGGGGCCATGGTGCTGTTGGCCGCCGGGATAGACAGCTACCTACCGGCCATATCGCTGGGAGCGGTGCTCGGGGGGGAAATCATTTTTATCTCCTCCTTGGGACATAGGGGGTTTGGAAGCTGAGGAGAGATAAAGAGATGACCAACGTGACGATCCGAGGCATAGACGATGAGACCTACGTACAATTTTCCGCCGAGGCCACCTTGAGGGGCACGTCCATCGGGGACCTGACCACCCAGGCCATGCGCGCGTTCCTGGACCAGAACAAGGGGCCAGTGTACCGCATCTGGAACATTGAGAACCTGGTTGTGAGCAGGAACGACCTGGAGAGCATCGATGGGGTGGTGGTCATCTGCAACATCGAGAACCTGGTGTTCGAGCCGGACGTGGATTGGCCCCTGATCAAGGAGAGGGTCCAGTCCATTGAGAACGTGGAGCGGCTGGTCATTCCCAAAGGGGTATCGAAGTTCCAGATGCTCACCAGGGTCAAGAACGTGGAGACCATCGTATCCGCCTGAGCCCTGCGCACTGATTATTATGGATGAGGCCCATGCAGGGGCATGGTCGCGCTCACACCGGAGATGCAGGAGCTCTTCAAGTCAACCAAGTACTTCGCCCTGGCCACCGCCTCCAAGCAGGGGGACCCCAACGTGGTCCCCATCGGAATGGCCATACTGATGGACCCCGAGACCATCTGGATCGGGAACCAGTTCTTCCGGCAGACCCTGACGAACGTCCAGGAGAACCCGCGGGTGGCCCTGCAGGTCTGGACCGCTGGTACGCCGGGATGCCTTAAGGTGAAGGGGGACATCACCCTGATGGAGTCCGGGCCGGACTACGAGAAGATGTACAGGATGGTCAAGGAGAGGAAGCCTAACCTGGAGTGCAGGGGATTGCTCATCATGAAGGTCACCGAGGTCTACGACTGCCGCTCCGGGGCAGAAGCGGGCAAGAGGCTGCTCTAGGTCAGTCGCAGACCCTGACCGGCGAGAGCATCTGCGGCTGCCTAAGCGCCAGGCGGAAGGCGTCTACGAACAACAGCAGGCCCACCAGCGCCAGGAAGAAGCCCAGCAGCCAGCTGCCGTAGAACTCCATTGGCGGTGCGGTCCCCTCTCCCTCCGCGAACAGAGTGGCCAGTATCATGGGCAGGAAGGCGAAGGTTATGCGGGCCCATATGCGGATGTCCTGCGCGGCCCAGATGGAGAGCATGGCCACCAGCATTATCCAGTAGCCGCCGTGTATCTTGGGGTAGAAGATGAAGAAGGCCATGAGCATGACCATGACGCTCTGCCACACCGGGAGGCGGCGGTGATACGGGTACAGATAGGCGAAGGCCAGCGCTCCCCCCAGCAGAGCCGTCTGCAGGTAGCTGGGAAGCACGTAGCCCCCCATGCGCAGGAAGTGCCAGATGCTGTGCCCCCCGGTCGGGCGCTCGTCCTCGCCCAGGAAGTAGAAGTTCAGAAAGAACGAGAAATCGTCCCAGCAGAGGATGATGAAGGGCAGGGTGATCATTGCGGTCACCGCCCCGAAGATCAGCAGGGAACGCATCTGACCCTTCCATTCCCGTTGATGCAGGATGTGTATGGGCGCGAGAAGGATGGGGAACATCTTGGTCCATATTCCAACGCCTATCGCTGCGCTGGCCGCATCGCGCCTCTTCAAGAACATGAGCACCACCGCCAGCATGAATACGAAGGCCACTATGGATTCGTCCTGGGCGGTCCCTGATTCGACGATGGTGTAAGGCGACAGCAGCACCACGCCGCCGGCCAGGAAGGCCTTCATCTCGTCCATGTGCCTCATTGAGAGGTACATCAGGGCGGCAAGCAGGAAGGCGAACATGGAGAAGTAGACGCTCCAGACCCAATCCAGCTCTGCCCCGCCGAAGAGCATGGGGGGAACCAGCAGGAGATTGATGATCGGGGGCGTCTGAGTGGCGTGGGGCGTGTCCCGGTAGAGCAGACCGCCATCCAGGATGACCTGCGTGCGCTCGCGATAAACGTCCAGGTCGGGATGGGTCAGGTCCGGGTCGATGGCGCTCACCAGGAACGCCTCGTCCACCACTATCATGGATCCGTATATCACCAGGGTCAGCACAGCGTATATGGCCAGCTTGCGCCAGGCATCCATTGGGGCGATGCGCCCCATCATCCCGGCCCACCAATCACGCAAATTGGCCATGGTCCGCCTGCCGCCGCTCACTTCCTGAGCGCCCTGATCTCCTCGCCATGGTCCCTCTTGAACTTGCGGAAATCCTTCAGGGTTATGAAAGGGACGGTGTAGAACTTGATGTACGATCTGCCAGAGGGCCGGTCGTAATGCACGATGGGCACCTCGGCGATCTTCAGGCCCTTGAGCGCCGCCAGCGGCAGTATGAAGCGGTGCAGCCCCTGATATCCCTCGGGATCGAAGCCCATGGCCGCGGCCTTCTCCCTGCGGAAGGCCTTGAACCCGCTGTTCTGGTCCTTGATCTGCAGCTTGAACTTGCGGCGGATGATGAAGCGGTTGTAGGTGCGGGATATGAAGCGGCGTATGAAGGTGTCCGTGCGCTCCTTGCGCCAGCCGGTGACCACGTCGAATCCCTCGTCCATCTTGGACAGGAAGAGCGGGATCTGCTTGGGCTCGTACTGCCGGTCGGCGTCCATGATTATGACTATGTCTCCCTTGGCCTGCTGGAACCCGGTCCGTATGGCGTAGGACCGCCCCAAATTCGTCTCGTGGTGCACCGCCCTCACATTGGGGTGGTCCTTGGCCAGCTGATCGCATATCTCCCCGGAGCGGTCGGTGCTGCCATCATCCACCAGGAGGACCTCCCCGTCGATCTTCCGGTCCTCGTACACGGAAAGGATGTCCTCGGTCAACGGTCCCACGTTGCCCTCCTCGTTCTTAAGCATCAGTACGGTGGTGCACTTCATCTGTGATCCCTATTCCTTCTTGGCGCCCTCGGCCCCTTTGACCTTGGAGGGATGCAGGCGCCGGTCCGCGAACATGGCCGCCAGGGCCACGGGGACGGACAGCCAGATAGAGGTTATCGCGCTTAAAAGCCCTGCGGTGGCCGCGAGATGTGGATTGAGCCCGCAGGCCTGGAACACCGCGGTGGACATGAGCACGTTGCCGCTTCCGGCGGTGAGCACCACCTGGCTCAACGAGGCCAGGCTGGCCGTGGCGATGACCGCCACCAGCGACACGTCGGCCCCCAGGGCCTGGATGATCAGCTGCAGGCGGAATATCTCATTGGCCCATATGACCGCGGTGAGCACGGAGGGCCAGATCAGAAGCTTCCAGTTCCCCCTGAACTCCAGGGCCTCGTTGAACGAGTGCACCGTGCCCATGACCTTCTCCGAGTACTCGGCCCCCTTCTCGCCCTTGAAGACCCTGGCGATGACCCTGGCCCCGAAACGGCCGACGCGGTTGGTCAGGGAGGGTTTGGCCAGCACGTAGATGAAGAGTATGTTGGCCACCACCATGAGCAGCACCAGGAACTCCAGGTAGCCGCGGAAATCATCCACGATGTAGGCGATTAGCAGGAACAGGCTGGTGACGGTCAGGATGGTCAGCACGGCAAAGTCCATGATGCGCTCGGTGACCACCGCCGCCAACCCCTTCCCCACCGCCACCCCCTCCTTGGTCTTGAGCTCGATTATGCGGGAGGTCTCGCCCACCACCCTCCCGGGTATGAGGTTGTTGATGGCCTGGGAGAGGGAGAACGCGGCGAAGATGGTGCGGAAGGACACGTCGTGGCCGGCGTGGCGCATAAGCACCCCCCAGCGGTAGGCCTTGAAGACCAGGTTGACCAGGTACAGCAGCACCACGATGGCGATGAGGCTGAGGTTCAGGTCCTCGAAGGCCTCCCAGACCTCCTTGGGGTTGGAGGCCAGCACTACAAGTATGATGAGGGCGATGGATATACCCAACCTAACCTTTGTGCCGGTGCTCATCCTATTCGTGGTCCATCCCCCTTCCCCGATCCGAACGGACCTTTCCGCCTGAGCTATGATCGGACCCGTTGGCCGAACTAGGACTAGGATGAGATTATTTCAACATTTGCCCAGCGTCCTGAGCGGAGGGCGCAACTAATGTAAGGGCGGTGAGGGATGTCCTGGGGAGCACCATGCGCCTCTTGGTCATCTACGACACCTTCCGCGGCAACACCGAACGCATCGCCCAGCTGGTGGCCGAGGAGCTGGCCGCCCTGGGCCACGAGGTCTCCTGCCGCCGTCAATCCGTCTCCGGGGAGGAGGACTTCATCGGCGTGGGGCTGTGGATAATCGGCACCCCCACGCACTGGGGCCGGGCCCCCTTCCGCTTCAGAACCCTGGTCCGGAACGCGGTGAAGGATGCGGGGAAGGACCACGACTTCGTGGTCTTTGACACAAGGTACGAGGCCGTCCACTCCGGGGCCGCGGACCGCCTGCATCGGATGCTGTCCAGGGAGGGGCTTCGCCCCCTGCTGCCGCCCCAGGCCTTCATCGTGGAGGGCGACGAGCTCGTGGCAGGCCAGGAGGAGCGCGCCCGGGAGCTGGGAAGGACCATAGCCTCGCTGCTGTGACCATCACAGGGGGCAGGTGGGCTCGGGACCGTCCTCCACCTTCTCCACGTTGGTGGCCGCGAGCACTACCAGAGACGCGGCTATGAACAGGGAGGACATCAGGAACAGGGACAGGTACCCGAAGTACTGGGCCACCAGTCCACCGAGCAGGGACCCGATTATGGTGGCCATTCCGCGCATGGAGTTGTACATGCCCATGGACTGGCTTCGGAAGGCCTGCATGGACATTACGGCCACCAGGGCGTCCCCGGCCACGGCCAGCAGGGCCCAGCAGAGGCCGGTCAGACCGTTGAGCAGGCACATCAGAACGAAGACCGACCCGACGTCCAGGGGAATGAGCGTCGCCACAAAGAACAGCGGAAATATGATGGCCCGGAGACCGAAGGCGAAGTACTGCACCCTCCTTCCCCCGAACCGGTCCACCAGCCTTCCCGCCCGGGAGTAGAAGATCAGGGAAACGAATGAGCTGGCCAGGTATACGATGAACACCTGCGCGCTGCTTATCCCCACCTGCTGGGACAGGAACGTGGGCAGCGCCACGTAGAAGCTGAGAAAACCGGTGAAGGCCAGGAAGACCACCACGTAGTACATCTGCAGGTTCCGGGAGAAGTTGTGGGGACTGAGATTCCTGTGGGACAGCTCCAATATGTAGAGCAGGCGCTGAGGCATGTAGCGCATCTTCTCCATGAGGTAGGAAGGAGCGCGGTACAGGTCGAACTGGGGCAGTTCCTTTCTGTGAATGCTCTCCGACGGTTCCCTCATATAGCCCCAGCCCAGCAGCACCGAGAGGAAGCCCATGCCCCCGGCCAGTAGGAACAGCCCCCTCATGGGCATGGCAGAGCCGTCCCCCGGGAACATGGTCAGCCATATGATCCCGATTATCAGCCCCATCACCCATCCCAGCCCGCCGACCCTGCTGAAATCGCCCAGCCTCTTGGCCCATTGATCCCTCTGGAAGCACTCCAGGACCATCACCGTCCCCACCGGGGCTATGGCCGCGCCCGTGAAGCCGAAGATGAAGTTGGCCAGGTAGTATTCGGTTATGGAATGGGAAAGGCCCATGAGCACCAGGGACAGGGCCACGCCGAGGAAGCCGATCAGCACGAAGGGCACCCTTTTCCTGGTGGTGTCGGACAGGTTCCCCCAAAGTATCGCACCGGGCACCGAGGCCAGGGAGGTGGCGGCGCTGACTATGCCCACCTGTGCAACCGAACCCCTGAGACCTTCGGTTATGAACAGGGGTATGAGGGCGTTGGTGCTGCCCGCGGACACATTGTAGGGGAGGAAGGAGTAATACCACTTCTCATCCTCAGCGCGCTGCTTGGCCATCTGAACTGGGGATTGTTGGACTACATGGATAAACCCTGCGGTTCCACGAATGACGAAGTTCAGGCCGCCCCGATGAGTACGGCCACGGCCACCGCGAGCAGCACGCCCAGGGACACCAGGATGAACTTGCGGTCCCCTTCTTTTATGAAAACGCAGAGGGACCCCAGGACCCGGGCCAGCGGCGTGGCGATGAGCAGCACTATGCCCAGGGTGAGGAAGGCCGCC
>MVPZ01000093.1 GCA_002067045.1 Methanomassiliicoccales archaeon PtaB.Bin134 | reverse complement strand
CGGACCCGGCTGATCCTCAAGGAGCATTTCGGGGGCGCATGAGATGTTCTCTGGATGCGCTACGGCCATCATAACACCAATGACCCGGACAGGGGATATCGACGTGGATGGTCTTAGAGAGCTGGTCCGGTTCCAGGAGGAGAGCGGGATCCGTATCATTGTGCCCTGCGGCTCCACCGGTGAATCCGCGACGCTCAATCATGAGGAGCACCTGCAGGTCATCAAGATAGTACGTGATGAGGCCAGGAGGTCCAAGGTCATCGCCGGAACAGGCTCCAACGCCACCAGCGAGGCCATCCACCTCAGCAAGGGCGCCAAGGACCTGGGGGTGGACGGTGTGCTGTCCGTGTCCCCTTACTACAACAAGCCCACGCAGGCGGGCATAATCAAGCACTTCGAGGCCATCGACGCGGCGGTGGACATTCCAACCATAATATACAATATACCTTCCCGCACCGGTTCCAACATCACCGCCGCCACCATGCTGAAGCTGGCGGAGATACCCAGTATGGTCGGGGTAAAGGAGGCATCTGGCGATATCAATCAGATCGCGAAGATATTGGCCGGGGCGCCCAAGGACTTCACCGTACTATCGGGCGATGACGCCATGGTCCTGCCAGCTATGGCACTGGGGGCCAAGGGCGTGATATCGGTCACCTCCAACATACTGCCTGGAGAAATGCTGTCCCTGGTGCGGGCGATCCTGGACGGGAACATGGCCGAGGCAAGGCGCATCAACAGCGAAATGTTGCCGATATTCACCGCCCTGTTCCTGGAGACCAACCCCATCCCGGTAAAGACCGCGGTACGCCTCATGGGCAGGCCCGCGGGACCCTTCCGACTTCCCCTCTGTGACATGAGCCCGAACAACCTGCAGACGCTGAGATCGGTGCTCGCAGAACGCAAGCTGATCTGAGGGTGGCCAAAGTGATCAGGGTGGTCGTGGGCGGGGCCACGGGTAAGCTGGGAAGCTTGGTGTGCTCCCTGATAGAAAAGCAGGACGACATGCGCTTGGTGGGCGGTCTGGTTTCCATAGGGAGCGATAGCGCGGGCAGGGAGATAGCTCCCGGGGTACGGGCCAGGGAGATGGGACATGTGGATGACGTTCTCTCGGAGGCGGATGTCTATGTGGACCTGACCTCCCCCACCGCCATCGGGAAGAACCTGCCTGCCATCGTGCGCCCTGGATTAAGCTACGTCATAGGAACGACAGGTATACCTGCTGAGGTCGTGGCCGATCTGCGCTCCTATCTACAGGAGCATGGCTCCTCAGCCGTGGTGGCCCCCAACTTCTCGGTGGGCGTGAACGTGTTCTTCAAGACCTGCGATGTCCTGGCCCGCTCCCTCAAGGACTATGATGTGGAGATCGTGGAGGTACATCACTCCCAGAAGAAGGACGCCCCTTCGGGGACAGCGCGCCGGGCCGCGGAGATCATCTCAGCGGCCACCGACATAGGCCAAATCATATACGGAAGAGAGGGCACGGTCGGTGCGAGAGGGAGGGAGATCGGCATCCATTCAGTGAGAGCGGGGGATGTCGTGGGAGAGCATACCGTCATATTCGCAGGAAAGAAGGAAAGGATAGAGCTGACCCACCGGGCACACTCCCGGGAGGCGTTCGCCGAAGGCTGCCTACTGGCCATTCGTTGGGTGGCCGGAAGGAAGGATGGGATGGTCCATTCGATGGAAGAGGTGTTGGATCTATGATCAAGGTTATGAAGTTCGGGGGCACCAGCGTGGGTGGCGTCGAGGCCATCGAGAGGACCGCCTCCATTATACAAAGGGAGAGCGCGAAGAGGGTCGTGGTGGTCTCGGCCATGTCTGGTGTGACCAACTCTCTGATCAACGGATTGCGTGAGCGGAGGCCGATCGGTGACCTCTTAGGCGATCTTAGGGATAGGTATGCCACCTGCGCCAATTCCATCCTGGGAGAGGATTCGACCCAGTACGAGCGGGAGCTGGACCTCAGCCTTGATGATCTGCGGCGGGCGATGGAAGCGAGATATGAGTTCGAGGTAGACCATGTGCTGGACGACACCATCTCCTCTTGGGGGGAGAGGTTGTCCTCTCTCACGATGGCTCATGTGCTCCGGGCACGAGGGGTGGAGAGCGTTCCTCTGTCCTCCGAGAGGGCAGGCATCGTGGCCGAGGGCCAGCCGGGGAACGGATCGGCCAACCTCAATGAAACGCACCGCAATCTCCAGCAATCGGTCGTCCCCCTTCTTGAGAAGGGGATAACACCAGTGATCACGGGATACTACGGTTGCGATGTTGAGGGTCGCCCCCTCACCTTCGGAAGGGGCGGCTCCGACTACTCCAGCAGCGTGATCGCTTACGGAATAGACGCGAACTGCTGCGAGATATGGACCGATGTCAACGGCTTCATGACCGCTGATCCGAGGGCGGTACCATCCGCCAAGAGCATCGAGGAGATGGACTATAACGAGGCTGCGGAACTGGCTTACTTCGGCGCCAAGGTGCTGCATCCCCGCACCGTAGAGCCCGTTCGGCGGAAGGGGATCCCTCTGGTGGTCAAGAACAGCTTCGACCCCGATGCCAGAGGGACCATCATCCGCGGGCAGAGGACCAACGGCGGGGACACCTTGAGGTCGGTGGCGGTGAAGTCCGATCTGGCCATCGTCAAGGTATATTCATCCGAGATAGTGTATCAGCCCAGCCTCATCTCTCGATTGGTGGGGGTCATCTCCGATGCTGCGGTGAACAGCTATGCCGTGTCCACCTCCCTCTCCACCCTGGCAATGGTCATACCCAGCTCCGCGGCGGAGGAGGTCCGGAGGAGGATCGACGCCTTGAAGGAGCCCCAGGTGGAGAAGGTCAATGTTAAGAGCAGGATCTCACTGATCTGCTGCGTCGGGGACAACCTCCTCAACACGCCGGGGGTCTCGGCGAGGGTGTTCGCGAAAGTGGCCGAGGTGGGTGCCAACATTGAGCTTATTTCCGAGGGCGCTTCCGATGTGGCCCTAAACTTCGTGGTCCCGAGCGAGAAAGCGCAGGACGTCGTCCGCGCTATCCACAACACGTTCATCGGTGGTTAAGATGAGACAGTTCGAGAGCAAGGATGGTCAGATGATCATCGGGGGCGTCAAGGCCACCGATATAGTCAGCAAGTATGGCTCCCCGGTATACGTTACCGATGAGGAGGCGGTCCGTAACAACTATCGGAGGGTCCACAGTGCGTTCGCCAAGCACATGCCTACCCGGATAAACTACGCCTGCAAGGCCAACAGCAACCTGGCAATACTCCGCATCCTGGAGCAAGAGGGAAGCTGCATCGACGCGGTCTCCATCGGCGAGGTCGAGGCCTGCCTCAGGGCCGGCTATTCTCCCGACCGCATCCTGTACACTGGGGTCAACGTCTCCACGTCGGAGCTCAAGGGGGTCGTCGGGAGGAGGGTGCCCATCAACGTAGACTCCTTCTCGGAGCTGAGACGTCTGGCGGCCATATCCACAGATGTCCCCATCTCCTTCAGGGTGAACCCGGAGATAGGTTCGGGACATCATGAGAAG
>MVPZ01000092.1 GCA_002067045.1 Methanomassiliicoccales archaeon PtaB.Bin134 | reverse complement strand
GGCCGAGAAGGCCGCTGACGCGGTGATGCGCAAGCTGGGCCGGTCCGGCGCCTGCAGGACCATGCTGGAGGAGATATCACCACCAGTGGTCGGGGGAGGGAGCTTCCAAGAGGAGGTCATGAGGCGGAAGTACGGCGCTTTTGCGAGCAGTATCCTGGCCGAGTGCATCGTTTCACCTCTGGGACGCGAGGAGGCATGCTCCTGCGAGTCGGTCTCCGTTGGCGAGCTGGAGCACTTCGCGGCCTCCCCAGATGTGATATCATTGTCGGACCTCATGCGCCGCACCCGAGCGGGGATGGGTTACTGCCAGGCTGGCCTGTGCGTCTTCCGCATGGCTTCCGCACTCAACGTCGGTGAACCGAGAAAGGAGATAGAGCGCTTTCTTGCGGAGAGGTGGAAGGGCATCTCCCCCGTGCTGAGAGGCGAGCAGCTCCGTCAGGAGGCGTTCAAAGCCCACCTCTTCAAGGCATATGGCATAGACCACACTTGGGAGGGCTAGGATGGAGCTACCTGAGACCAGATGCGATGTGTTGGTGGTGGGCAACGGGGCCGCAGGCTGCCTTGCCTCCACCCTCTTGGCGAGGCGCGGGTACGATGTGTGCATGGTCTCCCGAGGCACCACCAGCACCTCCCTGTCCACCTCCCGGACCTCCCTCTCCGGAGTGCCCCGAAGGAAGGAAGTGACCCAGCTCCTGAGGGGACTGGGAGCGGCCCATGGCCTGTTCGGGTCACATCCAGGAAGGGAGGAGGGCATCACAAACATAGGCTCCATCATGCGGCAGGACCTATCGTCCCCGCACGATTGGCTCCACACCGGTCCCGAGAGGACGGCCGTGCTCGGCCTCAAGGGGAACGCTGACCTTGATCCAGACCTCCTGTGCCGCATGGTCGGTAGGGGCGACTCCCTTGGAGATTGCCGTCCCTACTGGGCCGATCTGGGCCTACCCACCTCTATCGACGCCGGCGGGGGCCCGACCATCACCAGAGAGTCCAGGGTAGCGGTCGAGGGTCTGGCGGAGGCCATCTCGGAGATGGACGAGGAAATGGTGATAATCCCGCCTCTGTTCCTAGGTCCGCGCCACGACCTGGCGCTCTCGATATTGGAGAGGTCCTCGGGCCGCTTCGTCAGGGAGGCGGCCACCCCTCTGTCGAACCCCGGGAGAAGGCTGCAGGCATGCCTGGAGCGTGGTGCCCTCGACTCTGGCTGCCGTCTGTTGAGGGACCGGCAGGTGATCGGATCGGTGGCCCAAGGGGATGAACTACAAGGGGTCAGGATAATGTCAGGGTTACGTGAGGGCACCATCAGGTTCGGGGCCTTGGTCCTGGCCACCGGCAACATCGTGTCAGGCGGGCTTCAGGTGGGCTGCGATGGACCGTACGATCCCGTCTTCGATCTCGCCACCGACATATCTTTGACCGGTTCCCTGAGGTCGCCCGCTCTGACCACAGCGCTCTCCGCAGGCATCCGCAACCATGATGGAAGGGCCGTCCGGAAGGACGGGTCGGTCATGCAGAACGTCTGGGTCGCCGGCTCCGCCTGCCCCGGCCTGTCCTATCCCCTGGGCAGGGGGCTGGGGCATGTGGCCTCGTCCGCTCTGACGATAGCCGATAGGGTGAGGGGGTCTCTATGACCTCCCGCACCATGGACGGATGCATAAAGTGCGGGGCATGCGTGAGGGAATGCCCCGTGCTACAGCAGGAGGGGCGGGACAGGTTCCCCGGCCCCCGCCGCCTGGCCGTCGAGGGTCCACGTTTCAACGAGGAGCTGTCGGCCCTAAGATCGCCGCTGGAACTGTGCACTACCTGCGCCCGTTGCACCGAGGTATGCCCCTCGGCGCTCCCCCTTCCTGAGGCCCTTGTTCAGGTGAGGCGCCTGCTGTACCGAGACAAACCACGCCCGGAGGGCCAGGAGCACATGCTGGCCAACATCGACGCGACGCTTCGGACGGTCCTGCCATCTGGCCCTGTGACCGAGGTACCGTCAACAGGGGACGTGCTGTTCTTCCCCGGATGCATAAGCCACGGACGCTATCCTGAGGGCATAACGAGCTCCCTGTCTCTGATAAGGGCGGCGGGAGGAAGGCCTTTCGCACCCCAGGGGTGGGCCTGCTGCGGCTCACCACTGGAGAAGATCGGTGACGAGCAACGGCTGGCGAGGGTGGAGGCCCATAACAGGGCCCTGTTCCGGGGCTTCGATACGGTCGTTACCTCCTGCCCCGGGTGCACCGTCCAGCTCCGTAAGCGTTACGGCCTGGACCCCCAGCACATCATAGAGCACATCCATAGCAGCGGACGCCTGTGCCGCAGCAGCTTCGATCACAGCTCTCACCCGATAAAGGTGGCGCTTCACAGCCCCTGCCACCTTGCAAGAGTGGTTGGCCCCCATACCTTGGAGATGGCCCGGGACCTATTGGACATGGTCCCTGGGGTGGAGGTGGTCAAAACGGGCTTGGAGGATGATTGCTGCGGAGGAGGCGGCGGTGTGGCATCAGCTCGGCCAGATGTCGCCGAGCGCATGGCCGGTAGGAAGGTTCGGGCCGCGCTGAAAGCGGGGGCGGAGCTGCTGCTGGCACCCTGTCCATTCTGCGTCATCAATCTCGGCAGGACCGGTCTCCTGAGCGTCCAGGACCTTACCGTGTTCTTAGCTAGCAAACTTCTCACGGCAGAAGGAATAAATAGCCCGATTCCTTGAGTAGCCATGGTGTCAAAAGACCGCAGTGTTTGCTTTTCTTGCTTGTTCTCTGACAAGCGACCCGAGGCAGGCGTGAACGAAGGCATGGTCTACTGCCAGAAGAAAAAGCTGGTAGTGCGACCGAAGGACCAGTGCGACCTTTACGTCCGCGCCACCGCCCAGAACACGGAGAGCTTCAAAGCTTCCATCTATGGGACCATGGCCGCTGAGGAATTCGAGTAATGGCCTTTTGTTCAAAGAAGGAAGGGATGGAGGTTCCGTGCAATGGATGGCCCGACCCCCGCCCAATCCCCCATCCGAGGATCGGGGAAAGGGTATGAGTGGGCCTATCTCCATTCCAGTAGCGATTGCCCTTCCCCAGGCTGCTGCACCTGCCTTATCTCATAAGGTATCCACTGCGACGATGTGATGCAGCCCCTCATGTTCCTTATGCGCATGCGCCTGTTCAGTTCCTCGTCGAACCGGAGCTCCAGGACCCCGTCG
>MVPZ01000091.1 GCA_002067045.1 Methanomassiliicoccales archaeon PtaB.Bin134 | reverse complement strand
AAGGTAGCGATCTTCCAGCTGATCTACCTGCCCAGTGGAATTGGCAAAGCGATTTTCTCTATTTAATCTTATCTTCACGACCCGGGCTGGCCCGAGGCAAATGGAAAGGAGGAAAGGGTTTCAGCTCCGGCGGAAGAAGGCCTTCACGTTCTGACTGTTCATGTACAGCAGGATGATCACCGGTATTATCAGGTCGACCAGCAGGCCCACGATATCATCCATGCCGTGGATGGCCCAGGACGCGATGTCTATGATGATGCCCAGGACCAGTATGACCATGGTGACCAGCCAGACCCAGCTCCAGCCCTTGAAGAAGCCGAAGGCGGCGATGATGTAGATCAGCCCGATGACCAGGGCCACCAGCTCTACGGCCAGCTCGATGTCGCTCAGGTCCCCCAGGGAGCCTATCAGCACTCCGGAGAGGATGGCCACCAACCCGGCCAGCAGAAGCAGTACCCCGATGATGGTCACGCCCAGGGGGCGGTCCCTGCGGACTTGCTTGTTCATGACGATAAATTCGCTCGGTGGAATATAATGATTGTCCAAGCCGTCCAGTTCCGGACGCTCAGACCTCCAGGGTCCGCTGGAAGCGCATCTTCTCCCCGGCGATGCGGGTCGGATATTCCCCGTTCACGCAGGCCAGGCACAGCTCGGCCTCCGGAATGTCCAGGGCCCGGACCAGTCCCTCCTGGCTTATGTATCCCACCGAATCGGCGGTGATGAGCTCGGCGATCTGCTTGGGCGTGCGGTTCAGGGCCGCGAACTGCTCCCTGGTCTTCATGTCCACGCCGTAGAAGCAGGGCGCGATGACCGGCGGGCAGCCTATGCGCACATGGACCTCCTTTGCACCGGCCCTCCTGGTCATCTGCACGATCTTGAGCATGGTGGTCCCGCGAACAATGGAATCATCCACGATGACCACCCGCTTGCCCTCCACGGTGGAGCGGATGGGGTTGAGCTTGAGAAGGACCCCTTCATCCCTCTGGGATTGGTCCGGCAGGATGAAGGTCCTCTCGATGTAGCGGTTCTTCATGAACCCTTCAGCGTACGGAATGCCGGAGCCCTCCGAATAGCCGAGCGCGTGGGCACGGCCGGAGTCCGGCACGGGGACCACCACGTCGGCCTCCACGGGCTGCTCCTTGGCCAGGATCTGACCGATCCTGGTGCGCACCTGGTACACCTCCCGGCCGTCGATGACCGCGTCCGGGCGGGCGAAGTAAACCCACTCGAACATGCAGTGGGCGCGGTGCGGGGATGCCGGGGTGCGGGTGGAGGTCACCGTCCCAGGGGTGATCTCCACGATCTCCCCGGGCAGGATGTCCCTTATGAACTCCCCGCGCAATATCTCGAATATGGAGCTCTCCGAGGCCAGCGCGTAACCGCCCGGGAGCTTGCCCAGGCACAGCGGCCGGAAGCCGAAGGGGTCCCGGAAGCCGAAGACCCTGCCGCCAAGCATCATGGTGATGGAGTAAGCCCCCTCCAGGGATTTCATCACGGTCTTGATGGCCCTTATGGGGTCCGGGCTCACGGACAGCTCGGTGGCCATCATTCGAACGATTATCTCCGAGTCTGTGGACGTCAGGAACGCCCAGCCCTCGGACTGCAGGCGGTTCCTGATGCCCGCGGCGTTGACGATGTCGCCGTTGTGCGCCAGGGCCAGGTCACCCTCCTTGGTGGTGACGGTGATGGGCTGGCAGTTCTCCGCGCATGACGATCCGGAGGTGGAGTAGCGAACATGCCCTATGCCCACGTTGCCCACCAGGCTGTTGTACTGCCTGCCGACCAGGACCTCGTGCACCAGGCCCATGCCGCGGTGGTACTGTATGGCCTTGCCGTTGAAAACCGCTATGCCCGCGGCCTCTTGTCCGCGGTGCTGGATCACGCGCAGCGACTTCTTCAGTTGAGGAACGGTATCGCCCTCCAGGGCCATGCCGACGATGCCGCAGAAATGCTTCGGACGGTCATCCTCCAAGGGAGCTACCTCGAACGTCAATGGGTCTTGGCCCAATTATACGTTCTCATCGTGGTGGTCTTGCCGTAACCACAGGAGGCGCAGTAAGAAGCGCGAATGTTATAGGCCCGCCTTCCGCACCTGCGGCAGGGGACGTGCGTCTTCTTGTCTCCCATCTTTCCGTGTGCTGCCGTTCCTTTCGTCATAAGAGTAACCTCAGGGTGAGATGTAAATTACGTTGTCTCCGCGGACAATAGTGACGCTGAGCTTGCGGACGACCTCGCTGTTTATGAGCTCCTCCGCGTTCTTTAGCACCAGGTTCATGTGGGGATCGTATCCGTCCAGGACCCCACGGTACTCCCGGTTGCCCTTCAACGTGACGATGACCTGGCTGTTTATCGCCTGGTTGAGGACGTTCAGAGGTTTCTGCATGCTCCGTTCACCTTACGGCACGAATGAGCGTTCACTATATGAAGTTTTTGCGTTTGGACCAGGGAGCCAACGCATCCAGTCATATGAAGGCTCCCAGGGTCGGGGCGTCCAACCTGTCCATGTCATAGAAGATTATCCCCTCCCTCATGCGGCCCCCGTCCGGGGCCCCGGGGAAGAAGGCCTCGATGAGGGAGGTCCTCCAGAGCAGGTCCAGGACGGAGGTGGAGAGCACCCCTCCGTAGACGTTGGGCCACGGATCCTCATAATCGTACTCGTCGATAAGGTGGAAGGCGTAGCCGATGAAGCTGTCCCGGTTGTTCAGGACCCTGAGGTAGTCGCGGAGGACCTGGCGGTCCCGCCCCTCCGGCTGTGTGAGCCGGATGTCCCGCAGCCCCCTCTCCCCGGCCTTGCGCACGTCCCCCTCCGTGTCCATGACATGCCATTCCACCTTCTGCCCGGCTACCCGGAACAGGTTCCAGCTGCCGTCCGGGGCGCAGTACACCGGGGCCTGGAACAGCTCGTCCGCGGCCAGCGAATCGGTGACCATGTCCAGGGCCGACTGGGAGAGGTCGCGCATGGTGGCCCCGTCCAGCAGCGGCTTGGCCTTGAGGCCGGGTATGGACAGCTCGTCCTCCTCCACGCTGGCCTCCAGCAGGGAGGCGATCAGCCGGAGATCGGTGAGCTCGTCCAGGCGCGCGGACACCTGGGAGCGCACCTTGCCCACGTCCACCTCCAGCCCCGCGTCCAGGCAGTTCAGGTTGAACTCCCGGTACACCGGGACCGATTCCTTCAGCGTGCGCCGTATCTCCGCCTCATTACTCTGCACCAGGCGCAGCCCCTCGGTCATGGCCTCCTCCCCCCGGTCCAGCCAGACCCCTCGGCAGCTCAGGTCCAGCTCCACCTGTGCGCGCGTTCCCACGTGGATGTGGAAGGGGAACTGCTGGCAGAAGTGGGGCCGGTGGGCGTACACCTCGCATCTCCCGTTTTTTAGGAACGAGCAGGAGCCCTGCCCCTTCTTCAGGGCCAGGGCGTAATGGCGGTGCGGCTCCTTCTTCAGCACCAGGCGGGAGGGATGGTTCCTCTTGAAGTAGTCCACCTCGGCCGGAAGGCACTCCGGCTGGCACAGGCAGCAGAGCTTGCAGGGGTCCTCGCAAATGAAACGCCTGCCCTCCAGCTCGCTCAGGTCCAATGGCAACGGTCCGTTAAGCATGCTCCACCTCTCTTCCTGAACGTTCGGTCACCGACGCGCCATCCCTCAACACCAGCCTGCCCCTCAGGAACACGGCCTGCGGGAATAGCGCCTCCCTCCCCTCGTAGGGGGTCCAGCCGCACTTGCCGTGCAGCCTCCTGGCCGATATCCTGGTCAACTGCCGGGGGTCCACCACCACCAGGTCGGCGTCCCGACCCTCGGCGATCTCGCCCTTGTTCAGGCCGAAGGTGCGCGCGGGAACGGAGCAGGCCGCCCTCATCAGCACCTCCAGGGGCATGAACCCCCTCTTCACCAGTGCCAGCATCATGGCGTACCCGGTCTCCACTCCGGGGATACCGGAGGGCGCCTCGCCGAAGCCCCTCTCCTTCTCCTCGTGGGCGTGGGGGGCGTGGTCCGTGGCCAGCATGGGGATGTCCCCGCTGCAGAAGGCCGCGAAAAGCGCCTCACGGTCCGCCCTGCGCCGGAGCGGCGGGTTCACCTTGCCCCAGGCCCCCAGGTCCATGCTGGAGTCCAGCAGCATGTGGTGGGGGGTGACCTCGAAGCTCATTCCGCTGCCCCTGAGCAGGGACAGGGACTCCGGGCAGCTCACGTGGCAGACGTTTATTCGGGCCTGGGAGCGGTACTGCATCAGCCTCTCCACGGCCCTCAGCTCGGCCTCCCTGGGCCTGCAGGACTCGTGGTCCCTAAGGGACCGCTCGTCCATGCGCTGCAGCATGCCCTCCTCCTCCGCGTGCACGCTGACCACCTTGCCGGTGCGGCCCACGGCCTCCAGCGCCCTCGCGAGGTCCCGCTCCTCGCTGAGCAGCACGCTCTGCGTGGAGGACCCCATGAACACCTTGTAGGCGTGGCAGGAGGCCATGGAGGCCACATCGGTACGCGGCGATATCCCTCCGAACAGCCCGTAGTCCACCCAGGAGCGGCCTGCCAGCGCCTCCCTCTTTTCCTGCAGGGACGAAGCGTCGATCACCGGCGGGATGGTGTTGGGCATGTCCAGCACGCAGGTGACGCCCCCGTGCAGGGCGGAGAGCGAGCCGGAGGAGAAATCCTCCTTGTGCTTGGAGCCGGGATCGCGGAAGTGCACGTGCGGGTCCACCGCCCCGGGGAGCACCAGACGGTCCCCGAAGTCGTGATGCTCGTCCCCGTCCAGGACCTTCCTGACGCTGACGATCCGTCCATCCTCGATGCCCACGCAGGCCTTCTGCAGCCTGCCCTGGTAGAACAGCTTGCCCTCTACGACGTCCATGCCATCACTGGGTACGTTCCCGGACTATTTGACCGTATGGCGATTCCTCGTGGAAGATCTCGGCCTGGAAGGTCAGGACCCTGGTGCGGCGGTCCAGCCACATGTCCGGGGTCAGGCCGGCCTTCATGCAGGCCTGCTCCAGGAAGGTGGTCGAATCCCATTCCCACTCCACCGGGACCTGCGGGAGCAGCAGTCCTCGGTAGGCCCCCCTCTCCACTATCAGGCCGTCCCGGCCGATGACCACCGCCCCGGGCATCTCCTGCCTAGGGGCTACCACCAGCTCCTCCGGCGGGGTCAGCACGCTGACCTCCACCACCACCTGGTCCAGCTCCTCCGCCCTCAGCGCGGGGAAGCGGGGGTCGTGGCAGGCCCCCTGGGCCGCCCGGAGGATGGACTCGGCCAGCGGGAACACCGGTTCGGGATAGCCGATGCATCCGCGCAGGTCCCCCCCGGGAAAGGTCTTCAGGGTCACGAAGGCCCCGCTTTTCTGCCGGAAGCTGTCCGGGACGTCGAACGTATCGATGTCCAGGTCCCGGGTCTCCGCATCTATCGCCTTGCGGGCCAGCTTGACCGCCAAAGTGCCCTCTTGGTCCTTCATGCCTATTCCGTTGGTATTGAAGGACCCGGGCCCTAATAAACCTGTGTCTGCCGCCGGCGACCCTCCAGCATCCATTTTTGAAACGCGCGGCAAACATATTTAGACGCGTGGGACAAGTATGTATCATGCAGGCCAAGGAGGTAAGGGAGATACTGGTTCGGGAGGTCATGAGCAGCCGGCCCCGCACGGGGGCGCCGGACATGACCGTCAAGGAAGCAGCCGCCCTGATGCTCCGGGAGGGCGTGGGCAGCCTGATAGTCCTCGAGGACGGGGAACCGGTCGGGATCCTGACCGAGCGGGACATCCTCTACAAGGTGGTGGCCTTGGGGAAGACGCCCTCGCGCACCATGGTGGAGAAGGTGATGTCCTCCCCGGTGATCACCATTTCCCCGGAGGCCAACATCTCCGAGGCCGCCAAGCGCATGTCCGACCTGCACCTGCGCCGGCTTCCGGTGGTGGAGGACGGCAAGCTCAGCGGGATGCTCACCGAGAAGGACATACTGAAGCTGTCCCCGTCGCTCATCGAGCTGACCAGGGAGTGGGGGAAGATAGGCAGGGGGTCCGCCGTCCGTTCCAACGGAAGGGGGTTCGTGGCCGGATACTGCGAGAGCTGCGACTCCTATTCCATAGACCTGAGGCTGGAGAACGGATCGCTGCTCTGCCCCGACTGCCGCGAGGAGTGATCAGTCCAGGTCGATCTTGCGCAGGCGGGGTGAGGGGACCTCTTTCTTGGCCTCGAACTCCTTCAGCTGGCTGTCTATGAAGGAACGGAACAGCAGCAGCGTTTCCTTGCGGATGTTGTTGTAATGCTCCTTTACCTCCGGGGGCAGCATGTTGCGGGGCGTGAGGGTGTCTATGGCTGCCAGGAACTCCGTGCCGGACCTCATCAGGTGCACGACGGCGTCCTGCGGCAGGGGCCCTCCCGAGGGGCGGAAGGGGGTCTCCTGAGGCTCGTTCTCGTTCTTGTCGTTCTTGCTGGTCATTTGCATACCTCACTTGAAACTGATCATTAGCCGGCCGTCCTTGAACTCCGCCTTGTGGGCTTGCTTCTTCACCAGGGAATACGGAAGAGCCACCGAGCGCTTGTACCAGCCGACCGTGACTATTAACACATCTTCCGATTTATATAACTCTACCTGGTCCTTGCTGGAGAACGGAAGCTTCAGGGCCAGGGTGTCCACCCCGTCCCGGTTGAATATCTCCATGCTCTTCTCCGAGCTGTAGACCACCGCGGGGTCGGTATCGCCGAACAGCTGGTCGGCCAACCGTTCCAGGGAACGCACGCCCACCACCTCGGTGGGCGACTGATAGGCCCTCAGCATCTTCAGCGGGGAGAAGGACTCGTCTATCATCTGCATATACCGGGACTGCTCCTCGAACTTGGCGTCCGGGTATTGGCCGCGCGCCTCCTCGGGGAGCAGGCGGTTGATCACCAGGCATTCCACGGTCAGGTTGTAAAGGCACAGGTAGGTGTAGGCGCGCTTGGTCTCGTTGATGACCATCCTCTCCGGGTTGACCACCAGGCGGACGGAGGTGGTCTCCGCGTCCAGGAGGATCTGGCGTACGGCCTTCATGCGGTCCTTGAGCAGGTCCAGGTCCTTGAGGAAGGCGTCGGTGGGCATGGGCATGCTCATGACCTTGCCCACGGTCGCCCTTGCCAATCGCACGGTGTTCCTGAAGACCTTGTACATCTTGTCGAAGTACCAGTCGGCGGTGTCCGGGAAGCTCAGCAGGCGCAGCGTCTCCGCCGTGGGAGCGGTGTCCATGACCACCACGTCGTACTGCCCGCTCTTCTTGAACTCCTCGATGTAGAACAGCGCGGACATGAGCTCCATGCCCGGCCATACGGTCATCTCCTTGGAGGATATGGGATCTAGCCCCTGGGACACCATGAAGTCCGAGAGGTACTGCCCGATCTCCTTCCAGCGGGTCTCCATCTCGTGGATGACGTCCACCTCGATGGCGTCCAGGTTCTCCCTTATGTTCCTGATGTCCCCGGAAAGGGGGATGTCCAGGGAGTCGGCCAGGGAGTGCGCGGAATCGGTGCTGACCGCGATGGTGCGGTAGCCCAGCTTGGCGCAGCGCAGGGCGGTGGCCGCGGACACGGAGGTCTTTCCAACGCCGCCCTTGCCAGTATAGATTATTACCCTCGTTCTCTCACCGGAAGGTAGAGACACAGGCAACACTACTTTAATGATTGCATAGCACGGCCGCGCAAGAAAATTGAGAGTGGCAGGGGAGTGCCGGGGAGGGGGTTCGAACCCCTGACCTTCGGATTTCCCTGGAGAGGGTCTAGTTCCTGATCCCTATGAGTCCGACGCTCCACCAGGCTGAGCCACCCCGGCATTCGGGGAAATGGTTTACTCTTCGGCCTCAGCGACCGCGGGGGCCTCTTCCTCGACCGGCGCCTCGGGCGCAGCCTCGGAGACCTCCTCCTCGGCGGGGGCCTCGGGAGCGAAGACCGGCTGGTCCTGAGGACCCACGCCCATCTCCAGCACCTCGGTCTTGCGGATCTCGACCCTCTTGATGGGCACGATGACCTTGCAGACGGTTCCCAGCCTGCGGGCCATCTCGCCGTCTATTATGGCCTTGACTATCTCGGAGATGGTCTTCTCCTCGCCCATCCGGCGCATCTCGTCGTCCATGATGGTGCGGAGAGCGGTCTCCTGGGAGGACTGGATGCGCTTCTCGGTGATGCTCATGGGCTTCACGCGGATGAGGTATCCGTCCTTGGTGCGGACGTCGATGACATGGTCGGTCTTGGTCCGCTTGCGGCGCGTAAGGCGCCTGATGTAATCACTGGTCAGGTCCTGACCGATGAACACGGTGTGGGCGTCGAAACCGTTGACGTCCTGGACCCTGAACTTGAGCTTAACATGCATCTTAGAGAAGTCGCCGTTGATATCGTGGACGGTCGCCTCGGTGGTCCTGCCGATCAGGTTGGTAGCATCGGCACTGGGGGTTTCGCCCAGCTGGGCCTGGTTGAACATCAGGGGTGCGTACAGCTTGTACCACTCCTTGGCCTTCCACCGGTCTTTGACCTTCCTTGAGGCGGCCTTCGTAGACGCTTTTTTAGTAGCAGCCAATTAATAGCCTCCAATCGCGAGATGAACTCGGAAACAAGTGAACCTATTAATAAGTTTTCTCTTCCCCGAGCCCCTCACCATATAGTTGCTGGAATAAAAAGAAAATCTGGGGAAGGGGTTTACGTTCACACCATCTCCTGCAGCACGCGCCGCAGGGAGACCATGCTCACCTGGTCCGCCTGAACGCCGTGCTCGGAGAGCTTGGCCTCCAGGTCCTCCAGGCCCTTGAGGTCGCCCAGGAAGACCGGGACGTAGGAGGACGTGCCAACCACGTTGAGCACGGCGATCCTCTCCCCGGCCTTCATCTGGTGTCCATCGCGGGCCGCCTGATACTTGACGAAGCCGTCCAGCTCCTCAGGTATCTCCTCCGGGGTGTACACCCCGACCAAGTGTGCCTGGTGCAAACCGAGACCTCACAGGGTGACCTTGATCTCGTGGGCCTCAAGTCCCAGGGAGGACTTGGGCAGGCCCATGGCCAGGCCGTAGAGCTGGGCCAGGTGGATGACCGGTATGTCGTATCCGGGCAGGTCCTTCTGGCCGCGGTCGAACTGCAGGTGGCAGAACGGGCAGACATCGATGATGTACTGGGCGCTCACCGCCTTCATGTTCTTCAGCTTGGTCTCGGTGAAGCTCAGGGCGAACTTGGCGTCCCTGCTCCTGACACCGCCTCCGGCGCCGCAGCACATGTTCTTGTCGGCGTAGGGCAGGCTCTTGGCGCCGGTCCACTCCACCAGCTCGTCCAGCAGGTGGGGCCTCTCGGGGTCGTCGATGTGCTTTATCTTGGTGGGCCTGGCGAAGTGGCATCCGTAGTGGACGGCCACATTGAAGTTCAGGGGGTTGGATATCTTCTGCTTCAGCTTCTCGATGCCGATGTCCTTGAACATGACGTCGGCGAAGTGGCGCACGTGGACCTTGCCCTCGTACTTCATCCCGACCTCGGCCAGGATCTCGTTGACCTTCTTCAGCAGCTCAGGGTCCTCCTGGAGCATGTGGTTGGCCTCGTACAGTGAGCCGAAGCAGCCGTTGCAGATGGTCAGGATGTCGCAGCCCTGCTTCTCGGCGATGCAAAGGTTGCGGGCCGCAAGCGCCAACCAGGTGGCCTGGTTGAAGGAGCGGATGACACCGGGGGCCGGGCAGCAGCCGGCGCCGGGCATCTCCTGAAGGTCGTAACCCAGGGCCTTGAACATCTCCCTGGTGGCCTTCTCGATACCGGGGTATCTCAGGGGGGCGACGCAGCCCAGGAACAGGGCGAACTTGTTGTTGGACATTTACGCACCTCCGATCAGCTTGTCGAATCCGGTCTTCTCCATGATCTTGCGGAAGTCGGCCATGGCCTTGGCGTCCCCGACGGTGGTCGGCGGGTTCTCCGACAGGCCCATGCTCACCCTCAGCTGCTTCAGCTTGTCGGAGGCGGGCACGGTGGCGCCGGTGTTCAACAGGGAGCGTCCGACCTTCTTGTGGTCCTCGGCCATGTAGCCCTTGGCCACGGCCATGTTCCTCATCAGGATGATGATGTCGACGATGTCGACGTCCCTGGGGCACCTCTCCACGCAGGAGTAGCAGGTGGTGCACATCCACAGGTCCTCGGAGGGCAGGATGTCGTCCTTAAGTCCGAGCTGGGCCTTCCTGATAAGCTGCCTGGTGCGGAACGCGGTGGTGCGTCCGGAGGGGCAGCTGCCGGTGCAGGTACCGCACTGGTAGCACAGGTCCAAGGTCTTGCCGCCCGCATCGATGATGCTTTGGGCGAAGTCCGGGTCTGGTATCTTCACGTTTGACATGAAAGTCTTCCTCTTGCCCAAGGAGCGGAGATATCATATTTAAAGATGAACGAAAATTGCTACGAGTGTTATCTTAATAGGTTACACTATCGAGGAGGCGTTGCGCATCACCTGCAGCAGCCCCTCCACCCCCGGGACCCCGGGACGATAGAGGCAGAGGATGGCGTATGGTATGGGTTCGTCGCTGGCCCGCACCCGATGCCCCTTGCGGGCCAGGAGGCTCTCGCTCACGAAGTAGCTGTGGTTACTGCGGACCATCGCGGCCAACGAGGAGTAGGTGCGCACCACCCTGTACTTCACCTTGGTTGAGTCCAGATGACGGAACCCCAGCCTCTGCGGGCCGAAGCGGAAGCGCCCGTAGTCGGCCCCCTTCCGCACGTGCAGCAATCGGTCATGGCCAACCTCCTCCCACTCCGCACCCTCGGCCTCGTAGGCATAGAGCGGATCGTCCAGCACCACCAGGTCCAGCAGCCCGGCCTGGAAATCGCCCACGTTCAGGCGGTCCTCGGAGATCACCAGCTCGGCCTCTCCGCGAGGGTCCGCGGAGTTGAGGGCCGACAGGAGCAGGTCCTCGGTCAGGGGCGTACAGCCCACGGCCAGGTGCTGACGGCCCTTCATCTTCCCCTGCAGGGCCAGCTGCTCCCGGGCGATCCTCTCCCCCAGCTCGTTGAGCACCGTGCCCCGGGGACCGCAGTCCATTATGGGCTGGCCGGCCTTGGCCTCCACCTGCCGCAGGTGCCGGTTGAGCACAGGGGCGGATATCCCCAGGGAGCGTGCGGCCGCCCTCTGGGTGCCCTCGAGGTACAGGGCGAGCACCGCCTGGGCCTGGCTGGGTGTGAGATGACGCCCGCTGACCTGCACGGCCAGGAAGGCTTGCACCACGGTCATGCCCCGGTATCCCCTAGGGATTAGATTAATCCGCCGTCCTGCGGCGTTTAGGGCAAAGTTAATAATGCAACCTTGCTTCGGCAGGCCGATGAAAGCCTCCCGTTTGGTGCTGGGCATCGGAAGCCCCCTCATCTGCGACGATGGCGTGGGGTTCAAGGTGGTGGACGCCATCAAGGCCTTGGACCTTCCCGACCTGGACTTCGATCAGCAGTCGGTCAGCGGCCTGGACCTGATCGAGATCATGCTCGATTACGAAGAGGTGGTGGTGGTCGATGCCATCGTCACTGAGAAGTACCCGGCCGGCACGGTCATGCTCCTGGAGCCTGCCGATTTCAAGAACGCTCTGCACGGCACCAACCCCCACGAGGTCAACATTCACATGGCCATCGAGCTGGGGCGGAGGCTGTTCCCCGAGCGCATGCCCAAGAGGATCAACTTCATCGCCGTGGAGGTCAACGATGTCTGGACCGTTATCGACACCCTGACCGAAGAGGTGGAGAGGGCCGTGCCACAGGCCGTGGATGCGGTGCTCAAGGTCCTGGGGCTAGAAGTCCAGTGATTGCATGCGGCGGGCCGCGAGCTCCCCTTCCTTTTCCGGGGCCAGCATGGCCACGCACATGTTCTTCCTCATGAAGATCTCGTTGCTGACCCGGATGACGTCCTCGGCGTTCACCCGCTCGAACTCCGCCAGCACCCGCTCGGAGTCGGCCAGCTCCCCGTATATCATGTAATGCTCGCCCTGCCAGTAGAGGCGGCTGTCGGTTCCTTCCAGCTTTCGAACCAGCATCCCCTTGATCCAGCGCTTGGCCCGTTGCACCTCCTCGGCCGTCGGCCCCTGGTCCTTGAAGCGGGAGATCTCCTCGGACACGGTCCTCATCACCGGTACCAGGTTGCCTATGGAAGCGGAGAAGAAGGTGTCCACGATCCCGCAGTCGGTGTAGGACTGCGGATACATGCTGATGTGGTATACCAGCCCGCGATCCTCCCGCACCGTCTGGTACAGACGGGATGACGTACCACCGCCCATGATTATGCAGGCCACCGTCAGGGCCTTGCGGTCCGGGTGGCTGCCGGGCAGCCCGGGGAAGCCCACCTCCACGTAGGCCTGGTCCCCCTTGCGGGGGAACACCTTGGTGCAGGCCCGGGGGACAGGCGGTTCGCGCCCGTCGCTCATGGGGGCCCGGGGAAGCCCGTCGAAGTTCCCCTCCGCCCACTCCAGCACGTCCCGCGCGGAGACGTTCCCGCAGGCCACCACGCACATGTTCGGGGGGCGGTAATGCTGTTCGAAGAAGTGGCGCAGGTCCCTGGCCTTCAGCTCGGAGACGCATTCGGGACGCCCGGTCTCGATGTTGGCCATGGGATTACCCTCCCATATGGAACGGTCAAGGAGCACCCGGCAGTAATCCTCGGGGTCGTCCTCCAGCATGCTTATCTCCTGCAGGACCACGCCCCTTTCCAGTTCCACGTGCTCCTCGTCGATCAGGGGGGAGGTCATCATGTCGGCCATCAGCCCCTTCATGACCTCGAAGGTCTCGTCCAGGGAGAACACATGGAAGGAGGTTGACTCCTTGGTGGTATAGGCGTTCATCTCCCCCCCGGCTCCCTCCACCATCTCCGAGAACTGCTTGGCGTTGCGCAGGCGCGTGCCCTTGAACATTATGTGCTCCAGGAAGTGCGCCGCCCCGCACATCTCCGGGGACTCGTCCCTCGAACCAACGCGGTAGTTGACCGAGAGCGCGGCGGTCCGCGAGCGCGGAAGTTCCTCCACTATCACCGGTATTCCTGAGGATGTCCGCTGCAGCGTAGGTCCCTTCTCCATCGAGGGTGGGCATGGCATTCTCGGCTTAACCGTTTTCACTGAGCCGTAACCAGACCGTCAAGTATTAAGTCCCCCACCTTCCTTTTAAGCACACTGATGCCCATGAACGAAGGTGACATTTTCATACACGAGTACGGAGAGGTTGACCTCAAGGACGCCATGGTGGTGATCGGCTTTCCCAGCGTGGGGCTGGTCAGTTCTATAGCTTCCAACTACATCGTCCGTTCCATGAAGCTTGAGCGCAAGGCGGCCATCATATCCAAGCGCTTCCCGCCCTACACCATAATCCACGAAGGAATACCCTCGCCCCCGGTGCGCATATACTCCGGGCATCGCGGATGCGAGGACAAAGGGGAGCAGTGCGAGAAGCTGGCGGTGATCACCTGCGAGTTCATGCCCCAGCCTGAGCTGATCAAGGAGCTGTCCAACGACATACTGGGGTGGTGCAAGAAGAAGGGCATCTCCACCATAATGACCTTGGAAGGGATCAACCTGGGCGCGGAAGGAGAGGGCAAGGTGTTCGGGGTGGGCACCACCCAGCGCACCCGCGCCATGCTGGAGACCTATGGCGTCAAGGAATTGAAGGAGGGGATGGTCACCGGCATATCCGGACTGCTGCTCTCGGAAGGGGAGAGGTATCAGATGGATGTGATCTGCCTGCTGGGCTCGGCCCGCACCGACCTTCCGGACGCCAGGGGCGCCGCCAACCTGCTGGAGGTGGTGGGGGACATGCTCCCGGAGATCAAGCTCGACCCGGAACCGCTGGTCAAGGAGGCCGAGCAGATCGAGACCGAGATGCAGAAGGCCATGGAGTCGGTGCAGCAGCCCAAGAAGCCGGTGGAATATTCCAACCTCTATGGCTAGGGTCCGTCCGTTCGCGGCTCGACCATGAGAGGGTCCTTGGGGTCGAACACCCTGCGACCCTCCATGAACAGCTCCTGGCTGACCAGTTCGCCTATGAGCATGCCATCCGCATCCACCACCGGCAGGTCGTTCAGGTGGTCCTCGATCATCATGCGCATGGCCGAGGAGAGCTTGGTGTCCTTGGTCACCGTGCGCCCCTTCACCATCACGCTGTCGGCCCTCTCCTTGAGGGTGTCCCTGAGGAAGCGGTAGAAGGAGACGCCTCCGACGTCCCTTATTCCCAGCCGATAGCCCATCAGCCTGAGCACGGTCTCCGTGCTCACTGTCCCCAAATAACGTCCGTTCTGGTCGGTCACGTAGACCTTGCGGGAGAGCGGATTGGCCAGCATCTGATCGACCACCTCCCCCAGGTTGGCATCCTTGGAGACCCGGGAAGGCTTGAGCACCAGCTTGTCGGAGACATCACCTACCAGGGTGTCCTCGAACCTCTTCTCGTAACGGGGCATGAGGGTGATTCTGAATATGGGTACATTACCTTAATGGCCATGGCCGGCCGACCATGCGTTCGGTCCATGATGAAATGAATATATAGACGCCGACCGCATACTGTGAATGGGATGGCCAAACGCCAGTTCGTCAAGAAGCTCTGCCTGCTGGGAGACGGGGAGGTGGGCAAGTCCAGCCTCATCCGACGGTACGTGCTGGACCAATTCGACGATGTCTACATACAGACCTTCGGGGCCAAGGTCACCAAGAAAGTGCTGGACCTGGAGGACGTGTCCCTCAGCCTCATGATCTGGGACGTCCTGGGTCAGAAGACCCAGAAGACCCTGCATTCCTCTTATTACTCCGGGGCGAACGGCGTGCTGCTGGTCTGCGACATGACCCGCCCGGAGACCCTGGAGCACCTCCATCACTGGTATGACGACCTCAGGGAGGTGTCCGGGGACATTCCCGTGATCGTCATCGGCAACAAGTGCGATCTGGAGATGAGGGTGGACCCCCTGGACCTGGAGGACTTCGCCTCCAGCCTGGGCTGCCCGTCCCTTCTGACCTCGGCCAAGACCGGGAACGGGGTGCAGGAGGCCTTCCTGGAGATCGGCAAACGGACCATGGAGGGCTGACATGGGCAAGGACATGCGGCCCTTCTTCGTCATGCCTGGCTCGGCCCTGAAGGACCTCCGGGAGGAGCTGCAGCTGCTGAACGGCGCGGATTCCGCCAAGACCATGGAACGCTATGGGTTCAGGGCGGGCGTGGGTCTGGTCCGGACCCTGGGGCTGGAATGCGCGGACATTCGGGAGGCCAAGGCCATCATCGAGCAGGTGTGGATGGAGACCGGGCTGAGCCGCATGAGCATCGAGATGATCAATGAGACGGAGATCGTCATCACCTTCAAGGAGTCCGTGGAGGCCGACAACGGTGACCACTGCGACTTCACCAAGGGCTACATCTCGGGCATCATATCCTCGCTGATGCGCCGCAGGTACGACGCTTACGAGGTCTCCTGCATCTCCGACGGGGCGGAGAAGTGCGTGCACGTGCTGACGCCCTCCACCACCTACCAGGTGGAGCGAAGGGACGAGGTGCGGAAGGACGAGGGGGGGCGAAGGTACCTCCTGGAGCCCGGCACGTCCTACCTGGTGGAGTCCTCAGGGTTGGACGCCGCGTACCAGATGTACCGGGACCAGGTCGACGACGGATGCACGGGCATGGTGCTGGCCCGGGAGTACCCGGAGAAGGTGCAGAGGGTCTTCGGCATAAACCAGGGGGCCATACTCTGGCTCTCCTATGAGAGGGGGAAGCGCTACGCCCGCGAGCCCACGGACATCCCCATGATCTACAGCGAGATCAAGAACTTCTTTGAGGCCAACAGCCGGGCGGTGGTCCTGCTATCCGGCCTGGAGTACCTGATCAGCCAGAACAACTTCCTGAAGGTGCTCAAGCTGCTGCAGCTGCTGAACGACAACGTGTCCATGACCTCGGCGATGCTCATCATCCCTGTGGTCCCGGAGGCCCTCAACCCCCAGGACGTGAAGATGCTGGAGAGGGAGCTCAAGGTGCTTGAGGTGGATTGAGGGAATAACCTTAAATCGGGAATCGGTTTTACATCGAAATCATGAATCTAGTCCCGAAGAAGTTCTTCGTCACCCAGGGAGCGGCCGTGAGCAAGGTCTCCGACCTCAACGCCTTCGATGAGGCCCTCATGAAGGCCCAGATAGGCGAGCAGAACCTGGTGTCGGTATCCTCCGTACTTCCCATCGGCGCCAAGAAGGTGGCCGCCAGAGAGCTGCCCATGGGCGCCATAACCCACTGCGTGCTGGCCCAGATGAGGGGCGGCGAGGGGGAGATGATCTCCGCCGGGATCGCCTACGCCTTCCGCAAGGACGGGCGGGGAGGATACGTTGCCGAGGGGCACATGCACGGGACCAAGAAGGCCTTGAAGGAGGTCCTGGAGTGGAAGATGAACGAGATGTCCGCCCTGCGCGGGATCAAGCTCAACCGCATCAACTACGCCATCGAGGAGCTGTCCATACCCATGGACCACTACGGGACCTGCCTGGGCGCCCTGGTGTTCGTCGAATACTGATGTACGCGGCCGTGGTCTGCCCCCGCTGCCGCAGGGGGTTCGCGGTGGATTTGGAACATCGAACCTCCTCCTGCCCGCATTGCGGGCGGCAGGTGCAGACCCGGAGAATGAAAACCCATTTCACCTCTTCTGCCGCCTCCGAGACCGCATTGGCCGTGGCCGAGCTCAACCGCAGGGGCCGGGAGCTGAAGGGGTTCGGAGCGGACATCAGGGAAAGGGACAGGGTCCCGCCCATGACCCCGGCCCGGATCGAGGTGCTGGTCCAGGAGCTGGGCGATTTTTCACTGGAGGACCTGAAGGAGGCCCTGAAGGGAAGGACCGGCCTGGAGGCCGAGGAGCTGCTGAGGCGCATGATGGACATGGGGCTGATCTTCGAGGCCTCCCCCGGCCGTTACCGCAAGACCTAGAGGTCCTCGCGCAGGGCCATCAGGGAGAGCGTGACCTTTTCCTCGCTCTCCTCATAGCCCAGCACCTCATAGGAGGCCGTGACGGACGGGGTGGCCCCGAAGTAAGATACCCTGACGCTGTGATAGGCGTCGTAGAGGTCCCCGGGCAGTCCGGTGTCCGTGTACTCGCAGAACAGGTTGGGCATCCAGACCAGGAAGTTGTCGTTGACCAGGTCGATGGTGACGTTGGTCCCGCCGTCCTCCGTGGGCATGAACATCTGCACCCAGGCGTGCCCGCCCATGTTCTCGTTGGAGCGATCGTACACCGCTCCGAGCTGCAGCCACGCCGGCACTCCCGCGGCCCGGGCCAGGGCGCAGAACAGTATGGACTGGTCGTCGCAGTCCCCCTTCCCCCGGTCCAGGGTGTCCAGGGAGGAGAGCGGCTCATCATCGCTCCATATGTAATAGTCCAGGTTGTCGTCGATCCAGCCGTAGATGGCCTGGGCGATGAGGAACACGTTGTCCTCGTCCCCCACGATGTCCTCGCTCAGCTGCTGGATGTCCGGATGGTCCACGATGATCTTCCATTCGTCGTCCAGGTAGAGGTCCAGCAGCGGCTGCGGCACCTCGTCCCTTCCCAGGACCGTTCCCTGGTCCAGGTCCCAGCGGTGCAGCCTCTGGGTGGCGGTGAGGGTGACCCTCACCGTCAGCTCTCCGTAAAGGTCCTGGCCCTCCCAGACCAGGGTCTCATAGCTGCCGTTGTCCCAGTACTGGCTGAACAATGGCGAGACCTCCAGGTCGGACACCTTCTGCAGCCATGCCCCGTCCTCATGGATGCCCTGCGGCACCGGGAGGTCGATCACATACTCGGTTATATGGCCGCCATTGGCGTCCAGGACCACGGTCCTCTCGATCTCCATGCGCACCTCCTCCGGATAATGGGGGGAGAAGGGGTCCACCAGGTACCTGCGCAGAAGGTCCTGGGTCGGGGGGAGCAGCAGCAGGAACACCACGATCAGGATGACCGCTGCCACCAGCAGCACCTTGCCCGCCCTGCGGCTGTTCTGGGACACGTGTGCACAACGGACTTGATATTAGTTCATGCTTTCGCCTGCTTCATGGCCGCCAGGGCGTCCTTCACCACGGACGGCAGAAGGTGCCGGTGGACCTGCAGGTAGTAGTAGGCCACCAGGAGGGTGGCCAGGATGACCCCGGCCCAGGCGGCTATGATGTTGTCGAAGTTCAGGGGTATGGCCATGAGCAGGTTGAACCCGATGTGCACCAGCCCGGCCTGGGCGAAGTATCCCCACATCTCCCCGCGGGCCGAACCGGTGCCGATCAGCGCCCCAGTGGAAGCGTGCAGCAGGACCATCTGAACCGCCAGGACCAGCACGGTGATCCAGGCCAGTAAGTCCATGTCCGACTGCTGCATGGTGTAGAACACCGCCCCGAAGGCCATGGTGCTTCCGATCCCCAGCCCCAGGGCGAAGCCGTAGAAGGAGGTGTCCAGCTTGCGGGAGAAGCGCGGCATGTTCAGGATGACCAGCTTTATCAGCTCCTCCAGCACCGCGAAGAGCAGGGCGAAGAGGATGAAACCCAGGTCGAAGTAGGATTGCAGCACGTATACGACCACCCCGATGACCATGCCCACCGCCAGCATCAGGAACAGCTTCCGGTCATCGAAGAAGGGCCTCTCCACCTGGGGGTAGGTGTAATCCCTTAGGGTGTAGAACATCAGGGCCAGTGCCGGGCCCACGCCCAGGGCCGCCGCCATCATCATTCCCCAATCCATTTGGAGATACCCCACCCTCTCCGATTATTTAACGCCTGCGTAGGCCGGTTTGCCCGCGCCGGCCTTGACCAGCTTGTCGTAGTAATGGGCCACCACGCATCCTTCCGCGCACCTACCGCACTGGCGGCAACGGTGCTCGTCCACCCTGATCTGCCCGTCCGCGGTTATGGCCTTGAACTGGCAGTTGCGCTCGCATATGCGGCATTCTGTGCATAGCTGGCCGCGCAGGAAGGCCTCCACCCCGGCCCTGAACAGGGCCTGGGCCTCCTCCATGGTTGGAGCGATGGCCGAGATGTGCCCGCCCCCGAACATCTTGAGGGTGCCGTTCCTGGTCTTGACCATGGCCACCTCGAACTCCGGGGAGAACTTCACCCTGCCCACGGTCTTCAGGACCTCGGCCACCTGCGAGAAGTCCCTCTTCCTCGGCACGCTCAGCACCCCCTCCATGGAAAAGCCGCCAGCCACGCAGGGGCTGGCCCCCTTGGATATCCTTAGCTCCATGCTATCGCTCCTCATCTGCGGCACCTTCATGTCCAGTTCCTCGGCCACCAGCCTCATCTTCGGCGGCAGGGATTTCCATCGCCAGAACCCGTAGCGCACGAACTCCGGAGGCACGCCCACCTGCTTGGCCCACTCCTGCAGGGAGGCCTCCCATTCCGCGTGCAGGTCCGGGTGCATCTCCCCGGTGGCCTTCCATTCGCTGCCGAGGCACGAGGCGCACAGGTAGCATCCGATGCGTTCGAGGTCCTGCTCGTACAGGGGGTTGTACTCCAGCTCCTCCAACCAGATGTACCCCCATACCTCGGAGGCTATCCAGTGGCGAATGGGGTTCAGCACCGTCTGGTTGGGCACGAACGGATTGCGCTCCACGAATCCGATCTCCGAGCGGGCGAAGGATTCCAGGGCCCGGTTACCCTCGATGGTCACGGTTCCGTGGCGGTAGTTGTCCTCGATGAGGGTGGTGATCGGACCGAGCTTGCACACCTTGCAGCACCAGCGGAAGTCCTTGGCCGGGGGGCCGAAGGTCCCCACGTTCTCCCAGAAGGCGTTCCCCGCCTTGGCCACCTTGAGCCTCTCCCCCTTCTGCCTGGCGAAACCGTGCACATAGTCCACGGTCTCCGGGAACTCCAGGCCGGTGTCCACGAAGAGCAGGTCGAACCTCTTGAGGGCCTTCTTGGCCAGGCCGTAGCAGGCCAGGGAATCCTTCCCTCCGGAGAAGGACAGGGTCATCGGTAGCTTGCTGTTGTTGGCGAATGAGCGCAGGTCGCTGACCGCGCTGGACTCAAGCTGACGGAGGTGCTTCTGGTTGGCCTTCACGAAGTCGTTCCAGTCCGCGGGGACCAGCGGGAACGGGATGTCGGCCTTGCAAACGTCACGCAGATGAATGGCCTTCTCCGACTCCTTCACCGCCCCGGAGTCCACCCGGGCCTCCCCGGCGGCCACGTTGTTGCCCATGACCACCACCACGGGGTCCCCGGCCCTGAACTCGCCCTGGACCTCCACAATGTCCTCGCCGTCAAGTTTCTTGCCCTTGAGATGGCCCTGCGGTCTCCTGGCCCTGATCACGCCCTTGCGCGCGGCCCGGGCCAGTAGCGCGGCGCCCTCGGCCTTGAGCTCCAGAGAGAAGTCGTTCCTGACCAGCTCGAAGCGGATGACCGCGATGACCTGGCCGTCCAGCACCACCTCGTCGGTGCGGTCCTCCCCGGCCACCTTGTTCAGGAACACGTTCCGGGTGCGCAGCGGTCCGGAGTTGCCGAAGTGACGGAGGAACAGGTTGGCCACGGTGTCCACGCCCTTCCCGAAGCAGGGACGGAGGTCCCCGGGGGCGGAGACCTCGAACTCCCGGCCGGGCCGGCCGCATATCCCGCACAGGTCCCCGAGGACCAGGGTCCCGCAGGCGTCGCACCATCTGAACCGCACCTTTCCGTGCTGGTATCTGCTCATTTCCCCAAGCTATCCTTCGCCTTCCTACTTCAACCTTACCCTGCGCCGCGGCGTCATCGGACAATCTTTATAAACGAGCGGGTGCAGTTGGCCTGCGAGATGTACGACGAATACGGGAACCGGATCATATCCTCCAGCTACGGCCACTTCCACTTCGGCCGACAGGAGCTGATCCAGATACTGATAAGCGTGGCCGTGCTGACCGCGGCCTTCACCATCGTGCTCTCCGGGAGCGTGCCGCTGTACTTCGCCTTCGCGGTGGCGGCCACGGTGTCCCTCACCGGCTTCCTGCTGCACGAGCTGGGGCACAAGTTCGTGGCCCAGCGCTATGGAGCGTGGGCGGAGTACCGCATGTACACCACCGGGCTGCTCATGGCCCTGCTGCTCTCATTCCTGGGATTCCTCTTCGCCGCCCCCGGGGCGGTGTACATCCAGGGTAGGATAAGCAAGAAGCAGAACGGCCTTATCTCCTTGGCCGGTCCGTCGACCAACATAGCGTTCGGAACGGCGTTCATCGTGCTCTGGCTACTGTTCCCTTCCTACGGGCTGTGGTCCGCGGCCTTCAACTGGATAGGGGTGCTGTCCCTGTTCCTGGCCGGGTTCAACCTGATCCCCTTGGGCCCGCTGGACGGCAAGAAGGTCCTGGCCTGGAGCCCCACCGCCTGGGTGCTGGCCGTCATATTCACCGCCGTCCCCCTGGCCATAGGATGGGGGATCATCTAGGGCACAGGTCCCGGCAGGGGTACCTGAGGTCGCGGATGATCCCGCCCTCCCACTGCATCAGCTTGCCGGGGTTCAGGATGTCCTGGGGGTCCAGCGCCTTCTTAATGGCCAGCATGGTCCGCCAGGCGTCCGGCCGCTCCCGCATCATGTAGGGTGCCTTGGACATGCCCACGCCGTGCTCCCCGGTGACGGTACCGCCCAGCGAGATCACGGCGTCGAATATCTGGCCTACGGCCCTCTCTCCCCGGGTCCAGGAATCCTCCGAACAGGGGTCCAGCAGCATCTTGGTGTGCAGATTTCCATCCGCGGCGTGGCCGTATGTGCCGACGATCACATTGTTCTCCTCAGCGATGCGGTGGAAGGCCACCACGGCCTCTGGTATCTTGGAGATGGGGACGGCCATGTCGTCGGCCAGGGAGACGGACACCAGCTCGTCGCCCAGGCGGCTGAGGGCGGACATCACCGACTTGCGGGCGCTGGTCCATTTGGCCATCTGCTTGCTGTCATCGGAGACCTGGACGCTGGAGGCGCCGCTCCTGCGGGCCACCTCCTCTACGACCTTCAGCTCCTTGGCCACCATGTCCGGCTCCCCGTCCACCTCGATCATGCATATGGCCTCCACGTCCGGCAGTCCGGCCTTCACCGCCTTGTTCACCGCGCGGATGCAGATGTCATCCATCAGCTCGGTGGCCGAGGGTATGAGCGGAACGGAGATCAGGTTGGAGACGCATTTGCCGGCATCCTCCAGGCGGTCGAAGGCGGCCAGGACCATCGCGGAGCGCTTGGGCTTGGGGGCGACCTTCAGGGTGACCTCGGTAATGATGCCCAGGGTGCCCTCGCTGCCCACGAAAAGCCGCTCCAGCTGGTAGCCGGAGGAGTTCTTTATGGTGTTGGTGCCCACGTGGATGACGGAGCCGTCGGCCAGCACGACCTCCAGGCCCAGGACGTAGTCCCGGGTTGCACCGTACTTCACCGCCCTCATGCCCGAGGCGTTGGTGGCCACCATGCCCCCGATGGTGCACGCCTCCCCGCTCCCGGGGGTGGGGGGGAAGAAGAACTTGTGAGGAGCCAGAGCCTCGTTCA
>MVPZ01000090.1 GCA_002067045.1 Methanomassiliicoccales archaeon PtaB.Bin134 | reverse complement strand
GCAGAAGGGCATACTGATAATCGACGCCTCGCAGCTGGTGGAGCTGAACGGTACGGCGCTGGACTACATGAGATGCCTCCTGGAGGGCCGAACTGAGGAGGACATGTTCCGCTACATGAGCCACCGCTACAAAGGCCTGGACCGTTCCACCGCATCCGAGCACTACTCCCGCATCTCCGATCAGCTGACGCGCTTCATGCAGGGTGAGACCAGCATCCTGGAGACCATGGGGACGGACCGGCCTACCATAGGCGCGGACGACTTCCCTGCCCCCTACCGCATGGACCTGGCCCTCACCTACCGCTGCCAGAACGAATGTGCCCACTGCTATAACGAGCCTCGGGACATGAAGGAGCTGGATGAGGACAGGTGGATGAAGGTCATCGCCCGGACCTGGCAGCTCGGCATTCCCCACGTGGTGTTCACCGGGGGAGAGCCAACGCTCATACCCTACCTGGGTAGGCTAATAGCCCGCTCCGAGAGCTACGGACAGGTCACCGGCCTGGTCACCAACGGTCGAAACCTGAGTGCCCCGGGATACCTCAAGGACCTGGTGGAAAAGGGCTTGGACCATGTTCAGATCACGGTCATATCCCACCGCGAGGATGTGCACGACCGGCTATCGGGAGCGCCGGGGGCCTGGAGGGAGACGGTCGAGGGCCTGAGGGCGGCGCTGAAAGAGGACCTGTACGTCAGCACGAACACCACGATAATGAGTGCCAACCAAGATGACGTCCTGGAGACGATGAGGTTCCTCATCGGCCTGGGCGTTAGGAACATCGCTTTCAACAGCGTCATCCGCTCCGGCAAGGGGAAGGAGACCGAGGGCGTGGCCTATCCTGTCCTGCAGGACCTTCTCACAAAGCTCAGCCTGCTGGCCGAGGAGGCCGGGGTGCATATGACCTGGTACACCCCCACGCCGTCAACCTCGGCCTGGGCATCAAGCAGTGCACCGCCTGCTCCATCAACATGGCGGTGGAACCGGACGGCACGGTCCTCCCCTGCCAGAGCTACTACTTCCCCCTGGGAAACATACTGAAGGACCCATGGGCGTACATATGGGGACATGATCTGTGCAAGGAGATCAGGGGCAGGATGTACGTGGAGGAGAGGTGCTCGGAGTGCGCTCTCCTGGACACCTGCGGCGGGGGCTGCCCCCTCTCCAGGAAGATGGGGAGCCGGGCTTGCTGGGACCGCAGGCCCTCGTGAACGTTCAGCGCTCCTTCTTGGACAGGGCATAGAACACGGGGTTGTGCTGAACGAGCGTCCCCTCCGCCACCGCCCGGTCCCACGCCCGCTTTAGCTCGATCACCCTCTCCTGCCCCAAGATCTCTGATGTTAGGTGGACTATCTCCTCCCATTCGCGGTCCGCCTCCTCCCTCATCCGTCCGGCCGCCCACATGCCCGCGAACGTGCCCGCGGTGGGCATCAGGCCGCACTGTGCGAAAATCCCAGGGACCCTTCGCCCCATCATCGGATCCGCACCCAGCCTTCTTAAACCCTTGACCAGGGCGTCGTCGATGACCGAGACCTCCGGCGGGTAGCTTATGCGTCCGCAGTAATCAGGCTCTGCGAGGCACAGGACCCAGGTCCTTGCCACTCGGGCCATCTCCCTCACCACCGCCCCCGCGTCTTCCACCCATAGGAGGAGGAACGAGCAGTACACGATATCGAAGGACCCATCATCGAACGGTAGATCCTCGGCCTTGGCCACTACTGCCTCCTGATGCCTGGTCCTGCAGGCCTTGACAGCCTCGACATCGATGTCGACGCCCTGAGCATCAAGGTAGGGGGACAGGAGCTCCATGACCAGGCCCGGACCGCAACCCACATCCAACGCCGTCGGCCTACCTGCACCAGCCGGCACGCCCTCAAGCACCACGGCGGTCAAGAGCCACTTCCAAGAATCCCCAAGCCACCTACACTGGCGGGCCAGCTGTTCCTCGGCGATCCGTCCGGGAGGCATCAGGCAGGAGAGGGGGTGTGGACGAATAAGGATTTTGCAGGGATCGACCTGACGAACGATAGCTATACTCCACCCTTTGATTTCCGGGTCGCAGAATTTATGAGGCGGATAGGGCGGTCACATCCTAGGAGGGCCAGACCATTACCGAGGACCATCTACCGAGTGCATATGTGATCAACATGGGCGCCAATGGCCTGGCCGTAGCCCGAACGTTGGCCCGCGAGGGCGTTCCAGTGGTGGGCATCGACAACCGGCCCGAAGCTCCGGGTTTCGCTTCCAAGTTCGTCAGGAAGATGGTGGCCAAAGACCCCAAGGAGGATCCTGAGGCGCTCCTCCAGGTACTCATTCAGGCCGGGGAGGCTCAGGACCAGAAGGGGGTCATATTCCCCG
Source organism: Methanomassiliicoccales archaeon PtaB.Bin134 (assembly GCA_002067045.1). The sequence goes on along the minus strand of MVPZ01000090.1, from coordinate 491 downwards.
CATCCGATGCTGCTGTCCATTTCCTCTCCCAGAACGAGAGGGCCCTCTCGGAGCACTTCCTCTTCCTCACCCCTCCGGAGAAGGTCCGGGAAGCCATGATCAACAAGCGCCTCCAGCATGATGAGGCGGTGCGTCTGGGCATACCGGTACCGGAGACGCACTTTCCTTCCGGGCCGGATGACCTGGAGGAGGTGGAGAGCACGATCAGCTTCCCCGCGTTCATAAAGCCATTGTACTCCCACAGATGGTGCACCACCTTTGCCAACAAGGGTTTCATCGTAACGACCTCCAAGGAGCTGCGAGAGAGGATGGCCACGGTTTTCTCATCAGGGCACGAGGTGATGGTCCAGTCGATCATCTGGCCGCCGGGGAGGGACCTGTACAGCGTGGGAGCGTTCTTCGACGAGCACGGCAAAGAATCACCATCGTTCTGCTGGCATAAGCTGCGGCAATATCCGCCGAGCTTTGGCGTCGGCTCATTGGTGGAGAGC
>MVPZ01000089.1 GCA_002067045.1 Methanomassiliicoccales archaeon PtaB.Bin134 | reverse complement strand
GGTGGTCCGCTCGGTGAAGGTCTCCGGCATGGTGGACGTGACCGGCGGCGGCCTCAAGAACTTCGTGCGCCTGAGGAAGGGGCTGAGGTACGAGATAACCGACCCTCTGGAGCCCCAGACGATATTCAAGGTCATTCAGGAGGCCGGGGAGATCAGCGACCTGGAGATGTACAAGACCTTCAACATGGGCATGGGCTTCGGGATCGTGCTTCCCCCTGAGGGAGTTGAGCAGGCCCTGTCGATACTGAAGGGCAAGGGCGAGCTGGTGGGCCGGGCGGTCAAGGGGTCGGGCTGTGGCATACCCTCGCTGGGCGTGCACTACGACACCTACTGATCACTGCAGTAGGAATGGGACTCCGAGAAGCAGCATGGGCAGTCCCATGAACGTGGCCATGAAGACCAGGGACACCGACCATCTTTTCCTGCCGCCCTTGGAGTAGCGGTGCAGGCGGTCATCGTATGCCGCACCCCAGAACAGTGCTGAGGCCAGACCGGTGGCCATCACCCCCTGCAGGGACCAGAAGTACATGTAGGAGAGTATCAGCCCTATCATCACCGCGGCGGCCATGGCCACCGCGTACATGGCGCGGTTGGAGCGCAGCGGGTCGATGAGCCCGGTGGCCGTCCAGGTTATGGACGTCAACGCCAGGGCGGCGAACGAGAGGGCGGGTATCAGACCATTTCCCGGTTCCCAGGCCATGCCCGACACCTCCCTCACCTCCACCACCAGGGCGAAGAACTCGGCCCCGGCCAGGGCGGCTATGGAGATGGGCAAGGACAGGCCGGGCCGTGCCCCGGCCATGGTCATCAGCAGCCACAGCCCGGAACAGGAGCCGATGAGGCTGGGAAGCCAGATTATCTGCCCGAGGCCCACCGTGCGCCCGTCGATGTCCATGAAGAGGTACCCCTGGAATATCATGACCAGGGACGCGGCCAGCAGCAAAAGGGAGAGCGCGGACCACACCTTGACCCGGGACCTTAACCTCCTATCCTCCACATGGTATGAACGCCCCTTGATGACCATAAAATTACCCCTTATGAACGCAGCGAGTGGGCCAGGGCCCCGGCCACCGCGCCCAGGGCGGTGCAGGTCTCCAGGGAATGACCGTGGAAGGTTATGTCCAGGTGGCGCCTGGCCAGCTCGCGAACGTCCTTGGGCACGCCCTTGGGCCCCGCCCCGAAGATGAGGCAGACGCCCTGCCCCCCGCGAAGCATGGCGACCAGCTCGGCCAGCTCTATCCTGCGGTCCGGCGAGGGGTCGCAGGTGGTGAGCACGGGAAGCCCCAGCTGGGGAGGGAGGCCCTTGGAGGGATAGGGAAAGCTCTGGAAACGGCCCTGGGCCGCCAGATCCTTGAGGTACGACCCATCCTCCCCGATGGAGGTGGTGGAGGCCACCCAGTCCGCCAGCTCCGCAGGGAGCCGGAGGTCCTCCGGGAAGGGGAAGCCCAGGGTCACCAGGTTGAGGTCGTAGGCCAGGGCCAGCGGCCCGGCCCTGGCCAGTATCCGGCGGTGCGCCTCCCGGAAGACCTTGGGATCGTAGGAGTTATGTATCGCTATTGTGGCCCTTCCGGTCCCTCGTGCCATGCCCTCAGAGCCCCAGGGGGACCTGCTCGACCTTGGTCAACATGTCGTCCTCCCAGGTGTACCTCAGGCGCTTGCGGTCCTTCCAAACTCCGGACTGCAGGATGTACCCGACCATGAGCGAGAGCCCGATGGACGCCTCCACGTAGGCCACCGACTTGTTGGCCTCGCGGTTTATCTTGCCCCAGGACTGCGCCTCCTCGAAGGTGCAGCCGCTCAGGCCGCCCCATTGCGGGGCGTCCTGGGTGATCTGGATGGCGTAGTGGTGTCCTCCCCGGTCATAGCCCAGGGTCTCGCAGATGACCTCGGTCTGCTGGATGTAGTTCTTGGGAACCCCGCCGCCGATGTATATGACCGCGGTCTTCTCGGAGTTGATCTTCAGCTGGGTGATCTCCCAGTTGTCCCTTATGGGGTCTATTCGCATGAAGGGCTGGTCGGCCTTCCTCCTCCGGTAGTAGAGGCCGGTCAGGCCTATGCCTATGGAGGAGTCGTTGAGCGCTGGTACGATGACCGGGACCCCATATTTGGCGGCGTTGTACAGGATGGAGTCCTCGTCGTCGATGCTCTCCCCCAGGATCTTCATGAACTCCCGGCTGCTGTATCCCCTTGGTTCGAGCTCCCCGGCGATGTCCCCGATGACCTCGTCGGTCTCCCGGAACTTGTCCTCGTCCACCAGGGTGTCGTATATTCGGTCCACGAAGACCTCACGCAGGGCCAGGTCATCGCATCTGGGGGAGCACTTGTAGTGATTGTACCCCCGGGCCTGGTAGAAATCCTGGTAGGGGATGGCCCCGATGGTGACGATGGCGTCCACCATCCCGTGCTTTATCATGTCCGCGATGACCTTTCTAAGTCCCGCGGCCACCAATGGCCCGGCCAGACCCAGGATGACCGTGGGGCGGGCGGGGTCCTTCAGCGCCTTCTCGTAGGCGATGGCGCAGGTGGCCAATGCACGGCTCTGGATGGAGGAGTCCTTGTACGCCTCCACCAGGTCCTTCACGGTCACGATCTCGTCAAAGTCAATCTGCTTGACCTTCTCCTTCAGAACATCCTTCTTATTGACCAATTCAAACCCTCACTGACGTTTGAAACTGAATATGCGACGGTCGAGCCTCACACGCGGCTCTTGACCTTCCTCGGGCGGCTGCATATGGCATAATCGTCGCCGTCGAAGAAGACGTCCAGGTCAGGGTTCTCCGCCTGTATCTCCTCGATCTTCCTCAAGACCTCCCGAAGCGTGAAATCGCTGTTGCGGTCGATCTTGATGTGCACCCGTTTCTCCATAACCAACCCTCTGGCCCGGTCCAAGCACTTTCTTAGATGTAACGATGAATATATATCTTTTTGTCACTCGGCACTTTGTTGGGAACTGCTGGCCACGTTCCTGGCGTTCAAGCTCCGCTTCATTTTTCTGCGGAGGCCGTACCTGTTCCGGAGCGTTCAATTATGATAAATATTATATTATTTATAATACAATAATTACGCGACGATGCCTGCACATGGCAGGACCGGGCACGCACATCCGAGGTTGGCTTTGCGATCGCGCAACACTAAAACATTAAATATGGACCGGGATAGTCATATCCCGTTAGGGATAGGGACACACTGGTCAGGGGAATAGATTGAGATAATGACCAAGGGAAGGGATCGTCCGGGAGCTCAGACCGCTCAGAAGCAGGATGACAGCAGCGACGCTTCCGACCAGGCCGAGATCGAGAGGCTCAGCAAGTGGCTGGACGGGGATGGGCAGGGATCGGCCCTTCTGACCTGGCTCGGCGAGGGCGGGGACATCGTGCCCGAGGACGAGCTGGCCGAGCTCAAGGACCGGCTGTCCCGCTATGAGAACGAGATCGCCGAGGTACGTTCGATCCTGGCCGCGGAGGGCCCTGAGGGAGAGGGGAGCACCGCGGATCGCTTGAAGATCCTGCTCAGCGAGAGGGATGAGCTGAAGCAGAAGTTGATGGACCGCCCTACGTCCGTGGACGTCAACGGGCTTGCCGACAACCGGGAAAAGGAGATCCTGGACCGCTACCACGCGGAGCTCAAGGAGAAGGATGATCACTGGCGTCGTCATGAGGAGGAGATCCAGGCCAGAAGCGCGGCCCTGGAAAAGGACCTAGCCCGCATCAAGATAGAGCTGAAGCTCAAGGATGATGAGCTCAACGTCCTCCGCAACGGGGGAGGGAGCATCGGGACCGATCTACTGACCAAGCTGGAGAACCTGCAGGCCAAGGAGAGGGAGTTCCTGACCCTGAAGCAGGAGGCGGACGATCTGCGCATCCGGCTGAAGGAGAGAGAGGAGGAGATGGACCGCATCCGCGAGGCCATCGCCTACAAGGAGGACGAGCTCATCCGCCGCGAGGAGGACCTGATGTACCGGGAGAAGGTCTACACCGCGGAGCGCCAGAAGCTGGAGGAGATGAAGAGGCAGACCGGAGGGCTGGAGGAGGCCGAGCTCATGAAGAAGCTGGAGGCCCTGAAGGCAGAGGTGGCCAACAAGGAGGATGAGCTCCGGGCCAAGGAGAAGTACGTCCTGGCCAAGCAGGAGGAGCTGCGGATGCGCGAGCAGGGCCTCATCGAGGACGAGATCACCTACCGGGAGAAGGAGAGGGCGCTGGAGATCCAGGAACGGAAGGTCAAGACCGGGATATCCCGCTTCGACGATCTGCTGCTGGGCGGAATGCCCATAGGGTCCAACATCATGATACACGGCCCCCCGTTCATCGGGAAGGAGGTCATGGCCAACACCTTCATCAACGAAGGGCTGAGGAAGGGGGTCCCGGCCATTATCGTCCTAACGGACAAGACCGCCAAGGACGTGCGGGATGAGATGAAGTTCATCATGTCCGGTTACGAGGAGTATGAGAAGCTAGGCCTGGTAAGGTACATCGATACCTACACCAGGGCCATGGGCGACGATTCTTCGGATCCTTATACCATCTACATCGACGAGCCGAACGACCACGAGAAGCTGGGAGAGGCGGTGGAGAACATCGCCAAGGAGTTCAAGGACAAGCATGAGTACTACCGGATGCTGTTCCGCTCGGTATCAACGCTCATCGCTTATTCTGACCCGAACGCCGCCTTCAGGTTCCTGAGCCCGCTATGCGGGCGTAGGAAGAAGGACCAGGCCGTGTCATTCTTCATCGTGGAGAAGGGTATGCACAGCGAGCAGGAGCTGCAGATGCTGGGGTCGATCATGGACGGGATGGTCGACTTCAAGGTGGACCAGCTGAAGACCTTCTTCGCGATAAAGGGCATAAGCGACGTGCAGTCCCGTGCTTACATCCGGTATACTGCCACCAAGAGCGCCCTGACCATCGGCTCCTTCGCCCTGGACCACATCCGTTAGGCGACCTCTACCCCGTCGCTGGGCCGGACCTCGGGCTTC
>MVPZ01000088.1 GCA_002067045.1 Methanomassiliicoccales archaeon PtaB.Bin134 | reverse complement strand
ATGATCAAGGCCCTGGCCCTCGGGGCGGACGTGGTCATGGTGTCCACCGCGGCCATGGTGGCCATGGGATGCCGTGTCTGCCAGCAGTGCCACCGGGGACTGTGCTCCTGGGGCATCGCCACCCAGAGGGACGACCTGACCTCCCGCCTCGATCCGGAGGTGGCCGCGGCCCGCATAGTTAACCTGTTCCAGGCCTGGAACGAGGAGTTGAAGGAGGTCCTGGGGGCCATGGGCATAGACGCGGTGGAGAGCCTGGTGGGCAACCGGGACCGCCTGCGCTACCGGGGCCCGAACCCCAAGTTGGCGGAAGTGATGAACGTCAAGCACATCGGGGAGGGGTGGGGCTGATGAGGCCGGCCTGCAAGCCCAAGGGGCATTCCCACGAGTGCGACTGCGGCCGGGAGTGCATGACCGTGCACGAGGGCCGGGCCATCATCGACCTGGACCTTTCGGAGGTGAGGCCCATGCACTACACCACCCTCAACTGCGTGGTGCGCAAGGCCATGAGGATGGGGTGCAGCAGCATCGAGCTGAAGGGGGTCATGGGGCAGCGATACCTGGCCTCCACGGCCTCCTCGGCCGGACTGTACATAGCCGTTCACGGCACCCCTGGCAATGACCTGGGGGCTTTCCTGAACGGCCCCACCATCGAGGTGTTCGGCAACGCCCAGGACATGACCGGGAACACCATGAACTCCGGGCGCATAATCGTTCACGGCAACGCCTGGGACGTTACCGGGCTGGCGGCCAGGGGCGGCACCATCATGGTCAAGGGGGATACCGGGTACCGCGTGGGCATACACATGAAGGAGTACGGCCAGGCCCACCCCACCCTGCTGGTGGGCGGCACGGCCAAGGACTACCTGGGCGAGTACATGGCCGGAGGGACCATCCTGGTCCTGGGCCTTGGGAACGGCCCGTCCCCGGTGGGCCGCAACGTGGGCGCAGGAATGCACGGAGGACGGATATTCGTCCGCGGATCGGTGGCCCGCCACCAGCTGGGCCCGGGAGCGTCCATCTCCCCCATGAACGAGCAGGACCGGGAAGAGGTCTCCAGATTGCTGGACGAGTTCGATACGGCCTTCGGAACGGTCGTTCCCAGGGACCTGGAGGACTATGTGAAGATAGCCCCCAGCTCCAGCCGCCCGTTCTCCGGCTACTACGACAAGACCAGCGTCTAGCCGCCGGGAAGCCGGCTCACCGAGCTCATGACCATGCGCAGCTCGACGTCCTCGAGCCCGAGGGGCAGGAGGTCGTTGGCCAGCGCCTGCTCCATCTGGGCCACGTCCCGGGCCTGCAGCCGGACCATGATCCTGCGGGGGCCGGTGACCTGCAGGACCTCCTTCACCTCCTCCACCGCCGTCAGCTTGCGGAGGTCGTCGGCGGAGGCCCCCTGGCGGAGGTTGGCGAAGAGCACCGCGTCCACCTTTATGCCCATGCGCTCGTTGTTGACCACCGTGAAGTAACCGAGGATGACCCCGTCGTCCTCCATGCGCCTGATGCGGTCCCGCACCGTGGAGGGGGAACGCTTCAGCTTGGCGGCGATCTCGTTGTGCGTCATCCTGCCGTCGTCGATGAGCAGCTGCAGGATGCGCCGGTTCATGGCGTCGACTACAGGCATTCGAACTCTTAACGCCGTATCGAACCTTAATGATTCCGATGATATCTCGGAATGTGGTTTAAAAAATGAAAAAAAGGGAAGAAATTCAATGAAAATCAGCAGATAGGGCGATTCCTCACTTCATGAATAGAGAGGGGGCCTCGGGCTTGGGGGTGAAGCAGGCCTCTCCCATCTCCAGCACCTGGGCCCCGGTCTCCATGGCCGTCTCCGAGATGGCCTTCTCGAACGACCTCCTAAGGTCATTCGGCGCAGCGGAGACCCTCGCGTTCAGCACCAGCTTGCCCTCCCCGGTGAAGTAGCGGCCTCCCTTCAGACCGTCTACCTGCATGCGGTCCTCCACCAGGCTCATCTTGGCCGAGGCCGTGGGCGAGGTGAGCATGACCTTGACGTGGCCGATGGTCTCCGGCGGGAAGTCGGTGGCCACCCTGCGCATGAGGGCGGTGACGAACTGATTGATGTCCAGGCGTCCCTCGGCCACCAGGCGGGCGTGGGCGTTGAACCATCCCATGGAGGCCTTCTCCACGGCGAACATCCTCTGGTCAACCTCCTGGGGCTCCTTGGTGCTGACCCTACCCGAGAGGATTATTTCCACGATGCGGTCCATGTTCCTGCGGGCCAGGGCCGAGCAGGGGATGACCTCCGCGTCAGAGACCTCCCTGGAAATGAGCCCTTCCGCCTCCTGGACCTCCTGCTCGCTAAGGCGGTCCACCTTGGAGAGCAGCACGTACTCCGCCTCCCGGACCTGGTGGGATGGGATGAGCTTCCCCCCGCCCAGGCCGAAGCCTTCCGGCCTCTTCAGGGTCTCCGCGGCCCGGGTGCCGTCCACCACCACGAAGAAGGGGGCCACCTGGAACTCGTCAGGGTACATGGAGCGCAGGGGGGCGACCACCGAGCCCAGTATGGCGGTGGAGGTGCCTATGGGCTCGGCGATGATCACGTCCGGCCGGCCCATGGCCACCAGGCTGCGGGCGTTCTTCACGAACTCTCCGAAGTTGGCGCAGAAGCATCCCCCGAGCACGTCCTTGACGTCGAAGCCCGCGTCCTTCATGTACTCGGTGTCCACCAGCACGTTGCCCTGGTCGTTGGTGATTATGGCCACTGACTTGCCGTGCTTGGACCTGAGCTCCTTGCCCAGGGCCGCGGCCAGGGTGGTCTTCCCGGCCCCTAGGTAGCCGCCCAGGACCACGAAGCGGGTCGGGGGCTTGTCTCCGGATTGCATGCACGGGGTATCGTTCCGCCGTGCTTATACGTTTCTTGGGACTCCAATATTACAGTCCCTCGATGCGGATGGTCCGGCGCAGGAAGGCGCAGGTCTGGCAGGGGATGTCTATGACGCATCTCTGGCCGGCCGGGATCCCCTTGATCGCGGCCAGTAGGGCCAGGTCCATGGGTCGGTAGGGGGGCTTGCGGTTGTTGGCGGCCAGGACCTCCTTCTCCGCCGGGGTGAGGGCCTCGGAGTCGAAGCGGGACTGTGCGAACTCCATGCACCTCTCGGCCTCCTCGCGGCTGCACTGATCG
>MVPZ01000087.1 GCA_002067045.1 Methanomassiliicoccales archaeon PtaB.Bin134 | reverse complement strand
AGGGAGCGCTTCATAGTCTGCCTGGGGGAGAGCACCTTCTCCTCCTCCATGACCCCGGTCAAGGAGAGGGATGCCGTGGTGGGGGTCAGCCTGATCGGCTTCCTGGCCGGTGACGAGCGGAGGGAACTGGACCTGGACATGGTCCTGGAGGTGCTGCAGGACCACGACCTGCTGGTCATGGTCTACGGCAGGGAGGGCGAGGTCCGCAAGACCAACACCCCCTGCCAGCGCTTCCTGCAGGCCGACCGCCATTACCTGGAGGGCAAACCCCTCTCCCATATCCTGCACGGCGATGAGGAGGAGGTGGGCAGGCTCATGAGGACCCTGGTGGAACCGGACCCCCCTTCCTTCATCACCCTTCCGATGAGGGTCAACGGGCGCCCGGCGCGGCTGACCTGGTCCCTGCATCCGTTCCTGGTGGAGGGCAAGGAGGCGGTGCTGGCGGTGGCCGATCCGCCCCTGGTCCAGGGAACCACGGACAGCTCCGGGAGCCGTTCGCTGCACTTCCTGGCCGAGGCCTCGGCCGACCTCACCTCCCAGGCCAACCCCCAGGAGACCCTGCAGTCCGAGCTGGACAACCTGATAGGCCGGGAGGGGCTGGACTTCGCGGTCATCCGCCTGCTCGGCTGGGACGGGCGCCCGCAGCTGTTCTGCTCGGGCATAGATTTCAAGAAGGCCCGGGAGCTGTTCGGGTCCCAGATTGGGGACCTCACCCTGGCGGAGCGCATGGCCAAGGGGGAGAGCTACACCTGCTCGGCCCTGCACCCGGACGGCTGCCCGGCAGTGCCGGAACTGGGCTTCCATTCCCTGGTGTGCATGCCCCTGCGCTTCCGCGGGGAGCACGTGGGCGCCGGCCTCTTCGGCAAGAACGCCCCCATCGAGGACCTGGAGACCAGGAAGCTGGCCCTGCAGGTGCTCTCCAACCAGATGGCCATGATCTACTTCTACTCGCTATTGAACCAGCATTACCTGAGGTCGGTGGCGGAGTTCCAGACCCTCCTGGAAATCTCCAAGCTGGTCTCCGGCACCCTGGACTACCGCGAGGTCCTGGAGATCATACTCAGCAAGTCCAAGGAGCTGGTGCAGAGCGAGAACTGCATAATCTACGGCTTCGACAGGGGCGGCACCCGCCTGGTGCCCCTGACCTACCTTACCAAGTACCAGGTGGACCCCGGGTCCCTGGTGATCAACGTGGGCGAGGGGATCACCGGGGATGTGGCCCTCACCGGAAAGGGCGAACTGGTGGAGCGCGCGGACCTGGACGAGAGGGCCAAGCAGGTGGACGGTACGCCGGACGAGCCCTCCTCCCTGATCAGCGTCCCCCTGAAGATCGGGGACGAGATGCTGGGGGTCATGACCCTGGAGAAGGTGCCCGGGCGCCCCTTCACCCAGGACGAGTACCGCCTCATAGAGCTGTTCTCCCTGCACGCGGCCATGGCCCTGAAGAACTCCGGGCGCTTCCAGGACATCAAGAGCAAGGTGGCCGCCCAGAAGGTCTACAACATCCTGCTGACCCATGACGTGGCCAATTACAACGTTCCCATACACGGCTTCCTGGAGATGCTCATAAAGGACCCCAAGCTGGACGAGCGGCAGCGCCGGTACGTCCGCGGGGCACTGACGCAGTCGCAGAACATCTCCAACCTCATCACCGACGTGCGCAAGCTGTGGAACATCCTGGACAGCGACGGCGATGCCAAACTGGTCCCGGTGGACATCATTCCGCTGCTGCACGATGTGGTGCGGGAGATGAGGTCCTCCAACCTGTACTCAGATGTTCCTATGGAGCTGCAGTACCCAGAGGGAGAGGTCCTGGTGCTGGCCGACGCTATGGTCCGGGACGCCTTCTTCAACGTCATCAACAACTCCGCGAAGTACGGGGACCTGAAGAAGGTGGAGGTGGTGGTGCGCCCGGAGAGCGAGGGCGAGGAGAGCTACTGGCGGGTGGAGGTGCGCGATCAGGGCAAGGGGGTCCCGGATGACCGGAAGCCGCTGCTCTTCCAGAGGTTCGAGAACCTGGACACGGGAACGGCGGCCGAATCGCACGGCCTGGGCCTCTCGGTGGTCAAGGCCCTGGTGGACCGCTACCGCGGGAAGGTGTGGGTGGAGGACCGGGTGAAGGGCGACCATACCAAGGGGGCGACCTTCGTGTTCTTGCTCCCTAAGGCGGGATAAGGTTTTATATTTATGAATTATAATGAACAAGGTGATAATAATATGGGCGGAAAGGTAAGGCTCTCCGTGCTCATGGTCGAGGACAACGCCGACCATATAGAGCTGTCACGGGAGCATCTTCCGGAGGAAGAGTACGAGCTCACCGTGGCCTTGACAGGCGCAGAATGCCTGGCCGCGATCAAGCGCCGCCCCTTCGACATCATCCTTCTCGATTATTCCCTGCCGGACACCAACGGCATGGACCTGCTTCCCCGCATCCGCGAGTTCCAGCCCAACTCCCTGGTGCTCTTCGTCAGCGCCATGGACGACGCCGACCTAAGCTACAAGGCCATAAAGTCCGGGGCCTCCGACTACGTGATCAAGGACTTCGGATATTACCGCAACCTGCACAGACGCATCCGCGAGGCGTTCGAGGAATGACCATCCTGGTGGGGTTGAACGGGTCCCCCCGCCGCGGGGGGAACTCCGACACGCTGCTGGCGGAGGCCCTCGCCGGGGGAGCGGATAGCGGCGCGGAGGTGCTCCGCTTCGACCTGGCCCTCATGGACATCGCGCCATGCCGGGCCTGCGAGGCCTGCTTATCCGACGGGGAGTGCGTGATCGCGGACGACATGGCGGACCTGTACAGGGCGCTGGAAAAGGCGGACGCCATCATTGTGGCCAGCCCCATATACTTCTCGGGGATGAGCGCCCAGACCAAGGTCGCGGTGGACCGCTGCCAGGCCCTTTGGGCCCGCAGGCAGGTGCTGAAGCTTTCCCGCCCTCCGGCCAGGGGCGGAATCATCCTCTGCGCCGCGCAGCCCCGGGCCAGGTTCGACAACGCCGCCTCGGAGCTCAGGGCCTTCCTGTACGGCATCGGCGTGGACCCGGAACGGACGCTGACCTTCCCCGGGATGGAAGGCCCGTCCGCCGCCCGGGAGCGCCCGGACCTGCTCTCCCAGGCCCGGGAGCTGGGGAGGGCGCTCACCAGCTGTCCATAGTCCGCACGCTGCGCCTCATCCAAAGGAACGTCCCTATGGCCAGGATGGACGCGGCCAGCAGGCCAATGAGGGCCACGGCCTCGCTCTCCACCACCTCGCCGGCCACGGCGAAGCCGTTGAACACCGCGTGCAGCAGCACCGCCGCCAGGTAATAGGGCAGGGAGCTGGCCTTGATGCCCCTGGCTCCGAAGAGGTAGCGGCGGGCGATGCCGTACCCGAATATGGCCGTGGCCGAGGCGTGCAGAAGGGTGGATGAGATCGCCCTGACCAGGGCCGTGGCCATGAACACGTCGAACCCGGACACCAGGGCGGTGCTGTTGTACAGCACGTTCTCCAGGGCCGCGAAGCCCAGTCCTGCCGCGGCCCCGTAGATGAATCCGTCCTCAGGCTCCCTGATCTTGTTCCTTATGGCCATGACCCCCCAGCCCTTGGTCCATTCCTCGGCCAGGGGGGCGATCACCACCGACAGGAACACTATCTCCAGGGTGGGGTCGTAGGGCTCGAAGGACCAGAATCCCTCCGAGAAGACCGAGCCCGGGATGTAGAGGGCGGCGATGGCCAGGCTCTCCAGCAGCACCGCGCCCAGCACCGAGACCACCATGCCGAAGAGGTACACGGAGAGCACGTACCTCCAGCGCTCGCGGTTGTAGGTCTCCGAGTTCCTAATCCAGATCAGGTATATCAGGGACGGCGCGATGGCCGCCACCAGGACAATGGCCAACTCCCAGAGCTCCATGGGGCACCCGTCCCATTAAGAAATGTATGTCCATATCAACATGCCGATTCAGGCGTCCGTCCCGTAGTGGCGCGGCGAGTCCCTCGGGGCGGGCGCGGGCAGCGGACGTTCGTCCCTGGTCTCCTCCCCGGAGGCGATGAGGTCCCGGAGCACCGGGGTGTAGGGATCGATCAATCCGCCTGCCGCGCCCATCTCCCTCAGCTGCGGAAGGTCCACCTCGCGCACCCCGCCGCCGAACAGCACCTCCATCTCCCCGGACAGCGCGGTTTCGACCAGTCCGGCGTCGAAGCCGCCCTTGGAGCCGAGCCTGCGCAGGTCCAGCACCGCCACCCGCTCGAAGTCCAGGTCCCTAAGCAACCCCAGCGAGCGGTCCAGGGACGAGGGCAGGCGCTCCGAGCCCCAGCGCACCCTTCCGTCGAAGTACAGCAGGGGCACGCTCATGTCCGAAAGCTCGATGATCTCCTCCAGCAGGTCCCGGGAGCGGCAGGCCAGGCTCCCGACCATGACGTGCTGGGAGCCCAGGGTGAAGGCGTCGAATATGTCCTGGACCTCCCGGACGCCCATCTCCAGCCACACCGAGTACTTCCGTTTCATCATGGCCTTGAGGGCTTCGAAGTTGGGCCGGGCGCGCTGCATGCCCGCCAGGTCCATTAGCATGACCTCCTCCGCCCCGTAGCGGCCGGAACCGACGGCCCTCCAGTAGTCCTGGAAGCTCACCCCGCCGGGGAGCACCTCCCAGTCTCCGTTCCAGGCCACCTCCACCACCTTGGCCGCCTGGACGATGGGAACGTCCAGCACGGGTATGGAGAACAGGGACCAGGTGTCCACGGGAATGATCGGGATGTGCAGGAACCCCTTCTCCTCCGGCTCGCTGCGGGCGGCGAAGTCCTGCCTCTCCCCCTCCCCCTCGAAGCCCAGGGGGACCAGCTGCCGGCCGCAGTCCAGGCAGACGTAGGTCCCGTCCTTGTTGTCCAGCTGGGCCATGGGGCCCCCGACCAGCACCCGGGGCACCACCCGGCGCGAGCCGCAGTGCTGGCATCCCACCACCTCCTCGGGCATCTCACTCTTCCGGGAAGAGGAACGCCGCCATCTCCTTGAGCGTCTCCTGCGCGTAGTAGTTACCATCCAGGTTCACCCGGTTCTTCATCCCCGGGGAGATGAAGGTCTTGACCTCCTCGAAGCCCAGGTCGTGCCTGAGCAGCTTGTCGTAGCGTCCGTGCATGTAGCCGTAGACCATGTGCCCGTCGGCCAGGCCGCAGGTGAACAGGGCCGCGGCCCGCTTCCCCGGCGCCAGCCGCCTCTTGGCCATAAGGTAGTAGAGACGGTCCGCGAAGCACTTGGCCATGCCCGTCTCCATGCCCATGTATATGGGGGAGCCGATGACCAGCACGTCGCATTCCTGGATTAGCCGGTAGGCCTCGATCATGTCGTCGTCCTTGACGCAGCGGTCCTCGGTGTCGCAGGTGTAGCAGCCGTCGCAGTCCTGGACGTTCTTGTCCAGGATCTCGTAATAGGTCACCTCGGCGCCCTTCTCCTTGGCCTGCCTGGCCAGCATCTTGAGCATGGTGCCGGTGTTGCCCTCCGGGCGGGGGCTGCCGTTGACGAATACGTACTTCATGCTTGCTCTCCAGGGGGTTGATGGAGCATTATGGTCATAATCATTGCCCCATCGATTTCCCGTGAGGTATGACCGGGGCAATCCCGGATGGCGCGCTCGCAGGGTCCGTGGACGAGCGTCGCTATGGGAGGTCGTTACAGATGGGTTTTCAAGGCAGGTCTATCCGGAACACCGATCCCCGTGGTTCGCCTGGGAAATACCTAACCGCGCCTCCATAGCGTTCGATGGTGTTCCTCACCAGATAGAGGCCCATGCCTGTTCCCTCGCTACCGCTGCCCTTGGTCCCCTCTTCGAAGAGGGACTCTCTCAGGTCCTGCGGGACCCCCCTTCCATCATCCCGCACCTCAATATGCTTGCCGATATCGTCCTCCCACATATTGATGCTGACCGTCTCGGGGCGGGCATGGGTGATGGCGTTACCTATGAGATTGCCGAGGACCGAGGCCATGGCCTCGTCGGCGACTATCATCAGGTCGCCGTTCAATCCCACCTCCACCGCCCCTGTGTCCATGTCCGCAAGCACCGCCATGGCCAACTGTCTGACGTCCATGTCCTCCAGCGGTCTTCCGCTCTCCAGGGCCCTTTCAAGGTTCCGGGTGAGCTGTATGATCTCCACGGTCTTGTTCATGGCCGCGATGGCCTTGGCCAGGTGGCCCTCTCTGTCGGACATCTTGTAGAGTTCGATGTTCCCTCTGGCCACCATGATCTGGTTCAGCACATCGTGCCTCAGGGTCTTGTGGATGACCCTCCGATCCTCGTTGAGCCTGGACACCAGGTCCCGGCTCACCCTCTCCGCTGTGACATCGAGCCCCATCAGCAGGAACCCATCGGCCGTCCTCAGACACCGCCATTCTATGGTCCTCCTCGCCCTGTTGGCGACGATCACCATCTCCACGATGGACCTCTCCCCCTCCCCCAGCTTATTCACTTCTTGGGTAAGCTTCATTCCGCGTTCGGTCCCGAACGCCGATCCCAGGTCCTTCCCGGTGGGGTCGGCTCCATCGAGAAGGTCAACGACCAGATGATTGGACAGGATCACGTTCATCGCCCGGTCGGTCTTGATTACCAGGACAGGGACGGTATCCAGGGTGTCCCGGACCAGGGCCTCGCTCTCCTTCAGATCCTTGAACAATATCCTGAAGGGCTCTGATATGCCAGTCCTCAGGATGGCCAGGTACAGCAGGTAGAACTCCATGACCTTCAGGACGTGTCCGATGGCGTTCATGTCCGCGAACACGCTGGCATACTGGGTGAAGGCCAGTTCGCTGGCCACCATGAACCATATGGCCAACTGGATAAGTCCGTATACCTCCCGGTCCAGGCGCTTCCTGTGCTTCCCAACGTGCAGCGATGCGACCACCAGGATGGCCACGATCACCAGCTCGCTGTACACCTTGAAATCGGTCAGTCCCTGCCCCTCGATGAAACAGCTGGGGAAAAGGCCCAGAAAGATCAGGCCCAGCAGCGCCCCGGTCAGCAGCCCCCATCCTATCATGGCCACGTTCGCATCGAGACGGCGGACGATGAACAGGGGCGAGAGGACCAGGGCTCCAGCCTGAAGGTACCTGGCGCCGATCCACAGCTGTGTGGGCAGGTCAGCATCGTACCCCTCGAAAACGTTCATCCCCTTGTAGGCCAGGGTATGGAGCAGATCTATCGTGGCGATGAAGATGAAAGCTATCCCGATGAACAGCAGGAAGTCGTTATCAAGCCTGCGCCGGGAGTTCCAGGCCACGATCCCGATGGAGACGGCAATGATTATGCTGAAAAGCTCGGATATGAGGTGGAAGAGCAGGAAGCTGTACCACCAGCAGACGTAGAGTATGGCCATCAGTATGCCGATCAGGATCAGCGCGCGCAGCCATTTATTGTCCGGGTTCAATGGAGCATTCCACCCATCCGTATGCTATCTGGTAATGGGTAGTTCATGATTCGCCAAAGGTTATCAATCTTGATAATTCTCCCACAGCCCCTCCCATCGGCCTTCCAGCACCTTTTTGTAAGGTCCATATGATATTGTCATATGCGCAAGGTGCTGGTGATCGGGGCATCAGGATTGCTGGGCCAATACGTGGCCATGGAAGCCAGGTCCATGGGGTGCGATGTGGTCGGTACCTATAACGAGAACAGCGGTCCTGGCGGGGTCAGGATGGATGTGACCGATCACGGGGCCGTCTCCCAGGTCATCGGGGACGAGATGCCCGGAACGGTGGTGCTCTGCGCGGCCATGACCAACGTGGACCAGTGCGAGAGGGAGCCCAACAGGGCCTACGACATCAACATGGAGGGGGCGCTCAACGTAGCCTCGGCCTGCCGGGACTCCCGGGCCAAGATGGTGTACATATCCACCGACTACGTCTTCAACGGCCTGAAGGGCGGCAGGTACCACGAGTTCGAGACCCCCGATCCCCTGAGCGTTTACGCGAGGAGCAAGCTGGAGGGGGAGCGGGTCACCCTGGACTCGGGCAAGGGCAACCTGGTCTGCCGGGTCTCCGTGGTCTACGGATGGAACCGCACCAGCGGCAAGGGCAACTTCGTGACCTGGATAATCGATTCGCTGAGGGAGGAGCGGCCCATCCGCCTGTACCACGATCAATATGTTTCCCCTACCTACGCCCCCGCGGCGGCCAAGTGCGTGCTGGAGCTGGCGGCCAGGGGGGCCAAGGGCATAATGCACACCAGCGGGCCGGACTGCCTCAGCCGTTACCAGATCGGTCTGGCGGTGGCGGAGGCCTTCGGTCTGGACGATTCCCTCATCACCCCGGTGAGCACGGAGGAGATGCCCCTGACCGCCAAGCGCCCGCCGAGGTCCTGCCTGGCCACGGACCTGGTGGAGGCGGAGCTGGACAGGCGGATGACCAATCTCCGCGAGGGGCTGGAGCTGATGAGGAAGGACCAGGCCTGAGATCAGGCCTCATCGATGCGGGCCAGGCATTCCTGCACCTTCTCGGACACGGGCCCCTCGCCCGATTCCTCCTCCAGCAGCTGGTAGTAGACCAGCGCCAGGCGGTAGTTGCCCATCTCGAAGTGCTGCTCGGCCTTCAGCGCGGCGGTGCTCTCGGCCTGCTCCCTGGCCAACGGCCTCAGGAACTCGAAGATGCCGATCTCCACCTCCAGGTCCTGGTGGAAGGTCTCCTGCAGGAATGTGAGCACCTTCACCAGCTCGGGGAATCGCCACCCCCTCATCAGCTTCTTGCGCGCCTCGTACATGATGCTCAGGATGCGCCGGCGGTTGAGGCCCAGGCCGAGATTGTCCAGGAAGACGTCGGCGTAGTTGTCGATGATGTAGAGCGCCTGCTCCTCGATGCTCAGGGAATCGAAGTCGACCTTGGCGGACATCTCGGGCACCCCCGCGCGCCCCCCAGGGCGCGCCCAGGGAGGTCCATGAACCTTCCGCCGTTTGAACGTTTCCCTCCACCCAGTGAAATGGAGCGCAAGCTAGATATCCGATGACCTACCATGCTCGCGGCGGTGAACCAATGAACAAGACCGTGGAGAATTTGGCCAAGGCATTCATCGGAGAGAGCCAGGCGAGGAACCGCTACACCTTCTACGCCAAGGTGGCCAAGGCCGAGGGCTACGAGCAGATATCCGCCATATTCCTGGAGACCGCCGAGCAGGAGAGGTCCCACGCCAGCAGCCTGTGGAAGATGCTGCAGAACATCAAGGGCAAGGAGTGCCTGGACTTCGAGGCCCTCCACTTGGAGGCCGAGTTCCCGGCCGTGCACGGCAAGACCGCGGACAACCTGAAGGCCGCCATCGCCGGCGAGCATTACGAGACCGCGAGCATGTACCCGGAGTTCGCGGACGTGGCCGAGCAGGAGGGCTACAAGTACGAGGCGAACCGCCTGCGGGCCATCGGAAGGGCGGAGAAGCACCACGAGACCAGGTACCAGAAGCTGCTGGCCATGGTGGAGTCCTGCACGGTGTTCAAGGAGAGCTCCAAGGTAAAGTGGGTATGCCGGGAGTGCGGCTACGAGCACGAGGGGGACGAGCCTCCGGAGAAGTGCCCGTCCTGCGAGCATCCGAGGGCCTATTTCCAGCGGCGCTGCGTGGACCTCTGAGCGCCGAAACCCCGAACCTTCGGCATACGAAGGTTTTGGGGAAATCTATTTAACAAAAGACCTTGACTTTTGACATCTCGTAACATCGGCACTGGAGGAGCAATAATGAGCAAGGGTTCGCAACGTATGGGCGTTTACATCTGCAGCTGCGGCGGAAGCATCAACATCAGTTTGGACACACAGGCCTTGCATCAGGCGGCCAACAACATGGACAAGGTGGTGCACGTCTCGGAGATGCTCTTCGCCTGCTCTCCGGAGAACCGGAAGAAGATCACCGATGACGTGGTGCGGCACAAGCTGGACCGCGTGCTCATCGCCGCCTGCTCCCCCAAGCTGTACCTCAAGGAGTTCCAGGCCACCGTGGAGGAGGCCGAGCGCAAGGGCTGCATGGTGGAGATGTGCAACATACGCGAGCAGTGCGCCTGGATACATTTCGACGATCGCCAGGCGGCCACCGACAAGGCCCTGGACATGCTCCGCATGTCCCACGACCGGCTATTGCTGCAAGCCTCCACGGAGAAGGCCAACGTCTCCCAGGTCAACAAGATGCGCTGCACCGGATGCGGCATATGCGAGTCGGTGTGCAACTTCAACGCCATACATATCGCCCCCGACCAGGAGTTCGGGGGCGCCAGGAAGGCCAGCGTGAACATCAACGCCTGCGAGGGCTGCGGGGCCTGCGTGGCCGCCTGCCCCACCGCGGCCCTGGACCAGACCTGCTTCTCCAACGCCCAGATGGTGTCCCAGATCGAGACCTTCCTGAAGGGCTCCAGGATGGGCTTCCCCAGGGTGGTGGTGTTCTCCTGCCACTGGTGCTCCTACACCGCCGCGGACACCGCGGGCCTGAAGCGCATGGCCATGGACCCCCACTTCTGCGTGCTGCGCACCATGTGCTCGGCGCGGGTGGACCCGGAATGGGTGCTCAAGGCCCTCTCCAAGGGCGCGGACGGGGTGCTGGTCCTGGCCGGCCATCCCGGAAGGTGCCACTACGAGATCGGCAACCTGCGCACCCGCAAGAGGATGACCCTGCTGCACAAGTACCTGGAGCAGATGGGGTTCGATCCCGCGCGCTTCCACATCGCCTACGTGGACTCTGAGGAGGTGGAGGGCTACGTGAACGAGGTCAACTCATACGTGGCCAAGGTGCGGGAGCTGGGACCGAACCCGGTGGACCCTCACACCAGGATATCCCCCAAGCGCCTGGAGATGCCCTGGCTGGACATCAAGCCGCCGAAGAAGTGG
>MVPZ01000086.1 GCA_002067045.1 Methanomassiliicoccales archaeon PtaB.Bin134 | reverse complement strand
GAGGTCATCCTCTCCTCCTCTGCCGGGGCGCGCACTGGGCTGGGGCCCAGCTCCGCTATCTTGGTCACGAAGTCCTCGACCACGGCGCGGAAGCGGTACGGCTCATCGGCGTCGATCCACTCCACCCCCAGCCTGGAGGTGTCGAAGCCGAGCTGCTCCAGCACCTTGTTCAGGAGGAGCATGCGGTTCCGGGTGCGCACGTTCCCTCCCTGGTAGTGGCAGTTGCCCTCGCTGCCGCCGAGTATCAGCACCCCGTCCACGCCCCGGGACATGGCGCGTAACACCCACTCCGGGTCCACGCGCGCGGAGCAAGGCGTGCGTATCATGCGGAAGCGCGCGTCCATCTGCATCCTCTTGAGCCCGGCGAGGTCAGCGGCCGGGTAGGAGCACCAGTGGCAGGCGAACACCAGTATCGCCGGTGAAGGCTCCTTTGATTCCAGGAGACCCTCGGTGAACTCGTCGACCTCGGCGATGACCTCCTCGTTGGTGAACCCCTCGAGGTTCAGCGCACCGGAGGGGCAGGCGGCGACGCAGGCCCCGCAGGCCTTGCACTCCGAGCGGTCGACCCGGGCCACGCGATGCCCTCCATCGGTAGGCTTGAAGTCGATCACGCCGGCCTTGCAGGTGGTGGCGCACACGCCGCATCCGGAGCACACTTCCTCGTTCACCGCCGCCCCCGGACCGAACTTGGACGGCCTCATCCTGCGCGCACGGGCGATGGACATGGCCAGCTGGTCCATGGCCTTGGAGGTGGCGCTCTCCACGTCGAGCGAGTGGATCCAGGCCACCTGATCGCGGAGGTTCGACTGCTCCACCATGAAGCGGTTGATGCCCGCCCTCTCCGCAACGTCCTGGAACTCCGGTAGGTACACTCGGGGGGAGCATGCGGCGATGACGATCCGGTCCAGGCCGTTCTCGCGGATGGCCTCGCTGACCCTCTCCCGCGAGCTCGGGGAGCACAGGAGGTCCGCCCTGTCTACGTAGGCCACGTCCTTCTCGTTCTGGGCGAGGTCACGGAGCTTATCGTAGTCGATCAGGCCCTTGATGGTCTGGCCACAGTCGCAGAAGAATACGCCGATTCGGGGGATGCTGCTCTCCATGAGGAAACCTCCAAACTTGGATGGACATCTTTCATGCGCCGCGTACATAAAAGAATGTCCCCGGAATCAGAGCTGGTTTAACTTCAATTACGTTATTCGTTGACACCTCCACGATCGCCCGGCCAGCCCTGCTTTAACCGACCTTAGGGCGGTCGAACCCCTGCTCAAGATGTCGGCCGTCGATATTGTTTTTGATGACCACATGAAGAAGTATATAGACCATAAGGGCCTGGTAACTGCCTGGATACACTTCCATGAAGGTCGAGGAAAGGACGAAGCTTGTCGTCATCGTGCTCCTCCTTAGCGTAGCCACCTCCGTGACCTTCTACTACCACATCGTCCTCCAAGAGGGCGGCATCTTCACCCAGTTCTTCTACCTCCCCCTCACCCTGGGAGCCATCTGGTACAGGCGCTACGCCTTGCTGCTGGTCGCCTACCTCGCGGCCCTGCTGTACATCACGGACCTGTACATGGGCAGGATGGACCTGCTGGCAGATGATGTCCTGCGCACGGCGTTCTTCCTCATGGTGGTCATAGCGGTGTCCTACCTCAGCGAGCGCCTGAGCAGGGTGCAGGAGAGGCTGGAGGTGTCCAATGCCTCCCTGGAGACCGAGGTCGAAAGGCGGACCAGGGAGCTTAAGGAGGCGAACTCGGAGCTGAAACGGGAGCTGCAGAAGCGCAGGAAGGCCGAGAAACAGCTGGCCGAGGAGATGGAGAGGCTGTCGGTCACACTTTCCAGCATCGGGGACGGGGTCATCGTGACCGACACCATGGGCAGGGCAGTGATGATGAACAGCAACGCCGAGGGCCTTACCGGTGTGAGCATCGGAGATGCGAGGGGCTTCGATGTGGGGGAGGTGTTCCCCTCTGTGGACGCATCGGGCACCCTGCAGAGCCCCACGGCGCAGTGCCTCGCAGACGGCAGCGTCTACCCCCTCGAGGGCCTCTACCTGATACGGCCGGACGGGACCCGGATCGCCCTCTCGGGAACTGTGGCCCCCATAAGGGCGGACGGCACGACCATCGGGGCGGTGGCGGTCATCAGGGACGACTCCGAGAAGGACAGGGTGAGGCAGCAGATAGCCCGCGCCAACAGGGTCAGGGCCATAGAGCTCATGGCCGGGGGGGTGGCCCACGACCTCAACAACATCCTCACGGTCATGTCCAACAACGTGGAGCTGGTCAAGCTCAGGATGCACGACGACCCCACCGCCCGGACCAGGCTGGACGAGACCGAGAGGGCCACGGAAAGGGCCCGCGAGCTCGTCAAGCAGATGATGGCCCTCTCCAAGGCCGACAAGCCGGACAGGAAGCTCATCTCCCTCATACCGGTCCTGAGGGAGGAGGTGGAGTTCAACCTCCGGGACTCCCCGGTCCGGGCCGATGTGGAGATCGACGACGACATGTGGGACGTCATGGCCGACCAGGTGCAGGTCCGCGGGGTGATATCCAACCTCGTCATAAACGCACGCCAGGAGATGAGCGCCGGCGGGGAGCTCAAGGTCCGGGCCGGCAACATCGTGGTCTCGTCCGGCGATAATACTCCCCTTCCTCCGGGGCGCTATATCAGGATCTCCGTCCAGGACCACGGCAGGGGCATAGCCCCCCAGGACCTGGACCGCATCTTCGAGCCATACTACACCACCAAGAAGACCGGCTGCGGCCTGGGCCTGCCCATATCCCAGTCCATAGTCCTGGGCCACCGCGGGCACCTGGCCGTGGAGTCGAAGGTGGGAGTGGGTACCACCTTCACCATGTACCTTCCCGCCGCTGACGGAAACCTGACGCTGCCCACGTGAGGTACGGCGTCCAAAATATTGGGGGACCGCCTGAGTGGGCGCACTTGCCCTTAGGCCGATCCGCTGACCACGGTGCTGTCAGGAGTGCCGCCTGTTCAGCTCCAGAGCGGGCACGTGGATGAGCCCCATCATGTGCAGCGAGTAGTACACGGCCTTGAGGTCGCTGATGTCCCAGCGCTCGCCCCTCTCCATGGCCACTGCGAACAGAGGGAAATCTATGCTGTCCTCTCCGCCTAGGTAGCGCTCCTGGAGCCACTCGACCGCCCTTTCCATGAGGATCGACAGCTCCGTAGGTCGGTCCGTTTGGAAGCTCATCGTTCCACCTTCTCTCTAGTTGTGCTAATCAACGGACGGCCTATTAAAGGAGGAAGGTCAGACCTTCCACAGTCCGTGAAGGTTGCAGTACTCCCGCACCGTGAACGTGGTGGGCGTACAGCGGAACTCCGCCACCGGGGGCATTCCCGGCTTCAGG
>MVPZ01000085.1 GCA_002067045.1 Methanomassiliicoccales archaeon PtaB.Bin134 | reverse complement strand
GCTCATGGAGCAGCTAAGGCCCAATATCATCAACGTCACCCGCTTCTCCCGCCGTCCGGGCACGGTGGCCGACACTATGAAGGGACAGGTCCCCGGCTGGGTGTCCAAGGAGCGCTCCCGGGAACTGACCCGATCAAGGTTCCGCATCTCCTCGGAGATCAACGCCTCCAAGGTCGGGCGGACCTATTCTGTGCTGATCGATGAGAAGGGCAAGGGATGCAGCGTAATGGCCCGCACCGACGACTATCTGCCGGTGGTCATAAAGGGCGACCACCAGCTTTGGCAAAGGGTGAGCGTGAGGATCACTGGCCACGCCTCCACACATCTGTTCGGGGCGATGGTCCCGGGGATGGAAAATTAAATAGGGGATATCGCATCGAGGGGATTAGAGCCCCGTAGTGTAGTGGTCAATCATGCTGGCCTTTGGAGCCGGTGACTCCAGTTCGAATCTGGACGGGGCTACCACTCATACTTTCGCAGGCGAGGCAAGGGATTTTATCCCCTCTCGAACATGAGCGGTGCGTGGAAGCGACCTGCCTTCTGGAACTGGACCTTGGGAGCCCGGAACGCGCCTCGAACGTCAACCGCTCCCTGGAGATGGACAACGGCGAACACGCCAGGTCCTGGGTGGAGGGTTCCGTTCTCAAGGTGGAGTGCCATGCCAGGAGCCTCATGTCCCTTCTGCACACCATCGAGGACCTGATGTCATGCCTGAAGGTGGCTGAGGAGATCAGCGAGGTGGAGGACTAGGCGCCTTCCCTGACCTTGACGGCCACTCCCTTCTGGAAGGCCATCATCTCATCCCTGGTCATCTGCGCCCGTCCGATGGCCACAAGCCTGTCGTCCTTGTCCACCACCATGACCTCGTCCTGCGGCCTTATATCCGGATCGGCGTCCACCACGAAGGAGCAGAACACGTTGCGCCCCTGCTTGTTGAACTCCACCGCGTCTTCATGCACCACCACCCTCATGCCCGGGGCCGGGATGCCCGCCAGCAGCCTTCTGGCACCCGGCGGGCGCAGGGTGAAGAAACCATCCTCGGCGCGCATGGACACCACGTGCTCGCCGTCCACCAGCACGTTCCGGATGCGGTCCACGTTCTTGGACTTGACCAGGCCCACCTCGCCGTTCAGGAGGGCATCGGCCGCGCCGCTGCCGAACTGGTAGTCGGCCACGGCCCTGACCCTGGCCATGTCAATGTCGAAGGTGCCCTTCCCCTGGGAGAACATCCTCAGGAACTCCAGGGTGCCCTCCCCGTCCCACATGGCCCCCATCTTGTAGGAGTGGGTGTGGCCCAGGCCCTCCATCAGCTCCTTGGTCCGTTCGACGGTCTGCTGGTCCCGGTGGCTGGGGAAGAGCGACTGGGATATGGGGTAGATCTCGTCCAGCTCGATGGGCACCGGACCGAAGGGCGAGACCACGTGGAAGTGGGCGTCGCTTATGGCCAGGACGGATTCCATGGCCGGTCGCAGCGTCCGTGAGTAGGGCTTCTCCGGTTCGTCGAAGGTTATCCCGACCTCGGTGGCGGGATGGACGTACCGGTCCCCGGTCCTCCTCTGGAACCTCAGAAATGCTGGCCGGTTGAATGATTCCGGTCCGGTGTAGAACAGGGCATGGTCCCGGGACAGCGGCTCGTATCTCTCCAGGAGCTCCTGGTGCTTGCCCAGGGCCCTCAAGGCATCCAGTAGTGCCGGGTGGGAGCGGCATCTCCTCTCCACCAGCTCCCAGAGGTCACCCTCCAGGATGGCCCTCTTGACCCTCTCCAGCTCCATCTTGGACACCCAGAGGTTGTGCCGGGCTATCAGCTCGGTGCGCTTGGCAGGCGGCATGGCCCTGATCCCCTCCAGGTCATGGCCCACGCAGGCCGGACATTGGCATTCCAGGGCCTTCATGTCCTGGAGGCGGAAGGTGCCCTCCAGGAACATGAAGCGGTCGTCCCTAGCGAACTTGGCGTAGGAGGCCGAGTCGAACATGTCGCATCCCAGGAGGACGGCCAGAGCGAAGAGCATGGGGTGTCCCGCTCCGAACAGGTGCACCGGGCGGTCCGGACGGAGCCCCTTCTTGGCCGCAACTATCACGTCCACCAGCTCGGCGAAGCGGTAGTTCTCCATCAATGGGACCACCCCTCCCACCGGGTTCACGTCCACCCCCATCTCCGAGAGCCGCCTTGCGCACATCTCCCTCAGGTCCGGATAGACGGACCCCTGCACCACCCCGGCCAGGAGCATATCCCGCTTCAGCTCCGCGGCCTCCCTGGTCCTCTCCAAGGTCACCTCTATGGAGGCGGCGGTATGCTCCTTGCTCCAATCCGGTTCGGCGAAGATGTCCAGGACCGTGCCTATGTCGGAACCTATGTCCCTCTGGAACTCCACGATCTCCCGGTTGACCAGGTCCACCTCCCCGTACATGTGGGACTGGAAGGTGCCGGAGTCGGTCATGATGACCCCCGGAAAATCCAGCAACCCGTGCAACCCATCGGCCAGTGCGGCCTCCCTGATCTTGGGGTCGTTGCGTATGATATATGAATTGGTGATGATGGCCCGGAACCCGAAGGTGTCGTGGAGCTCCCGGGGCTTGATGGTGACCAGCCGGGGGTTGATCACCGGAAGCAGGCAGGGCGTCTCCAGCTCTCCCCTGCGGGTATGCAGTCGGCAGATGCGCGCCATTCCGTCCCGGCGTACGAGTTCCAACATGAGCGCCCCATTTCCTCTGCTTATATTAAAGGTAATATGCGAAGCTCGACGGGAAAGGGATATTATATGTCCAATGGATGGCGGAAGCTGATAGCATGGATTCCCTGATGCTCTGCTGCCCCAAGTGCGAGATCCTCATCACCGTCAATAGGGAGGACTGTGTGGAAGGCCGGGAGTTCCCCTGCCCCATCTGCGGCAAGGCCATCTCCTTCATTTTCAGCCCCGAGGAGCTGGAAAGGATGGAGGAGATCGCCAGAAGGAACCAGGAGCGGGTGTTCAAGAGGCAGTTCCCCCTGGCGTTCGGCGACCGGTGAGGCAGCACATGGACTTCGACAACAAGATGGTCATAGTGGTGCGCAAGGACCTGAAGCTGTCCCCCGGCAAGATGGCCGCACAGGTGGCCCATGCGGCGGTGAACTGCGCCATGGCCAGCAAGAAGAGGAAGCCGGTGCAGTTCGAGCGCTGGTATGCCGAGGGGCAAAAGAAGGTTGTGGTCAAGGTGAAGGACCTGGCCGAGCTCTACCAGATCAAGCAGGCCGCGGAGGACGCCGGCCTGGTGACCTCGCTCATCACCGATGCCGGAATGACCGAGCTCCCCCCGAACACCACCACCTGCCTGGGCATCGGCCCGGCCCCCAACGCCGAGGTGGATCGGGTGACCGGGCATCTGGGGCTGATGTGATTGAAGTACCAGGCGCGGGTGCTGGGCGTGGACGACGGCCCCTTCCTCAAGGGACAGGGAAGGGTGCCCGTGGCTGGCGTTCTGGTATGCCCCCCCAACTATGTGGAGGGCGTGTTGGCCTCCTCATGCACCATCGATGGCACGGACGCCACCGAGGTCATCGTGGATATGGTGGAGGGGTCGCGCTACCGTGAGCAGGTACGTATGATAATGATAGACGGGGTGGCCCTGGGCGGGTTCAACGTGGTGGACATATCCCTGCTGCACTCCAGGCTGGGGATACCCGCGGTCACCGTGTCCAGGGACCGGCCGGACCAGTCGTCCATAGCTTCCGCCCTCCAGGCGCACTTTTCCGATTGGGAGTCGAGGCTGGAGACCATAGGCCGCCATCAGGTGCGCGAGGTCCAGCTGCCCGATGGGCGGGTGTATGTGGCCTCTGAGGGCATCGATCCGAAGGAGGCCGATGCCATGGTCAGGCGCTGCGTGGTCCGAGGCTGCCTTCCCGAGCCCGTCCGGCTGGCGCACCTGGTGGCCACGGCCATGGTCCGAGGGGAATCGCATGGCAAGGCCTGAACCCCGGCAAAGGATTTATCCCCGCCCGCCGTTTCCATTGCGTGGACGACGAGCTGGTCTTCAAGGTGGCCGCACGCCGGCTGAGGGACATCTCTGACGAGATCCCGCATCCGGATGTCTCCACCCACTTCTCATTGGACCCCGAAGGGAGGGGCATGATAGACATATTCTTCCAGGGCCGTCTCATAGGCCAGGAGATCATCGAGACCTCTGATTCCTGGATGAAGGGTGATCGGCTCTCGGCCTATCGCACCGTTCTTCACAAGAAGATAAGGCTGGTGGTTATGGCCCCCCGCCCGGACGCCTTGAAGGTGCGCAGGATGATGCTGGAGCTCAACAATTGGTGGATGTGCAACTATATGGTCTTCGGCTACGACTCCCAAGGGCGCCTACTGCGCGTGCTACGGCCCCACCCCGAGGCACCGGAAGCTACTTACATAGGCTGAGGGTTGAGGGGCCGCTAGAGGGTTGTACGGGCCTGTGCCAGCAGTCTATGGGGCCGTTAATGGATGTCCCATATTCTTATATACAAAATCGGTAATAGAGGGCCTGCTCCTGAATTTGAGGTGAAACATTTGGCAAAAGGATTATTCACTGCCAGAAAGCTGAGGAACGATCGGCAGAAGTCCCGCTGGAGCGACAGGTCTTACAAGAGACGGCTGTTGAAGCTCAAGGAAAGGTCCGATCCGCTCGAGGGCGCAGCCCAGGCTAAGGGCATCGTCTTGGAGAAGGTCGGTATCGAGGCGAAACAGCCCAACTCCGCCATCAGAAAGTGCGTCAAGGTCCAATTGATCAAGAACGGCCGCCAGATCACCGCTTTCGCGGTTGGTGACGGGGCTATCAACTTCATCGACGAGCATGACGAGGTACTGGTGGAAGGCATCGGAGGTAGGATGGGTCGTTCTTACGGTGACATTCCCGGTGTCAGGTACAAGGTCATACAGGTGAACAACGTCTCCCTGAACGAACTGGTCAGGGGAAGGAAGGAGAAGCCGGTCCGGTGATCCCCATGGAAGAAGGCAGTTTCAAGTTTGACAACATTCTGCTGTTCGGCAAGTACTCCAGCGGTGAAGTGGTCGTGAAGGACGGTGGCCTGGCCAAGTACATCAACTTGACCCCCACCGCCGTTCCGCACACCACCGCCAGGCACGCCAACAAGTGGTTCGGAAAGTCCAAGGTCAACATCGTTGAGCGTTTGATCAACAACATGATGAGGACCGAGGTCTTCACCGGCAAGAAGCTCAAGGCCTACAATGTTACCAAGAAGGCCTTCGAGATCATCGAGCAGCGCACCAAGAAGAATCCCATACAGGTCCTGGTCGAGGCTCTGGAGAACGCCGCTCCCCGTGAGGAGATCACCCGCCTGCAGTTCGGTGGAATATCCGTTCCGAAGGCCGTGGACGTTGCTCCCTCCCGGAGGCTGGACATAGCCCTGCGCAACATTTCCAAGGGCTCCGTCAACGCCTCCTTCAAGAACACCAAGCCCATCGAGCAGTGCTTGGCCGAAGAGCTCATACTTGCCTCCAAGGGCGACATGAACAGCTTCTCCGTGGCCAAGAAGGAAGAGATCGAGAGGGTTGCTTCCTCTGCGCGTTAAATAATAGGTGGGGAACATGGGCAGAAAGGAAGACAATATCAAGAAGGCTCAGGAGATAATGCTGAAGCCTGAGTTCATCAGGAACATCGGGACCGCCGCGCACATCGACCACGGAAAGACCACCCTGAGCGACAATCTGATCGCCGGGGCGGGCATGATGTCGGAGAACCTCGCCGGCAAGCAACTAATGCTGGACTTCGACGAGCAGGAGCAGGCCCGTGGCATCACCATCAACGCGGCCAACGCCTCGATGGTGCACACCTGGCACGGCGACAAGAAGGACTACCTTATCAACCTGATCGATACCCCCGGTCACGTGGACTTCGGCGGGGACGTCACCAGGGCCATGAGGGCCCTGGACGGATGCATCATCCTGGTCTGCGCGGTGGAGGGCATCATGCCCCAGACCGAGACCGTCATACGCCAGGCCCTCAAGGAGAGGGTCAGACCGGTGCTGTTCGTCAACAAGGTCGACCGCCTGATCAACGAGCTCAAGGTCACCGAGCAGGAGATGCAGCAGCGCTTCATACAGATCATCGCCGAGGTCAACAAGAGGATCGTGGCCAACCTGCCCGAGGACCTGCGCAAGAAGTGGCAGGTGAAGGTGGAGGACGGCTCCGTGGCCTTCGGCTCCGCATTCAACAACTGGGCCATATCCGCCCCCTACATGAAGAAGAGCGGGATCTCCTTCAAGGATGTTTACAACTATTGCAAGAACGAGGACCAAAAGACCCTGGCCAAGAAGTCCCCGGTGCACGAGGTGCTCCTGGACATGGTCATCACCCACGTCCCCAACCCCCTGGACGCCCAGAAGATCCGTATCCCGGTTATATGGAAGGGCGACCTGGAGTCCGAGGTCGGCAAGGCCATGATGACCTGCGACCGCGAGGGTCCGACGACCTTCATGTGCACCAAGATCGTCATCGACCCCCACGCGGGCGAGGTGGCCATGGGCAGGCTGTTCTCCGGAAAGGTCGTTCGCGGCCAGGAGATGCATATACTAGGGATGCCCAACCCCAACCGCGTCCAGACCGTGGCCATGTGCGTCGGAGCCGACCGCATCGCCGTGGATGAGGTCGAGGCCGGAAACATCGTCGCCCTGTCCGGGCTGAAGGACGCCATATCCGGAGCCACCTGCTCCTCGGACAAGGAAATGGAGCCCTTCGAGAAGATCTCCCACTACACCGAACCGGTGGTCACCGTGGCCATCGAGGCCAAGCACATGAAGGACCTGCCCAAGCTGGTCGATGTGCTCAGGACCGTCGGCAAGGCCGACCCGTCCATCCAGGTGCAGATCAACCAGGAGACCGGGGAGAACCTGCTGTCCGGTATGGGCGAGCTCCACCTGGAGATCACCAACTACCGCATAGTGAACGATCACAAGGTGGAGATCAAGGCCTCCGCGCCCATCGTGGTCTACCGCGAGTGCATAAAGGGGAAGGGCGGTCCCTTCGAGGGCAAGTCCCCCAACAAGCACAACAAGTTCTACATGGTCGTGGAACCTCTTGAGGAGGCCGTCGTCGAGGCCATCAAGAACAACGAGATCAAGGTCGACGGGAAGATAAAGGACCCCAAGGCCCTGGCCAAGCAGCTCAGCGATCTGGGCATGGACAAGGACCAGGCCAAAGGCGTGGTGGCCTTCAAGAACAACAACGTGTTCATCGACACCACCAAGGGTATCCAGAACCTTCACGAGACCATG